>SKZO01000339.1 GCA_007127335.1 Spirochaetales bacterium | reverse complement strand
GTCGTGATGCCCGGCACGAGGTCGGTCGCCTCGCGGCAGGCGGCCTCGTCGCCTGAGAGAAAGATCGTCGGTACGCCAAAGGAGCCCGCGTAGAGCGCCCACTGCGCGATCTCGCCGATCTCGTTGCCGTTGAGCCTGTAGCGCTCGACCGTCGCGCTGCTCTGCGTGTGGTTCATCGTGCCGTCGGCGGTTCCGCACATCGCGTGCTGCCCCACGATGCAGGTCGCGTCGCTGCCGGGGAGGACCTTCGCGCATTCGCGCGCGAGGCCGATCGGCCGCCCGTGCATGAGCTTCGCCTCAGGGTGAAGGCTCTCGAAGTGGATGCCTCCCGGGCCGTGCCCGTCCACCACGAGGATCTCCTCGACTCCCGCCTCGAGCAGGCCTTCGACCGCCGCGTTGACCTCCGCGGTGAGGATCCTCCTCGCCTCGTCGTAGTACGGCGTGCCCGCGCGGGTCTGGGTCTCGAAGCTCACGATCCCCGCGGCACCCTCAATGTCCGTCAGCATGACGACGTTTTTCACGCCCATCGCGTCCTCCCTTCGGTATCGCGTCGGCCCGGCCTACTGCGGCCAGTGGTCCCAGAAGCGCTTCCGCCCGCGATCGGTCACCAGAGCACCCACGTCCTCCCGAGTCCCGCCCTCCGCCAGTGTGCGCTCGGCCTCCTTCGCCGCCTCGATGAACGCGTGGACCTTGGGCACGTTTGCCGGCTCGCACATGACGTCGTCTATGTGGGTGAAGACCGCCGACGCGCCGTCGGCGACCGCCTGGAAGACCCAGTCGCGCACGTCCGTGGAGTCCATGTTCATGTAATGGAAGCCGCCGAGCCGCCACCCGAAGGGAACGCGGCAACGGTCGCGGATGATGGGCGGGGTGAGCCTGGGGGAGATGGACGGGTCGAAGTACGAGAGTCCCACCGCCTCGAGGTACGGAAGCTGGTCGGCGCGCAGGTCCTCCACGTGGGCACGGCGTCGGCCCGTGGTCATCCCTTCGTAGTACTGGTGCCAGAAGGGGAGCACGAGCTCGTCGAACCGGTCGGGCGGCACCATGCTCGCGATGTCGTCGCACATGTGGCCGGTGTCGCTTACCGGCGGGACCCCGAGCACTTTCTTCAGCGCCCTGGCGAAGTCGAGCACGCTCTGCGTAACGAGCCGGAGAAAGACCTGCGTGCGCGGCACGTCGTCCATCAGATCGTAGAAGATGCCGTCGCCGCGCAGCTCGTAGGCGGTGGTGAGCGGACCTTCGTAGCCGAAGCTCAGGCCGACGTCCTTCCCCGGAAACGCCTGCTGCAGCTTCTCGCGGAACGCGAGGTAGTGCGGGAACATCCCCGCCTCGAGCCAGTTGACTCGTTGTTCGAGCGCAGAGATGCCCTCATCGAGCGACCCGTAGATGTGGGTGTGCGCGACCTCTCCCACTTCCGGGAAGAGCAGCTCGCTTCCCAGGCAGTTGACGTGGCCGTAGCTGATCGCCGGCGTGTGGATCGCGGGGTCAGGGACGGCGGTCGGGTCCGGGAAGAGGTTTCGGAACCGCGGCAGGCCCTCGCGGTACACGTCGATCGCGACATCCGGGTCGAGGTTGTACGCTCTGCCGATGGGTACTCCCGTCACGGCGAGCAGGGCATAGATCGTCGATCCGACGAACCAGCTGAAACCAGCCTCGTCGCGAAGCACGTCGTAGGCGGGTCGCTCCTTCACGCGCGCCTCATGTGCCTGAACCGGCGGCCGGCTCGTCAAAGCGGCGCGACAGCGGGTTCTGGCGGTGGCACTCTTCGATCACGGCGATCTGGCGCCTCACCTGGGGGACCGTAACCGCGAGTGGGGCGCCGTTCACCATCGTTTCGTAGAGCGAGGCGTAGAATGCCTCAACCCGGTAGTCGAAGCTCAGCCATTCGGGCGTCGACTCCCAGGAGTCGGTATGCCAGGTGAGCTCCTCGCCGCAGTAGGCGCGGTTCGGCAATGGATCGCGCACGAGCCTCTGCTCCGGCGCCTCCTCCGGCTTGAAGTACTTCCACTCGAGCCGGGCGTGGTCCCCGATGAGCCCCCCGCACGACGCGTAGACCTGGTAGACGTACGGGCTGTGCCCGGCGCATGAAGAGATCTCGAGGTCGATCGTCGGGCGGTTCGCGCCGCTCAGGACGACCTTGACGTGGTCCTCCGCGTCGCCGAAGGTGTTGACGCGGTCCATCAGGCAGAAGACCGAAGGGTCTTCGTCACCGAAGAGCTGCAGCGCCTGGTCGAGCGGATGCGGCCCCGTGTTGTAGAGATTCCCGCCCACGCGCGCCTGCAGCGTCTGCCAGTCCCAGCGGCGGGCAAACCCGTTGAAGGCGACCTTGATCATCACCGTTCGTCCGAGGATGCCCGAATCGAGTATCTCCCTCAGCTTCAGGAAGGTCGGAGCGAATCGCGATTGCTGAAAAACCGCGAAGAGGACGCCGGCCTTCTCCGCGGCCTCCGTCATGCGGTCGACGTCGGCGGCGGTCGGGGCGAGCGGCTTCTCGGCGAGGAGGTTCCGGCCGGCGGCAATGATCTCGAGGTTGATGGGCACGTGCTGGTCGCTCATCGACGCGTTCACGACGAGGTCGAGACTCGAGTCCTCAAGGAGCGTTCGGTAGTCGGTATGGACCTCGCAGCCGGTTTCCCGGTGGGATTCCTCGCACCGTTCGGGCCGCGGATCGCTGACGGCCCCTACCTCGAACCGGTCGCGCAGCCGCTCGTGGAGGCACTTTGCGTGGATGTTCCGGCCGCTGCGGCCCTGCCCGATGACTCCAACTCGTATCTTTCTCATACGGATACCGGTTCTTCCCTTCCGCTCTGGAACGAGCGCTCGGCGGCGTCGAGCATACCCATGACTTCAATCGCGTCGGAGGAGCCGACCGGAGGCGTTCCGGTACGGAAGAACTCCGCGACCTGTTTGACGAGCTCATCGTAGAAGGCGCTGCCCGGCGGAACGTCGAACCGCACCTCCGTGCCGCCGGCGTTTCGCAGCACGCCGCCGTACGACTTTGACGGAAACTCCGCTCGGGCGCGACGCCCGTCTTCGTAGGTGACCGTCGCCCGTGTCGCGTCGTTCTCGATCGCGACCTGTACGGTCTGCGCCCCCGGCCCGAGGGCACGCTCGATCATCTCGAACACGTGCACCCCGTACCAGATGAGCGAGCTCCCGGTAGGCGCCTGTCCGAGCACCCCCCACATGGTCGCCTCCCGCGGTGTGCCGATCTTCTCGATCGCATCGAGGAGCGTCGTCTCACATCGCAGTGGCGAGCAGGAGAACCACTTCGTTCCGTGCTTCTCGGCCGTCGCCGCGATCTCCCGGCCCGAGGCGAGCGAGTCGGCGAGCGGCTTGTCCAGGAAGACCGGCTTACCCAGGGCGGCGCACCGGCGGAAGTATTCGAGATGCAGCGCCGGATCGTTGAGCTCGATCATCACGGCGTCGCAGTCGCCCACGGCCCGGTCGAACTCGGTCGTGACCTCGACGCCGAGCTCTTTCATCGTCTTCGTGCGTTCGGCGATTCCCTTCGCATCCTGAAACGGCGTCTCGAACGCGAGGCAGCGCGTCGCCCGCAGTCCCGTGCCGGGCATGCGACGCACGAACGCCTCCGTGTGGCTGGTGTCCAGCCCTATCATCGCGACTTTGATCTCATTACTCATTGCGGACCTCTCTCAGCGATTGTAGTGGCAAGCCGTTGGGCGGCGCAACCGCGTGACACGCAGTCCCGCGTGGAACGCGACCGCGCGTGGAACGCGCCCGCGGCGCCGGAATGGTTGACGTCGCCACATGGTCGTCGTAATGTGATGGTGCCCGCCTGGGTTTGTGGAGGACAGTTCAGTCATGGCAGATATCGCGAAATGGGCCTCAGCCATCAAGGGTTCGATCGGCAAGGTCATCTACGGGAAAGACGACGTCGTGGAGAAGCTGCTCGTCGCGCTCCTGTGCCGGGGGCATGTGCTCCTCGAGGATGTGCCCGGCGTGGGGAAGACCATTCTCGCGCGGGCGATTTCCGCGACGCTCGGCGGGGAGATGCAGCGGGTACAGTGCACGCCCGACCTTCTCCCGGCGGACGTGATCGGGGTATCGATCTACAACCAGCAGTCCGGAGAATTCGAGTTTCGTTCGGGTCCCGTCCTGACCAATCTGCTCCTTGTAGACGAGATCAACCGCGCGACGCCCCGGACGCAGTCGGCGCTGCTCGAGGCGATGGAAGAGCGCACCGTCACCGTTGACGGGAACACAATGCCGCTGCCGCGGCCGTTCTTCATGCTCGCGACCGAGAACCCGGTCGAGTTCGAGGGAACCTTTCCGCTTCCCGAAGCGCAGAAGGATCGATTCTTTCTCTCCACCCGGATGGGCTACCCGCTCGAGGAGGCGGAGAAGGAGATCATGGACAGCCAACGTCGGATGACTCACCCGGTCTCGGATCTCACGCCCATCACCGGCTCGGAGGAGATCATCAGTCTCCAGGGCGAGATCGGATCCGTCGAGATCGCCCCGGAGCTGCGCGGGTACATCCTCGACCTCGTGGAGGCGACGCGAAACGACAGCCGTCTCAAACTCGGGGCTTCTCCGCGCGCGTCGATGGCGCTCTACAAAGGCGCCCAGGCGCTCGCGGCTATCCGCGGGCGCAGCCACGTCGAGCTCACCGATATTCAGGAGCTCGTGCCTCCGGTTCTGTGGAAGCGGATCAGCGTCAAGTCGGAGAACCTTCTGAAGGGGCTCACCGAGGAGAAGGCGATCGACGAGATCCTCGAGCGAACCCCGCGGCCCGGTGAGGGGGAAGTGGCATGAAGTTGAGCAAGGCAGTGCTGGCGGTACTCCCCGGGGTCGCCGCGCTGCTGCCCCTGATCTTCTTCTTCCTCTACACGCCCGTTCCTCTCGTTCGGTATATCGCCGCGCTCTATCTCGTCGTGGTACTTCTCGCCTTCGTCTACACCCGGGTTCTTCCCTACGCGATCGTCGTCACCCGGGTCGACCAAACGCAACGCGGCATCAAACTGCAGGACATCGAGGTGCGGCTGCGCGTACGAAATCGTTCGATTCTGCCCATTCCGTACTTCACCGTCGCGGACGCCCACGGGCAGCTCTACACCCGGTCGGACAACTGGCTGGTGAACCTTCGGCCCTTCGAAGAGCGCGAGGTGAGCTACACGGTTCAGGGCCAGCACCGGGGGGCGTACGAGCTCGGACCGGTGACCGTAGAAGGAAACGGCCCGTTCGGCCTCTTCTCGTGGCGCAGGCGAGTCGACCTGCCCGGCACGGTGATCGTGTACCCGTCGATCCATCGGCTCGACCTCATCTACCGCCAGGGGCTTCCGGCGGGAAATCTGCCCATCGACAACAAGATGTACGAGGATGTTACTCAGTTCCGGTCGCTGCGCGAGTATGTGGCCGGCGACGACATGAAACGAATCAACTGGAAGGCGTCGGCAAAGACGGACAAGCTGTTCACGATGGAGTTCGACTCCACGCTCTACTTCTCCGTGCTCGTCGTCCTCAACTTCTGCCGGGACGACTTCCCGAAGCGTCAACGTGAGTCGCTGATCGAACGGGCCGCGGAACTTGCCGCGTCGGTGCCCTTCTACTACACCCAGCTCAAGCAGGAGATCGGGTTCATCTCCACCGGGAACCTGCCCGGCGAGACCGGGTACGCGACCGCGCCCATCAAGGCCGGCTACGGGCACGCACAGGGCATCCTCGAGCTCATCTCGCGGCTCGAGCCGGTCGACGGCCACGCCGATTTCAACGCCATGCTCTATCAGTCGGGCGTGGTGGTGCCCACCGGCGCCCGCGTCATCGTCGTGTCTCCTGCATTCAGCCAGAGCCAGGCCGACGTCCTGATCGCCGCCGAACGCAGAGGCATGAACCTTCTCGTGATGCAGATAGAGTCCCAGGTCGAGCGCGTCCAGGACGAGTACTTCGCCGGTGCGCTCAACGTGATCCCGATCGGACGAATCGGAGGAGAGACCATCCATGGTTGACCTGCGACTGAAACAGTACTCCGGTTTCGTGCATCCCTTCCTTTCGGTCTTCATCCCCTTCGTGTTCCTCTCCGTGGCCGTCGTTCTCATGGTCGGAGGAGCGTTGCTGGGGCAGGGGGTCCGGCTGTTTCCGCCTTTCTTCCCGCTGATCCTGTTCCTTGCCGGTGCGTCCGAGACGATCACGGGGAACCTGCTGCAGAAGGAACGAGTCACCGGCATCGTGCCGCGGCTGCGGGAGCTCGTGCTCGTTCTGATCGTCTCGTTCGTGCTCATCCTGCTCTTCTTCGGCGACCTGACGTCTGGGGATATCAGCCTCGCTCGAGGGAATATCTGGCTCTCTCTCATCGTCGTGGCGCTCCAGTGGATCTTCACGCTGCGCATCCACACCAGACTTCGCGACCGCGAGCTCTTCCTCGGGTTCTTCGAGAACAAGGAGCCCCGTACCTTCCCCGAGATCTACTCGACGCACAACCACGAAGGCGGAAGTGCCTTCGAGGGGCTGCGAAGCGTGCGGAAACTCGTCTTCAGTTTCATCGCGGTCGGTTTTCTCATTCTGGTGATCATGACCTGGGGCGTGCAGCTCGAACTTTCCGCGACGGGTCGCCTGCTGGTCTACTTCTTCTTTGCGAGCTTCTTCCTCGTCCTGTCGATCCTCGGCCGGTACATGGATATGCTGCGGACGCTGGCCGACGGCCACATGCCAGGCCTGCGTCAGACTCGACAGAAGAACGCCACCATGGTGCTGGTCCTCATCGCCGCAACGCTTCTCGCCCTGCCGATCGTGGGTGCGGATCCATGGCTGCCGGTGCGGCACCTCACCGGCGTCTGGGAATGGCTCGTGGAGGTCCTGACCCTTGATCGCGCGCCGATGGTCGTTGAGCCTCCGGAGATAGAGGAGACCATCACCGAAGCGCCGCTGCCGGAGATGACGCCGCTGCAGGGGGTGGTGGGCACCCGGGACGAGAACGTCGTTGCGGACATCGCGCGCTACCTGCTCTACGGCGCTATCGGGCTGCTGGGAGCGGGGTTCCTTGTCTTCCTCATCATGCCGGTCCTTCGCCTGCGTGATTCGCAGACGAACCTGTTCCAGGCCGCAGGGCAGGCGATGCGAAACGCGCTCGCGTCCATCGCGCGGGGGTGGGGGGCGTTCGTCGCGGCCTTGCGGAACGGGCTGAAGCACGGCCGCCGAGTCGGCGCGACGTTGAGGCGCGTTCGCGAGCAGGCGAAGGCGGCGTCGGAGGCGCGTGAGGCGGCAGCCGCCCGCCGGCCGCGGGTCAGCAAGGAGGAGCGCAAGCTCCACAACCAGGTGCTGAAGTCCTTCATGAAGTTCGTTCGCTGGGCCGGCCGGCACGACGTCGT
>SKZO01000137.1 GCA_007127335.1 Spirochaetales bacterium | reverse complement strand
GTCCCCGTCGCATCAGCGGAAAGGTCTCCCCGCCGGGACGAATCGCGGTGATCTCGAGCTCGCTCGACCCGATCGTGAAGTCCGTATGCTGCATGCTCTGGTTGAGCCCGGCGGCACGCCGCCCGGCCTCATCCATCGCGCCGCCGCCGGCAACGCAGTTCGCATAGGCGTTGCCGAAGGCGAGGTGACACCCGGCATTCTCGTCGTAGAGCCCGTCGTAGAAGACCGTACCCAGCTCGGCGATGGGTGCGTCCTCGGACACCAGCGCGATCTCGCCAAAGTGGCGGGCCGAGTCGTCGAGATCGAGCTCCTGCTCGAGCACGTCGCGCTCGCCTTCGCACCGTGCCTCGACGATACGGCCCTCGCGCACGGTGAACTCCGCGATTCCCACGTTCGTTCCTCCCAGGATGAGGGGACGGGTCGATCGCACGGTACCCTCCACCCGCCGCCGGTCGGGCGCGCTGAATACCTCATCGGTGGGAAGATTGGCGATGAAGGTGACGCCGGCGGCCGAGACCCCCTCGGTGGCGATCCACCGCTGATCAGCCGGCATCCCGACGACGAGGTCCGTGCCGGGACCCCGATAGTGGAACTGGTCGAAGCCCTCTTCAGTCAGCCAGCGAGCGAGCCCCATGAGCCGCCGTGAGTGCTCCTTCCACGCGGCGACCGGATCGTCCGTGTCGAGGCGACAGGCGTGCCCCACCGAATCGAAGAGCCGGTCGAGCGCCTCGTCGGCGCGAAGATCCGGATAGACCCGTCTCGCCCACACCGGATTCGGCATGCTGATGACGCACCAGGGGAAATGGTCCTTCATCGCAAGCTCACGCACCTCAGTGCCCGCCTCGGCAAGAGCCCTGGTCCACGGACCGCGGCGCTCGGGGTCGATCCCCGCGAGACCCATCGGGTCCTCGCCAAGGACCGCAAGCGACGCTCCCCCGTCGCGTGCGAGGCGCAGCCGTTCGCCGTACACCCCGGGAGGAACGTAGGCGAGGCTGTCCGCCGGCGCCGCCTCGAGCCGGGCCCGGGTCACCTGCTGATCCTGGTACTCCACATGCACGTACCGGGCCCCGCGCCGGTACGCCTCGCGCACGAAATGGGGCGTGAATTGCGCCGCCTCCACGGGGATACGCACGTACACTTCCTGCCCCGGGCGAATGTCCAGACCAACACCGGCTACCACGGCTGCATACGCTTGGAAGAACTCGTCTCTCGTCATTGGTCGAGTATACGAAATTCGGCCCTGAGGATGCCAAGACGGCCCTGCCGTGGTACGGTTGAGCCCATGAAACCGCGGGCGACGCCGCGCGTCCTGCGCGCAGTGCTGACGTGTCTCGTGCTGGCCGCTCTCCCGGTGGAGATCTCCGCAGAGCGGATGCTCATCACGACGCCGCTACTGACGACACCGTCGGCCGATGCGGAAGCCTTTCTTGACGCGCAGATCGTCCGGGCAATCGCCGCGACCGGCCTGACCGCCGGCTACGAGGGGTTCTCCACGCGAGTTCCCGTCGACCGACCCGACATCACCGTCACCATGACGACCTTCGAGGAGGCCGGCTCCACGTCGATCGTACTCGCCGCAAGGAACGCGACCGGGGCGAGCGAGAACGTGCTGTACCGGATGGGACTGCACGAGGCTCTGTACCGTGATCTCGCCGCGATGCTCGGCTACCTCCACGCGGTACTCGGCCCTCCCCGGCCGCGGCCGCGGGGCGAGGTCCGCTACTTCCAGGATTTCGAGACCGACTTCGTTGCCACCGGGGATCTGCCGGCGGGCTCGGTCATGCAGCCGTACTCGCTTGCCGACCGCGGCGGGAATCTGCTCCTTTCGTCCGCGAGCTTCGTCCTCGAGGTCGACCGCTACTTCCGCGAACAGGCGAAGATCGGGCTCGGAGCCGATCTGTCGGGTCTCTGGGCGATGCACCTCGGGTCGACCCCCGCGGGCACGATCGTCGCCGCTTCGGCCACGCAATCGGGGATCGCGCGGCTCGTTCCCGACATGCCGACGCCCTACCGCCTGCGTACGCCCGACACGGTGATGCGGCTCGTCGTGACCGACGACGGCACCGTCTTCGCGCTCGACATGCACCAGAATCTGACGCGCTTCGCCGCGGACGGCGTCGGCCGGATCGATCTCGGGCTCCCGGAAGGCTCGTTCGTCTACCACATGAGCGCGGGTCCGGAGAACACCCTGCTCGTCTGGGATCCGGTCCAGCGAGCGATCCTCGTCTACGACTCCGGAGGAGCACGCGTCGACACGATCTTCCCGCATATCTCGTCAGGCGTGGCGATCGGGATGAAGGGCATGCTCTCCTACGCGGACGGCGACGTCCTCGCGGTGTTCGGCGATCGGCTCATGAGAATCGCGAGGACGGGGGATGTCGTCTGGGAGCTTCCCGCCGAAGCGCTGCCCGAAGTGGGCGGGTTGCCTGCGTTCACGGAGTTTCATCTCGACCGCGACGACGGCACGATCTCCATGCTGAGCATCCAGCAGAAGCGAGTCGTCCAGCTGCTCGACACAGGGATGATACGAAGCAGCCGGGAGCTCACTGACACGGAGGTTGCGATCCTCGCGTCAAACGAACGTCTGCGGGCGAACCCGTATGACCAGCAGGCGATCGCCGACCGTGCACGGATCTACGAAGAAATCGACGCGTGGGAAGCCGCCGCCCATATCTGGGACATTGCGTACGGGATCAACCCGAACGACCGCCGGGTCGTTGAGGCGCGAGCCGCGGTCACGCTGCGGCGCCTCGAGGAGAACGCCGAGCGCCTCTATCGCCAGACGCTCGATCTGCTCGATCGCTACGGCGTCGCCTCCGCGGCGTACGCGTACCAACAGGCGCAGACGCAGTTCGAACGGCTCATCAGCCGTGCGCCCGACAACGACTCGGCACGCGAGCGGCTCCAGGAGCTTCGCGACCGCTACGAGGCCGCGAGGAGTCCGCAGCGAACGCCACCGGCGGTCACGATCGAACGGTGGGCGATCGAGGATCTCTTCCCTTCGCTGTTCAGCGTCTACCAGAACGAGCAGGCGGGCACGGTCACGATCCGCA
This sequence comes from Spirochaetales bacterium, assembly GCA_007127335.1. Classification (GTDB taxonomy): domain Bacteria; phylum Spirochaetota; class Spirochaetia; order DSM-27196; family SLST01; genus SLST01. The sequence goes on along the minus strand of SKZO01000137.1, from coordinate 4,278 downwards.
ACACCGGCGCGTCCAGCGTGTCCCGCGTCTCGCTCACCGCCGATATGCGCTTCCTCGATTTCCCGACCCCCGGCGGGTCAGTGGACCTGCTCGAGCCCGACGCGTCGATCGTCCTGCCGGTACGCCTGCCGATATCGCCGGCGACGCTCAGACTCCAGGAGAGCACACCGGTCCCCGTGCGCCTGACGGTCACCTACGAGGCAGACGGGCGGACCCGCGAGACAACCGAGGTCGCCGTGATCACCATGCACCGGGCAACGGCGCTGACCTGGGACGATTCGGCAAAGCTCGCCGCCTTCGTCACGCCGTACGATGAGATCGTGAGCACCTTCGTCGCGCCCTTCGTGGGTATCGAGCTCGACGACCAACCGTCTCTCTCCGAGCGCCTCTTCCGCGCCGCCCGTATCTCGGATGCAGCGGGTACGGCAGGCATCGAGTACGTGGAGGACCCGTATTCCGGCATCACGACCGTGCTCGGCAATCCTGCGATCATTGACACGGTGCGATTTCCCCGCACAACGTTGCGGATCGGGTACGGCGACTGCGACGACACGACCGCGCTACTGAGCTCGCTCTACGAGGCGGTCGGGATCGCGACGGCCGTGATGACGAGCCCCGGCCACGTGTTCCTCGCGTTCGACACCGGAGAGCCTGAGGCGAACCGGTGGCTGTTCGAGACGGACACGACCGCCGCGATCGGGTACGGGGGAACGGTGTGGCTGCCGTACGAGACCACGATTCTCGATCAGGGGTTCCTTGCCTCGTGGAGGGAGGGCTCCCGCCTTTACCGAAGGTACGCGTCCGCCGGCAGGACGGAGTTCATCCCCATCGCCGCGGCACGTGACCGGTACCCTGCGCTGCCTCTCGATCCCCCGAGCTTCACAATCACACCGCCGCCGCAGCAGCTCGTCGCGCCGCTCTACGAGGAGTCTCTCGCCGGCCTTCGCGCCACGCTCTACACAGGCAACGTCGCCCGACTCGAGGCGCAGTTGCGTGGGCAGGATGATCGCCGACGCGTTCGGACGCTGAATCAGATTGGTATCCTCCACGGTCGGTTCAACGAGCGCGAAGAGGCGCGCCGAGCCTTCGAACGGGCTGCCCGACTCGATCCGGAGGCAGTGGCGAGTTACCTGAACCTTGCCAACCTGGCGCTGCTGTCAGAACGGTTTGAGGAGGCCCTGGAGTGGGTCGATAAAGCGGCGCGTCGCCGTCCTGCGGGCATCCTCGCGACGCTGATCCGCGCCCAGGCCGAGTACATGCGGGGGAATCCCGCCGAGGCGGCGGCGCAGATGACGCTGCTCCACGATCAGGCGCCTGATCTCGCCGCGCAATACCCCCACCTCTCCGGCGGCGACGGAGCGGATCGCGCGAGCGAGGCCCGGTCGCAGACGATCCTGCCGTGGGCCGTGGAACCTGAGCGGGAGCGCGAGCTCGAACACGACCGCTATTGATGATACGGCCGCTCATGGTATAGTCAGGCGTGACTGCAGAGACAATAGCCCGCATCGTGGAAGCCCGGTTCGTGTGTGGAGAGTCCAATGCGGACCGCGAGCTCGACTACGCCTTCGCTTCAGACCTGATGAGCGATGTGCTGACGCTGACTCAGGAGAACGTCCTGTTCATCACAGGTCTCGTTGCGCCACAGACGATCCGCACTGCAATGATCTCGGATATCCACACGATACTCGTCGTCCGCGGCAAGACTTTGCCGCGGACAATCGTAGAGCTCGCGGAGGAGAACGACCTGACCGTCATGACCTCGTCGTTTTCCATGTACCGGGCGAGTGGTGAGCTCTACAAGGCGGGCTTGAGCCCGGTCTTCTGAGGCCGCTGCAGAGCTCACGACCCCGTTCGGATCGGCGGCGGTTCGCCCCCGTCCGGCACGAATACGAGCGCCTCTCCGTTGATACAGTACCGCTGGTAGGTGGGCGCCGGGCCGTCGGGAAAGACGTGGCCCAGGTGTGATCCGCTGAGGCTGTCCACGACCTCGATCCTGCGCGAGAAGAGAGAGTTGTCTTCAATGTAGACGATCGCGTCCGGATTGATGGGACGCGTGAAGCTTGGCCAGCCGGTCCGCGAATCGAACTTGTCCGAAGAACTGAACAGTGGCTGGCCCGTAGCCCGCGAGTAGTAGACGCCCGGCTGCTCGTTGTCGTTCAGCGGATGAGAGAAGGCGCGTTCAGTGCCCTTCTGCCGAAGGATACGATACGCCTCGGGGTCGAGCAGCCTTTGCCATTCGGCGTCGGACAGGACCAGGGGGTAGTCGATCTCAGCGTCTTCTGCAAAGACATGCCGCGAGCCGGGGTCGTACTCCCAGTCTCCAGAGGTCTGCCGGGCGAGCTCGACCGCAGCCGTGAGCTCCATCCCGATGATCGCAGGTATCGGGCCGCGATCGGAGACTGCCGGTTCTGCGCCTCCCTGCGCCGTCACTCGCCATGGTCCCGCGGCGAGCACGATGATCGCGGCGACAAGGACAAGAGCGGCCCGAACGGGACCGCGTGAGAGTGTCTTCATTGGCTGAAGGTACTGCCGGGCGGACGAAGCGGCGAGCGCTACAGCGGCGAGCGCTTCAGCGGTGAGCGCTTCGGCGGCGAGCGCTTCAGCGGCGAGCACTGTCCGGGGGTCCTTGACAACTCGGGTGGCTCTGGTAGGCTGCCGGGGTCACGATGCGTCAAGGAAGCGCGTCGGCCTGCCGATGCTCAAATGAGGAGCGAGTCCGGGATGAACAACAACGACATCGTACCTGGCTTCGACGAAGAACGGGACGAGAGCCTGCGCATCAAGCTGGAGAAGGTTGACGGGATCCCCGGAGCCCTCGTCCTCTACCTCAGCGGCTACATCGACACCTACAACTCCAATTTCTTCCAGAAGCGGATCAATCGAGCCGTTGAGACCGGGTTCACGAAACTCATCTTCAACTGCGGCGGCCTGACCTACGTGTCGTCAACCGGCATCGGCTCGTTCACGGCGTTCCTCAAGGCGGTCAAACCACGGGGAGGAGACGTCGTACTGCTCGAGATTCAGCCGCGCGTCTACGAGGTCTTTCAGCTGCTCGGCTTCTCGCAATTCTTCAACATCCGCGACACCCTCGAAGACGCCGTTCAGTACTTCCGCAAGTCCGCCGGCACTGCGGCGACCGAGCTGTTTCCCAGGACCTTCAAGTGTCCGGTCTGCAGCGTCCGCCTGCGGGCCGGCCGACCGGGTCGGTTTCGTTGTTCGAAGTGTCGCACGATTCTCGCGATCGACCAGTCTGCGCAGGTCTTCCTGGGCTGACCCCACCACCGGCAACGGCCGGGGCGGCCGCTCTGGCAGGTTTGCGGCGAATCCGGTATCTTATGGGGCGCAGGAGTAGACGTGACCCCAGCCGTGCAGCGATTCTTCGACCAGGTCTCCAGCGCCTATCAGACCAGTCCGTTCGAGGTCATTCTCGCCTTTCTGCTGATCTTCGGCCTCATCACCGGACTCGCGGTCTACGCGGCCGTTGGCGGAAAACGAAGCCGCCGCCGCCAGATCGCCGTCGCACGGAAGCTCTTTGAGGAGAAGGCCAACGAGCTGCGTCTCACGCCAAGCCAACGGGAGCTGCTCGAGCGGATGCGGCACTACCTCAAGGACGACACCCGGATCCACCTCCTCGTCACGGACGAGATTGCCTTCAGCTCGGCCGCGGCGAAGTTGCGTGAGAACGACGAGGCCGGAGCTCAGAGCATCGCCGCTCTTCGCGTCACGCTCGGGTTCCACGGCGGTCCAAAGGATCGGGCTCCGCGATCGAGCGCCGCGATACCCGCGGGAGCGACGGTGCTGATCGCCCGCAACCGCTACCGCCGCCCGGTCAGGGCGGAGGTCCTTGCCCCGCAGCCGGAGGCCTTCCGGGTGCGTGTCACCGAGCAGGGTGCCCGGCTGCCGGCGGGCGCCGGCGTGGACGTGTACTACCAGAGCAATGCCGGTGTCTTCACGTTTCGCTCGACGGTGCTTGGCGAAGAGCGTGGAGAGGCACGGCTCGCGCACTCGGAGGATCTCAAGCGCTACCAGAAACGACGGTACTACCGGAGGCGCATCGAGATCCCGGTACGGCTCTACCCCTTTGACACGGACACGGAGCTCCTGAGCAAGTCGCGGGACATTGGCGGCGGAGGGGCGAGCCTGCTCAATCCGGACGGTCACTTCAAGGTGGGCGACGAGCTCGAGCTTCGTTTCCGGGCCGACGAGCTGGAAATCAGGATCACCGGATCGGTCGTACGGGTGAGCGACTCGGGCCGGACGATCCACGTGAACTACGAG
>SKZO01000308.1 GCA_007127335.1 Spirochaetales bacterium | reverse complement strand
GCGCTCCGGCGCCGGCTGCGCCGTAGATCATGTTGACGGCAGCGACCTCGCTCTCAGCCTGCAGGAAGTGCCGACCGCTCTTCGGGAACAGATCGGCAGCGGCATGGGCAATCTCGCTGGCAGGCGTGATGGGGTACCCGAAGAAATGGGTCGCCCCGCCGAGAAGAGCCCCGTAGATGACGGCTTCGTTGCCCTTCATCAGCTGTCGCATTACGCTCCTCCCTGACCCACCACCGAGCGAACCGGCTCGTCCCGGTAGACCGTGATGGCCTCGGGCTCAGGACACGCGTAGTAGCACAGGCCGCACGCAGTGCAGGCGTCCTTCACGAAGCGAGCATACTGGTAGCCAAGCTTGTTGATATCGGTTCCCATCTCAAGACAGCCGTGCGGACAGGTCTCGACGCACAGGCGACAGCCCTTGCAGAGATCCGCCTCTATGTGAGCGTAGTTCGTTCCCATTCAAATCCCTCCAAAGGCGTCGTCATCAATACCGTACCCGAAGAAGTTTATCCGGCTCACTTCCTCCTGCACCTTGAGCGGAGCCCCGCCAACGACGATGCGGTGATCCGGACACCCAAGGCGCGCGCATACGGTGATCCTGTTCTCGCCTCCGGGAAGGTAGAACACCAGCCCGCGGGTTGACCGGCACGGGCTCTCGCACTCGCGTTCCACAACGAGCGACACGCCGCAGTGAGGGCAATGGGCGTCCGCGTAGAGCATGGGGTGCGACGGGTCCGCCATGAAGTTGTACAGCTTCGCGTGACTCCCCCAGTACGCGTCTATGAAGATCAAGCCGGTACCCTCGGCTCGCTTGACGGCGATCGATATGGACGGCTCATCGTGGATACGAACCGCATCGACCATCAATGAGTGGCCCCTGGCGCAGTAGAGCTGTTCGACGACGAGAAACTCCTCTTCGTGCCGGTGGATGAACTTCATTCCCTCAGGCAGCACCTTGAGGAATTCCCGCGGTATCTTGCGGTGTACGAGTTGCATGTGAATACCTTTCGCCTGATTGTGGACCGGTTTGCTCTGCATGTCAAACCGACTTGAGTATATCCCACATTCAGTTATCCAAACATTCACGGTCTTTGTGTTGACCATGCCTAACGGAAAACAGTAGTGTTACGCCCGGCGCTGCAACCTGCAGTCCGGAGTACACGATGGCAATACGCCTTCGCACGAATACACCCTGATCATCCTTGTCGCCCCACCCACTTTGTCCACCCGGCGAGGAGGTATCCGTGGACATGCTCAAGCGATTGCTCCCCTACCTGCGGAACCACTCGAAGCGACTGACGATCGGGCTGCTCGGGATGGGAGTGTTCACAGCACTCACGCTCGCACAGCCGTTGTTCATGCGATACCTGTTCAACGACGTCGTGGAGGTTGGCCGCTGGGATCTGCTGCCGGCAGTCGTCCTGCTGATAGCAGCGGCACCCTTCGTGGCGAGCGCAGTGCAGTTCCTCAACCATCGCATTATCATGCGGGCCGGGTACGGTCTCATATCCGACGTGCGGCTGGATATGTACGAACGCATCCTCGGGCTCTCCATGAAGTACCATCAGGACAACTCGTCAGGCGTCCTCGTCAACCGGCTGATGGACGACGTCAGCATGATCCAACGGCTGATCACCGGCGATACGGTCACGCTGTTCATAGATCTCATCATCTTTGGCGTCTCCATGGGAGTCGTCTTCACGATCGCGCCCGTCCTGGGACTGGTCCTGTTCGTTACGCTCGTGCTCTACGTGTTCGCCTACCGCTCCTTTGCCTCCAGAATCAGAGCGCGCAGCACCTCGTACCGCCGTATGCAGGACACGATCTCTGAACGTCTGCAGGAGACGATCGCCGGCGTTCGGCATGTTCGCATCTACAACCGGGAGCTCCTGGAGAACACGAGCTTCGTGGTGCGAACCGAACAGAGTCTCGATCATGCGATGCACAGCCGTCTGAGCTCGGTCGGCCTGGGCACCGCCTGTACCCTGATCGCGGGATATGGCAGCGCGGCGGTGATGATCATCGGGCTGATCCAGGTCCTCCAGGGCAATCTCCAGTACGGGGACGTGTTTGCCGTGAACAACTTCGTCTGGATGGCGCTCAACCCGGCCATACGGATCACCAATATGGCGGGCCAGCTGACTGAGACCTTTGTGTCCGTCCGGCGGGTCGTAGAGGTGCTCGACGAGGTCCCGTCGGTACCATCTGCCCCGAATGCGCCCGACCTTGTCCGCGACGAAGGCGTCGTGGAGTTCGACAATGTCCACTTCGCGTATACGCCGGACAATCCGCTCTACCGCGGGCTCAATCTCACCGTTCCCGCCGGATCCACAGTGGCTCTCGTGGGACACACCGGCTGCGGCAAGACGACGCTCACGACGCTCCTGATGCGTCACTGGGATATCCAGGGCGGTCAGATCAGGATCGACGGGCAGGATATCTCGACGGTGAACCTGCGCTCGCTGCGTCGAACCTTCGGAGTCGTCCTCCAGGATCCGGTCGTATTCGACGGCACGTTCCGCGAGAACATCGCCTACGGTTGGCACGACGCGCCCGAACACCTCATTGCCGAGGCCGCGCGAGCCGCGGAGCTCGGCGACCTCGTGGCGAGGCTCCCTGACGGCTACGACACGATCATCGGCACGCACGGGGTGAAGCTGTCGGTGGGCGAGAAGCAGCGCGTATCGATCGCCCGCGCCATTCTCAAGGACCCGTTGATACTGATCATGGATGAGGCGACGAGCAGCCTCGACAGCGAGTCGGAGGCGCTGATTCAGCGAGCGCTCGAACGGGTGCTGCGCGGCAGAACCAGCTTCGTCGTTGCCCACCGGCTTTCCACGATCACCAAGGCAGACATGATCGTCGTGATGGACTCCGGAGCCATCATCGAGCAGGGACGCCATGAGGAACTCCTGCGGATACCCGGGGGACACTACCGCGGTCTCTACGAGGAGCTGCAGGGGCAGGTGAAGGAGAGCACCACATGACCGGGTACGCCGCCACGCTGAAGGCTCAGCGCGCCCGCGCCGAACGCCTGATGGACGAGCTGTTGAAGGACAGCGAGAGCTACGACGGCAAGATCGGCAAGGACCTGTCACGGCTCTGGCACGACTACCTTCGCGAACACCGCGTTCCAATCTTCTGGTCGCTTGTCATCACGCTCGTCTGGAGCACCCACGGGTACATCTTCGCCCTCGCAACGCAGTTCCTCGTCGACGACGTGATCAAGCTCGGGACCGGGATACCCGTGACGCTCGAAGAGCAGCTGCCCGGTTTCTACCTCTGGGCTGCGATCGTTCTGGGAACGTGGACCGGTGTCGTCATCACGCAGTGGGCGAGGAGTCGCCTCATCCTGGGCGTCGGTCAGGCGCTCATCTACCGACTGAGAACCGAGCTGCACGAAAAGCTGCAGGCGCTTCACATCGGGTACTTCGAGCGCCAGGAGACCGGCAAGATCATGAGCCGCGTGCTCGAGGACGTCTGGATCATCAGAGAGTGGTCGACAACGCACGCGGTGAATGTTCTCGCGGCAGTTTTTCAGTTGCTCGTGGGCGTGGGAATCGCGCTCTGGGTCAACTGGCAGCTGACCTTGCTCGTGCTCGCCAGCCTGCCGCTCTACTTCTGGGCGTTCATCCGGATTCAACCGGCAATTCGCCGTCTGAGCATCGCCATGAGGCGGCTGAACGCCGGAATGTACGCGAGGAGTCAGGAGCGGATTGGCGCGGTGTCGCTCGTAAAGGCGTTCGATCAGGAGCGGCGCGAGACGCTCGACTTCCGGCAACGAATGAACAACTTCGTTCGCCTCGCGATGCGCGTGATCAACTATCACGGAGGCATGGTCGCGATCGCCGGAGCAATCACCGCGCTCACGACGGGCGTGGTGATCTACGTCGGATTCGCCTGGGTCCAGGCCGATCGCCTGAGCGTGGGCGAGGTGGTCTTTTTCATGAACGTCATGCCGCGGCTGTTCATGCAGATCAATACGCTCAGCAGCGTCTACGTCCAGATCCAGGCAGTGTTTGTCGTGATCAAGCGTGTCTTCAACCTGCTTGACGAAACCGTTGATGTCACGCCGGGCCAGATCGAGCTGAAGGATATCGAGGGTCGGATACTTTTTGAGAACGTGACATTCTTCTACCCGAGCCAGACTGAGTCCTCGCTCCAGGACGTCTCGTTCGAGATAGCACCGGGGCAGAAGGTCGCGCTCATGGGACCTTCCGGTGCCGGCAAGTCGACGGTATTCAACCTCCTCCTCCGGTTCTACGATCCCTACCGCGGGGCGGTCTACATTGACGGGATCAACCTCGTAAATGCCGACCCGGCGTCGATCAGGCGACACGCAGTCATGGTGCAGCAGGAACCGGTCGTTTTCTCGGGCACGATCGCGGAGAACATCGTCTACGGGCGCGACGCTGCAAGACCGGGCGAGATCATGGAGGCGGCCCAGCGAGCCGAGCTGCACGGCTTCATCATGACGCTTCCGGTGAAGTACGAGACGGAGGTTGGGCAGAACGGGGTATCACTCTCGGGAGGCCAGAAGCAACGTCTTGCGCTCGCAACGGCCCTGCTGACGAAGCCGGAAATCCTGCTGCTCGACGATACGACGAGCGCGCTCGACGCGGAAACCGAAGCACGGATCAGGAAGACCCTGAACCGGGTCCAGGAAGGCCGTACGAGCATCATCATCACGCAGCGAATCGCCACGGCTCGCAGCTGTGACCGCATCATCGTCCTGAACCGGGGGCGGATCGTACAGCAAGGGACCCATGCAGAGCTCAAGGACCAGGAAGGGTTTTATCGGAGGGTGTTCCTCCAGCAGGAATCCATCTAGGGGAGGGAACGGCATATGTTAGGGAGAAGACCGGGTCACGACAAACGGACCAGGCAGAACCAGCTTCCGAAGGATCAGAAGCTGGCCGAAGAGATCGACGAGCTGACATCGTCGGGCGATCGTCGCGAGCTGATTCGCGCGGATACGGAGGTCAAGGAAGTCGTCAGCAAGGCGACCAAGACGGATATCCGCAACATCATGCTCATCGATCAGGGGCGATGCCCGGTCTGCGCGGCACGGACCGAGAACTTCCTGTTCACGGTCGTCTGTCCGTCGTGCGGCTGGTTCCGGCGCGACGTTCCGAACCGCGGCAGCGCGGTCGTGCATCTCGAGAACGAGGGGAGTATCGAGTGCGACTACGTCCACCACGGGAGTCGGGATGAGTTCCTCTGCATCCGCGACGGGGTGGTGATCTCGGAGCTCATGCGCAGCGAGGTGAACCGCATTGACTATGTCTGGGCCGAAGGCGAGCTCGATGAGGCCCGGGCGCTGTCGAGACGGATGAGGAACGGGATCTGCTCCTGGTGCGAATCCGACCTCTCCGAGAGTCCGGTTGAGGATCATCGCGAAGACTTCGTCGCCTTTGGCGCGTACCAGGAGCGCTACGTCTTCTGCTCGGAGAAATGTCAGCGCTCATTTCGCAGGCACTTCCCCGCGCGCGTGCACCGCAACTGCTACGAGGTCGACTGCAATCAGTGCAGCCTCTGCATCAAGCGGTTCGACACGCACGGGTTCAAGCGAAACATCCTGACCTGACCCCCTACCTGATGAGGATGAACTCGACGCGCCGGTTCTTCCAGCGTTCATCGAGATCCGTGTGAGGCACGAGTGGTTCGGTCCCTCCTCGCCCGAGCGTGGAGATCCTGCGCTCGGCGATACCGTACTCGACCATCGCGGCCTTCACCGCCTCCGCGCGGGCGAGGCTCAACGGCTGCAGCTCCTGTGTCTCCTCGCGCTCGGTCCCGGTTACGTTCACCGCGTGTCCCTCAATGCGAATACTGTAGGTGCCGTACCGGTTGAAGATCTCGGCAAGCCTCTTGAGAATCGCCAGATTTCGCGCCCCGCGCTCATCGTCCGGGTCGATCACGAGCTCCGGGCTGTCCGGTGCGAAGGTGATATTCGCGATCTGAACGCGCAGCCGGTCGCCATCCCGAATCACCAGAATATCGACGGGGATCACTCCCTCGACGACCGCGGTGTTTCCGAGTACGTCGCGCACGGTGAACCGGTACGGATAGTCTTCCGCCGACATCACGAGGTCGCCGTCGGCGGCCCGGCCGTCCCAGATGATCTGTTCGGCCGGCATACCGCGTCCGCTGAACTCATTGAAGAAGCGGTTGTTCCGGTCGAGGATCTCGAACCGCCACGCCTGGATCGGGCTCACGTCCGACACGTCGAGGCCGATTCGAAGCTCATCGTCCACCCCGTCGCTGTCCGGGGAGAACGGCACCGGGTCGAGGGTAACGTTGACCTGCGGCGGCGAAACGTCGATGAGAACGGGAGTGGAACGCTCCCGAGGCCGGTTTCCCTTGACGTAATCAACGGCGTACTCGGCAACGAAGGAGCCTTCGCGAACCACCCCGCGCTCGTCGCGTCCGTCCCAGGTGATCGAGCGCTCGGCCTCGACGCCGGTCCCGGAGAACCGACGCACGGTCAGCCCGGACTCGTCCCGGATCTCGAGTCTCCACCGCTCGACGCCGTCGAGCACGCTCGTGAACAGGTCGAATCGCACCGTCTCGCGGAACCCGTCTCCGGTGGGAGCGAAGGCGTCGGTGCTCGCCGTGACGAACAGGCGCGTGACCCGCGTGTCAACCCGGATCCCGGATATCGACCGTCTGGTGGTGTTTCCGGCGCGATCGGTTGCATGGATCTCGTAGTCGTAGAGCCCGTCGGGCACGACATTCCCGGCCTCGTCTCGGCCGTCCCACCGGAACGACTGCGCGCGACCCTCCCACCGGAACTCTCTGACCGCGGCACCGTCTTCGCCCCGCAGAACTCCGTGCCATTCGCGCTCATCGCTGCTCTCCTGGGAGATCAGCACGTCATCACGGTTGCCGTCGCCGTCCGGGCTGAAGACCAGATACTCGGCCTCGACGGTGACCGACGGCGGAACGGTATCAACCAGGAACAGGGCACTCTGCGCGCTCGTCTCGAACCCGTTGGTGAACAGGACCGAAAAGTCAGCGCGGTATCTGCCGTCGGTCACCCGGCGGCCGGTCTCCTGGGTGCCGTCCCAGACCAGCGACTCGGGAACCGTCGCGCGTCCGTCGTATCTGCGGACGAGGCGCCCTTCTTCGTCGAGAACCCGGACGCGATAGGTCGCCACATCGTCCGGACGATCGACGCGGAGCAGGAACCGTTGTACGTCGAGCACGCCGGTCGCATTCGGGCTGAACGCATCGAACTCCGCGGTGATCGCAACCTCCGCTCCGCTCGTGTCGATTTCGATGAAGATCGGCTCAGACCTGCCGGTATTCCCGGCCCGGTCGGTCGCGGTGAGCATGTACGAGTACCGACCGT
>SKZO01000017.1 GCA_007127335.1 Spirochaetales bacterium | reverse complement strand
GCCAGCGAGATTGCCCATGCCGCTGCCGATCTGTTCCCGAAGAGCGGTCGGCACTTCCTGCAGGCTGAGAGCGAGGTCGCTGCCGTCAACATGATCTACGGCGCAGCCGGCGCCGGAGCGCGCGCCATGACGGCCTCCAGCGGGCCCGGCATCAGCCTGATGGCAGAAGGCATCTCCTACATTGCCGGTGCAGAGCTCCCCTGCGTTATCGTCGATGTCCAGCGCGCCGGACCGGGACTCGGGAACATCTGGCCGGAGCAGAGCGACTACAATGCAGTGGTGAAGGGAGGCGGCCACGGGAACTACCGAAACGTCGTATTCGCGCCCAACTCCGCGCAGGAGATGTGCGATTTCACCTATCGGGCCTTCGACCTGGCGGACCGGTACCGTGTGACCGTTTTCATCCTCAGCGATGCGTACATCGGGCAGATGATGGAGCCTGTTGAGCTGCCCGAACGAACGATCCACGGAGAGCGCAAGCCGTGGGCACTCTACGGTGACGCAGAGAGCCGGAGAAATCTGATCTCGTCTATACACATGAGTACCGCTGAGCAGGGCGACCACAACTGGAACCTCCGGGCGAAGTACGATCGTGTCGCCTGCGAGCATACGGACTGGCAGGAGGTCGACGTCGAAGACGCCGAGATCCTTTTCGTGGCGTATGGAATCAGCGCACGGGTCGCGCTCAGCGCGGCGCAGCAGCTGCGTCGTACCGGCGTGCCTGCGGGCCTCCTGCGGCCCAGGACCCTCTATCCGTTCCCAAGCGCCCGGCTGGCAGAGCTCGCTCGCGGCCGGGTTCGCGAGATCGCCGTCGTGGAGCTCAGCGACGGGATGATGGCCGATGACGTGCAGCTGGCCGTGCTCGGTACGGCAGCGGTACATCGCCTGAACTGGCTGGGCGGTGAAGTGCCCACAACCGGGATGGTCCTGGAGAAGGCCCGGGAGCTGATCCCGACACTCACGACGCTTCGTTAGGAGGAGCCATGGTCAGGTACGCGAAACCCGCAAGCTTCTACGACACTTTCGAGCGCAAGGGCGCCGGTCAGCGCACCACGCACTACTGCCCGGGCTGCGGTCATGGCACCGTGCACAAGCTGATCGCCGAGGCGATCGACGAGTTCGGGGTTCAGGATCGGACGATTTTCTGCAGCCCGGTCGGCTGCAGCGTCTTCGGGTACTACTACTTCGACACAGGCAATATCCAGTGTGCGCACGGGCGAGCACCCGCGGTTGCAACCGGCCTGCGTCGCGCCAACCCCGACTCGATTATCATCAGCTACCAGGGCGACGGCGATCTGGCCGGAATCGGGACCGCGGAGATCATCCACGCCGCGAACCGGGGCGAAAACATCACCGTCTTCTTCGTGAACAACGCCATCTACGGGATGACGGGTGGTCAGATGGCGCCTACGACCTTGATTGGTCAGCAGACGACGACGACGCCTGACGGGCGGAGCGAGACCCGCGACGGGAGTCCCATCGGCATGGCGGAGCTCATCAATGCGCTGCCAACGCCGGTCCTCGTCGAACGGGTATCGCTTGCCGACGGGAAGCGGACCATGAGGACACGCGCCGCGGTTCGCAAGGCGATCAGGAACCAGATCGAAGGCAAGGGGTTCAGCTTCGTGGAGATCCTCTCACCGTGCCCGATCAACTGGAAGATGAGTCCGAGTGACGCGAGGGAATGGATCATCGGTACGCTCGAGCACGCCTTTCCGGTCGGAAACCTCCGGGACGGTGCGGGCGAGAGCCGGACTGCCGCGAGCCATACGGAGAGAAACGACGAGCGCTGGCTCGACGATGAGGCGCTGCACTCGCTGCTCGCGAGCCGGCACGATTTCGCGGATGATCTACGGGTAGAGAGCGTTGCCGAGCAGCGGGTGAAGATCGCGGGCTTTGGAGGGCAGGGGATACTGTCCGCCGGGGTGCTGCTCGCCAACTGTGCGATCACCAGCTCCCTTCATGCCACCTGGCTTCCATCGTACGGGCCGGAGATGCGCGGTGGTACGGCGAACGCCAGTGTGATCGTCAGCACGGACGAGATCGGATCGCCGCTCGTGGACAATCCGACCACCCTCCTCGCGATGAACGGCCCTTCGCTCGACGCGTTCGAACAGAGTGTCGTGCCGGGGGGCCTCATCGTGGCAAACTCCTCTATCGTGCAGCGTGCAGCGGAGCGGGACGACATACGGTTCTATCCGATTCCGGCCTCCGACATTGCGCAGGAGCTCGGGTTCCTCGGCGCCGCGAACGTGGTCATGCTCACCGCGTACGCCGCGATCGAAGGGTTCCCGTCCGCGGAGACGATTCGGCAGGTCATTCCGCACTCACTGAAGCGGAAGAGCCTGGAGAAGCTCAATCTCCAGATGGTCGACGCGGCACTGGACTACCTGGCGAAGAACCCTATGCGAGCGCCGGCGACCAGCGTGCGTCAGCAGATCTGATGGGCGACTCTGCTCGCATCCTTGTCATCAATCCCGGCTCCACATCGACGAAGATCGCGCTCTTCGTGGGGTCCGCTGAGGTGTGTGCCGACGCCCGTGCTCACAGTGCAACCGAGCTCGCTGCGTACCCGACGATCGCGGCGCAGGCGCCGTTGAGGCGCGCTGCCATCGTCGAGTTCGTGGGAGAGAACGGGATCGACCTCCAATCGCTCGACGCCGTGATAGGTCGCGGCGGACTCCTGAAGCCGCTTCCGAGCGGCGTGTACGCGGTCAGCGACGCGATGTGTGCAGACCTGCACTCGGCGCGGTACGGTGCTCACGCATCGAACCTGGGCGGAATTCTCGCGAGGGACATCGCTGAAGGCGTCGGCTGTCCCGCGTTCATCGCAGATCCCGTCGTAGTGGACGAGCTCGAGGAAGTCGCTCGGCTGAGTGGACTGCCGGAGCTTCCGCGCAGAAGCATCTTCCACGCTCTCAACCAGAAATCCGCAGCCCGAGCGGCGTGTCGTCGGTTGGGCCGTTCGTACGAGTCGAGTGCGCTGATAGTCGCGCACATGGGCGGGGGGATTTCTGTGGGGGCTCACCGCAACGGGCGTGTGATTGACGTGAACAACGCGCTCGATGGAGAAGGACCCTTCTCACCGGAACGAGCGGGCACGGTTCCCGCCGGGCAGCTCGCCGAGATGGCAGCGTCCGGCGATCGCGATCTTCCGTCCGTGAAGCGGCTGCTCACCGGGGCCGGCGGACTGGTTGCCTACTGCGGGACGAACGATATGCGCGACGTACGATCGCGGGTCACCGCGGGCGACGGCGACGCGCGACTCGTCCTGGCGGCGATGTGCTATCAGATCGCCAAGGAAATCGCTTCCCACGGGGCGACCCTCTGTGGCGCGGTCGACGCAATTGTTCTGACTGGAGGGCTCGCCCACGACGACCTCGTGGTGAGCGAGGTGAGTCGGCGGGTCGACTACCTCGCGCAGATCGTCCTCATACCAGGCGAGCGCGAGATGGTATCGCTGGCTGCCGCGGCGCTCGACGCGCTGTCGGGTGATCGCGAGGTGCTCGTCTATGAATGAAGCCGGACCCGTTGGGGGACGCATGGCTACGAGCCGTATTGCGGCACTGCTCGCCGGGCGTCTCGGCTCCCGTGCGAGCGGCGGGACGCCAACCGTTGCCATTCCCATGGCGAACAACCCGGAAGTGCTCGGGTGTATCCGTGTGGCGGTAGAGACCGGCCTCGCGCGGTTCACGCTGATCGGGCCACGCGATGAGGTGAGCCGGCTCGCGCACGATCATGGGGTAGATCCGGACGCGGCTACGCTCGTGCACGAGACGGACCCGGTGCGTGCCTGCGCCCGGGCGGCCACGATGGCCGCGAACGGAGAGGCCCAGGTGCTGATGAAGGGCCTCGTCCAGACTGCCGATTTCGTCCGGTCGATCCTCAACCGCTCCCTTGGGCTCGCGCCCCCCGGCGGTCTGCTGAGTCACGTTGCGCTGTGCGACGTCGACGGTTTTGACCGACTCTTCCTGGTCACCGACGCGGCGATCACCACGTACCCCAATGCCACCCAGAAACGCACCATCGTCCTGAACGCGCTTGCCTGTTCGACGGCGCTCGGTATGGAGAGGCCACGAATCGCCATGGTCGCGCCGGTCGAGAAGGTCAGCGACAAGGTAGTCAGCACGAGGGAAGCCGCCGAGGTGGTTGCCGGGTTCGTCGGAGACTCCCGGTTCGACATAGATGGGCCGTTTGGTCTCGACGTTGCCATCTCTGTCGACGCGGCCGCGACGAAAGGCGTCTCAGGGCCGGTTGCCGGCGCCGCCAATGTCCTCGTGATGCCGAACATCGACGCCGCCAACGTGCTCTACAAGGCGCTCACCGGGTTCGCGCACGCGCGGACCGCCGGCATTGTTGCGGGGGCCGTCGTCCCCGTCGTGCTCACTTCGCGATCTGACAGCGAAGACAGCAAGCTCAACTCGCTCCGCTTTGCGCTCGCAGCCGCGCCCGCGACCTGACTACCGCTTGAGCGCGAGCAGCATGCCGTCTCCAATGTTCACGAGAGCAGAGACGACGCGGGTATCCTCGTGTACCTCGCGGTTGATTCTCCGGATGGCCTCCGTGTCGGGATCGCTGAGCGCGGGGTCGACGAGTCTACCGGCCCAGAGCGTGTTGTCGATCGCGATGAGTCCGCCCGCGCGCAGCAACGTCATGCACCGCTCGTAGTAGTCGGGGTACCTCGCCTTGTCCGCATCGATGAACGCGAAGTCGAACGTGCCGTCTTCACCGTCAGCGATCAGCGAGTCGAGCGTCTCGAGAGCGGGAGCGATGCGCAGATCGATCTTGCCGTCGACCCCGGCGCGACGCCAGAACTCTCTCGCGACTGAGGTCCACTCCTCGTTGATGTCGCAGGCGATGATCCGCCCGTCTTCCGGGAGCTCGAGCGCGACCGTGAGCGCGCTGTAGCCGGTGAATACGCCAATCTCGATCGTCCTGCGGGCACGAAGCATTCTGACGAGCAGACGCATGAAGGCGCCCTGCTCGGCGGCGATCTGAAGCGACGATGACTCCAGCGTCGCGGTGTGTTCGCGCAGCTGCGACTGCACTGGATGCTCGTCCAGATTGTGGTCAAGAAGGTACTGATAGAGCTCGCTCGTGAAGGTGATTGTCTTGTCCATCTCTCGATGGTACTGTAGTCTCGACGATCCATCCACCGGAGGCGCATGGCACTTTCCATCACAATGATCGCGCTTGGCAGCCTGCTTCTCATGGCCGGTGCAATCGGGTGTATCGTTCCCGCGTTACCCGGCCCATTGCTCGCCTATCTGTCGCTGATACTCGTGTCGATCGCGGGAGGCTGGCACGTCCTTCCAGTCTGGCTCCTCGTTGCCCTTGGCGTGGTGGCGGCGGCGACGATGGTGCTCGACAACATTCTCCCGGCGATGAGCTCCAGGAAGGCCGGAGCAGGCAGGGCGGGCATCATCGGCAGCGTCGTCGGGATGATCGTCGGCAGTTTCTTCACCCCGATCGGTACGATTCTGGGAGCGTTCGTGGGGGCGTTCATTGGTGAGGTGCTCTTTCATCGCGAGAACCGTGCCCCGTTCAAGGCGGCGGCCGGGGTGTTCCGCGGCACGATTCTTGGTATCATGATCAAGCTCGCAGCCACCGGCATTATCGCCTGGTACTTCGTGAGCGCTGCGATACGTCTCTTCTCCTGACCCATGACTCCTGCTACAATGGCATATGCGAGTTCTCGTATTCGGCTCCGGCTCATTCGCCCGCAAGCACGCTGCGATCCTTTCAGATCTCGATGATGTTGAGGTGACCGCGTTCTGCAGCAGAAACGCCGGTCGCGCGGCCGCAGCCGCTGACGACCTTTCGACGCGGACCGGTCGACCCGTGCACGCATACACGGACACTCCTGAGGCGATCGATGCCGAGAAGCCGGACGCAGCGATCATCGTCATTACCCCGAATGCCCACGGCGACATCGAGCTCGAGCTCGCTCGGCGGAAGGTACCATTCCTGGTCGAGAAACCGATCGGCATCGAGCCGGATCATCCGCGTCGGATCGCAGAGGCAGTTGCGGGGGCGGGAATCGTCACCTCCGTCGCGTTCCACCTGCGGTATCTGGATACGACCGCGGCACTGGATGCGATGCTCAAGGCCACAACCCCGGTCATCGCCAACGGTTACTGGATGAGCACCCTTCCTCCGCCGGCCTGGTGGCGCCACCTCGACGAATCGGGCGGCCAGTTCGTCGAACAGACCGTGCATATGGTGGATCTCGCACGAGCCCTCTTCGGCGAATTCGAGTCGGTGTACGCGCGAACCTCGAAGCGGGTCCTGCCGGATATGCACGCGGATGCGGACGTTCCCGATGCCGGAGTCGCTATTCTGCACGCGAGACGAGGTCTCACCGTGACGCTCACGAACAGCTGTGTTGGACCCGTACCAATGCGTGTTGGCATGGAAGTGGTGACGCCTGTGGCGCTTTTCGAGTTCCTCCCCTCGTTACTGAGGGTGCGTCGCGAGTTCGAAACGACCGAGCGTCGGCCCGAGCTCGATCCCTACCGTGTTGAGGATGCAGCGTTCATCGAGGCGGTGCGCACCGGCGACGCGAGCGGAATCCGCTCCCCGTACGCCGATGCGCTTCTGACCCACGAGCTCACAATGGCGATCGTTGAGAGCTCCACGACGGGGCGCCCCGTCCACCTCTGAAGCTACACTCCCGACTCGCCTGTGAGCACGACCTCGATGTCATCGATTGCCGCCTCGTCGCGGCCGCCGGTGCCGCTGTGGTCCTCGCTCGACCACCTGAGATGAAGTGTGGTTCCCGAGGTGATCCCGAGTGATGAGACGTCCACCGTCCGCGAGAAACGCGTCGGTTCCCAGCGCGGCGATGTGTCCGCCTCAGGTGGAGTGAAGAGCTCGAGCCCCGGAACCTCGATCCATGTCTCGTTATCCGACGAGAAGGTGAACCACCAACGCGAAGAGCGGTTCTGGTCGTTGTAGACCCACAGCGTATACTCAACGGTCAGTACCGCAACCGTCTCGAGCGTGACCGGTACCCGCATCGCGATGCTTCCGGGTGAGAAGTCGTCACCCGTCGGCTGCACGCCAAGAGCCATGTTGTCCGTTTCCACCTCGAACGCGTAGAGTCCTCCAATGCCGACGCCGCCCGTGCTGACTCCCCTCGCGAAGTCGCCCTCCGTTGCCTCCTCTCCGTACAGCAGATCCCCGTCGCTGAACCCGAGAATCTGCCAGCCTTCAGCGTCCAGGTACCCGAGCGGAGGGTTGTGAACGATGCCGGCGCCTGCGAACCCTTCTGCGGTGTAGCCCGCAGTGGCGGAGTCGAAGTCGATGCCAATGTGCTGCCGGTCGATCTCCGGCGAGACGTCGTCGTCCGGTTGATCGGTCGGTTGATCGGTCGGCTGATCCCCCGGATCTTCGCCCGGATCATCGGCAGGCTGATCCACGGGCTCCGGTTCGGGCACCTCCGACGGATCCGGAGCTCCCACCGGGGCCGTGCATCCAAGGGTCAGGAGCATCACCGCCAGAGCGGTGACCGTGTACCTGATCCATTGCTTCTCTGTGTCGTGTCTCATGTATCCTCCTGAAGGGGATTACGGGGAGAACTCGACTCACGCTTGACATCGCGAACTCTTCACCCATACGCTGGGCTCACGAGAGGAGCGTTCCGTGAAGTCATCCGCGCGTCTGGTCTCATTTCTTTTCGTGCTTCTGATTGCCGTTTCGAGCCTGTCTGCGCAGGTTTTCCGCATCGGCAGCTCTGCGCCGGAGAACTCGCCCTGGGGCCGTACGCTCAACCGGCTCGCCGCAGAGTGGCAGCAGATATCGGATGGGAGGGTACGGGTCCAGATCTTCCATAACTCGATTGCGGGAGACGAGGCGGATATGGTCCGGAAAATGCGGATCGGTCAGCTCCAGGCGGTCGTTATGACCAATACCGGGCTCTCGAACTTCAGCGACGGTATTCTCACGCTGAGTATGCCGCTTCTCATCCGTGACCAGGATGAGTACGATCACGTCTTCGCCCGAGTTCGCGACCGGCTCGAGGCGGAGATCAACGCGCATGGCCTGCATGTCCTTTCGTGGTCGACCGCCGGCTGGCTCCATTTCTTCAGCCGCGATCCAATGCGCGCCCCGCAGGAGTTACGTCGCGTGCGACTTGCCGCGAGTCCTGAGGAGATGAAGCTTGTCCGGGCGTACCAGCTGATGGGGTTTCAGCCGATTCCGGTTCCGTATACCGAACGCCTCGCAGCGCTCGCGAGTGGCATGGTAAACGCCTACCTCACCGTGCCCATCCTCGCCGCGGGGTTTCAGTGGTTCGGGGCGACTCCTCATATGCTCGACGTTCCGGTCGGCCCGGCGCCCGGCGCGGTGGTGATGTCGGAACGGGCGTACCGGCAGCTGCCGCGCGATGTCCGCGACGAGATGATTGCCGTGGCACGGCGGATTGCCGCCGGCCTTGACCGGGACATCCTCGAGCTCGAGGCACATGCGATCAGAGCCATGACCGAACACGGACTCGAGATCATCAACCTCAGCGAGCGGGAGCTCGATGCCTGGCTCGAGGAGTTCAGCGCGAGTTACGATGTGACGCTCGGTCTTGTTTTTGACGAACGGCTGTATGAGCGGATCAAGGACCTGTTGGGTGCGTACCGAGCCAGCCGCTGATGATGATCCTCGCACCGCCTCGCGGCTGAGACGCTTCGAGAATACGGTCAACCTGCTCGTTCTCCTGATGCTCGGCGCGCTGCCGGTCGTCGAGATACTCTCACGCCTCGTACTGCGCGCAGGACTCGTGGATGGATCGCTGCTCATTCAGCACTTCGTGCTCCTCGTCGGGTTCATCGGCGGCATGCTCGCCGCGCGCGAAGATGCACACCTCTCGGTGGCAGCCGCCACGGTCATTCGCTCGACACGCGCGGCCGATATCATCCGGACCGTGAGCCACGTTCTCGCGTTTGCCTTCACGACCGCCTTCACCGTCTCCGCAGCCGAGTGGTGGATCACCGCCTTCGGTCCGTCGACGACTATCTGGTTCATACCCGTCCGCGTCTTCGCCGCGGTCGTACCCGTCTCGTTTGCCGTGATGACCGTTCGGTTCGCCCTCACCGCTCCGCGGCGGCGCGGAACACGCCTCGTGCTCGCGGGCGGTCTGATCGTGGGCCTGCTGCTCGCGACAGGCTCCGTCACAAATCTGGTCTTCACCGTATCGCTCGACGTCCCCGACTGGGCCTTCAGTCTCGAACGGTTCTGGTTCTCTCTGATCAGCCTGACGTCGGTGCCGCTGCTGATCCTTCTCATCGTCTCCGCCTTTGCCGGCACCCCGCTCTTCGTCGTGTTGACCGGCGTTGCGTACCTGCTGTTCGCCCGGAGCGCCGGGATCGTCGCCGTCGTGCCGAATGAGGGGTACGCGATGCTCACCTCGAGCACCATCCCGGCGATTCCCATGTTCACCTTCGCGGGGTATCTCCTTTCAGAGAGCAGGGCCGGCACGCGGCTCTTCCGGCTTTTCCGGGCATTCCTCGGATGGATGCCGGGCGGCATGGTCGTGGCGTCGATTCTGGTCTCCGTTTTCTTCGCCACGTTCACCGGAGCGAGCGGTGTCGTGATTCTCGCGCTCGGCGGGCTGCTCTACGCTATCCTCCACGAGCGGGGCAAGCAGTCCGAACCGTTTACGGTTGGTCTCCTCACCGGTGTTGGTGACCTTGGGTTGCTCTTTCCGCCGAGTCTCGTTCTGATCCTGTACGGCACCACGGCGCAGGTGAGTATCGTCGACATGTTCCTCGCCGGGCTGCTGCCGGGGCTCGTCACGGTCATCATCTTCTGCATCGTCGGGATCGCCGTGTCGGTACGACGGGGCGAAGAACGCCTCTCTTTCAGCCCTCGTGAGGCGATCAGCGCCCTCGGCGAATCGATCTGGGAGATCCTGCTGCCGCTCGTCATCATCGTCGGCTACTTCTCGGGCGTCACCACGCTCGTGGAGACCGGCGCCGTTGCCGTGCTCTATGTCGTGTTCGTCGAGGTCATCGTCCATCGTGAGCTCTCGTGGGCGGATCTGACGCGGGCGGGCGTCAAGAGCGCGGTGATCATGGGCGGCGTGCTCGTGATCCTCGCAGGGGCGCGGGCGCTCTCGTACTACATCATCGACAGTCGCCTGCCGTTCGCGCTCATTGAGTGGGTCGAGACGACGATAGGCAGCCGACTCGTTTTCCTGCTCCTGCTCAACCTCGCGCTCCTCGTCGCCGGCTGCTTCATGGACATCTTCTCCGCGGTGCTGGTCATCGTCCCGCTGATCGTCCCGCTCGGAGAGGTGTTCGGGATAGCACCCGTGCACCTCGGCATCATCTTCGTCTCGAACATGGCGCTCGGTTTCATCACCCCGCCGGTGGGTCTTGAGCTCTTTCTCGCCTCCTACCGGTTCGGGCGGCCGCTCACGAAGATCTACCGGTACGTCTTCCCCTTCTTCCTCCTCCAGCTCGCCGCGGTGCTCCTGATCACCTACGTCCCCTGGTTCTCCACCGCGCTCGTGGGGCTGTAGCCCTCTTCGTGCCGACCGCCGCCGGCTCGCGCCCGCGGCATTGACCCGGGGCCGAGGTGTCGGTAGTCTCCCCGTATGAAAATCGGGCTCATCGGACTCCCGAAATCCGGCAAAACGACCATCTTCAACGCGCTGACGCGCTCACAGGCTGAGGTAGCCGACTACAGTTCAGGGAAGATCGAGCCGAACCTCGCAGTCGTCGACGTGGAGGACCCTCGCGTGGACCGCCTCTCGTCGATCTACCAGCCAAAGAGTACGATCTACGCGACGATCGACTTCATCGATTTCGTTGGCGTGGACCGAAGCGAGGGCAAGGAGCTGTTCAGCGGAACCGCGATGAACCTTGTGAAGAGCGCAGATGCGCTCGCGGTGGTCGTGCGGAACTTCACGAATGAGGTGCTCGACTCGAGCCGCGGCCCCGCTGACCCGGAACGCGATGCGGAGGCGGTGCATGGTGAACTTCTGCTCTCGGATCTCGTGCTCGTTGAGACGAGACTCGAGCGCATAGACGCGGACCATCAGCGCGGGAAGAAGACGCCGCAGTCCCAGGCGGAGCAGAAGGTGCTTCAGCAGCTGCAGGAGGCGCTCGGCAACAACACTCCCATCCGCGACGTCGACCTCAACGACGACGAGCGGCGAGTGATTTCCGGATTCCAGTTCCTCTCGCAGAAGCCCGTGATGGTGATCGTGAACTCGGATGAGGACCGCTACGGTTCGTCCGCCGAGGCAGTCGGGCGGATCCACGCCACGTTCCCCACGGTCGAGTTCGCGGGGACCTTTGAGATGGAGCTCTCGCAGCTCGACGCCGACGAAGCGGCCGGCTTCATGGAAGACATGGGGATCAGCGAGTCCGCGCGAAGCCGGCTGACGCGTCTCGCCTACGAGTCACTGGGGCTGATCAGCTTCTTCACCGTCGGGCCGGACGAGGTTCGGGCCTGGACCATCCGTCGCGGCGAAACCGCGGTGGATGCCGCCGGGACGATTCACAGCGATCTCGCTCGGGGGTTCATCCGCGCGGAGTGCTTCACCTACGAGGCGCTCGTGTCCGCGGGGAGTGAGAAGGGCGTCAAGCAGCAGGGGCAGTTCCGGCTCGAGGGGAAGGAGTATCGGGTCGCGGATGGCGACATTCTCAACATCAGGTTCAGCGTCTAGGGGATTGCGTGCAGATCCTGCCTGAACCGGTTGAAGCGGTCCTGTTCGACTGGGACGGGACGCTCGCGGACACGGTCGCGCTCGTGACGGCGGCCACCAACGAGGTCCTGATCGCGGCGGGTTTCCGTGAGATCGACGAGGTCGCGGTCCATGACGGGATGCGTTTCCCCACCGCGGAGCGCATGGTGCACCATATGGGCCGACGAGAGAGTGACCCGCAGACGAGCGCCCTCGCACGGCGGCTTGCCGACGAGTTCTACGACGCCGCGGAGCGGCTTGGCCATCTGCACGTGCGCCTCTTCCCGGACGTACGGAAGATGCTCGATTCCTTCGCCGCCGCGGGACTGCCAATGGGGCTGGTGACCAACAATCGGGGGACGACGGTGCGCCGCCTTCTCGCCCATCTCGGGCTCATGGGCCACTTCCCGGTTGTTGTTGCCGAGGAGGACGTCTCTCAGCCGAAGCCCCACCCGGAAGGTGTGCTCGCGGCTGGAGCCGCGCTCGGCGTCCGCGTGCGGCACACGGTGTATGTCGGCGATTCACTGACCGACGAGCAGGCTGCGGCCCGCGCCGGATGCACGGCTATCGGGGCGGGTTGGCCGCGCGAGTCGGTCGTCCACTCCGGGAGGAATACGTTCACGGTCGTCTTCGATCGGCCGTCCGAGCTGGTCGACGCCGTCCTCGATCGCGCCGCACGCGCGAGGGTGGTCAGGCCGGGAGGAGAGCAGGATTACCATGAGTGACAGTTTTCTTGTCGTGTGCCTCAACCCCACGCTGCAGCTGACCTTTCGGCTCGATGTGCTTGCGCCGGGACAGGTGAACCGGGTGCGCTCGCAACGGCTCGATCTCGCCGGGAAGGGCGCGAACACCGCGAGGATCCTTGGACAGCTCGGGGAGGACTCGGTTCATCTGACCCAGGCGGGAGGGAAGCACCTCGAGACGTTTCTGAGGCTTGCCGCCGAAGACGGTCTCACCCTGCGCTACGTGCCGGGTCGCATCGAGATCCGGCACTGCTACACGCTGCTCGACGCAGGAGCCCGCACGACCACCGAGATCGTCGAGCCCGGTACCGAGGCCTCGCCGGGCCTCGAGGAGGCTGTCCGCACCGAGTACTCGGCGCTGCTGCCGGGATCGCACACGGTGATCATCAGCGGATCAAAGGCGCCCGGCTTCAGCGATGGGCTCTTCCCGTGGATGGTGGAGGCGGCGCATTCACGCGGGCTTCGAGTCGTGCTCGACATACGGGGGGACGACCTGGTGAACGCCCTGCCGTACCGGCCGGTGGTCAAGATCAACGTCAACGAGTTCAGCTCGACGTTTCTCGACGAGCCGATCCCCGAAGAGACCGATGCCGCGCACATGCCGCTCGAGCTGACCGAAAGGATGCGCACGATCGCGGAAGACGGGTGTCAGGTCGTGCTGACCAACGGCTCGAGACCCGTGATGTACGTGGAGGACGGTCGGGTCGAGACGATCGCTCCTGCGCACGTGACGCCGGTGAACGCGATCGGAAGCGGCGATGCGGTGACCGCCGGGCTCGCAGCCGGCCTCCGACGCGGACTGCCGCTTCGTGAGGCGATCAGACTCGGCCTCGACTGCGCGCGGCGCAACGTCCAGCTCGAGAAGCCCGGCACGATCGAGTGAGCCGGCAACGGCAGCCGGCCCGGGATCACCGTTCGACGTCGACCCAGCGGCCCTCCGCCGCCGCTTTGATCGCAGCGTAGGTCAAGGCGATGCTGCCGACGTTGGCCTCCCCGCTCGTCGAAGGCGCCTCACCGGTTCGCACGGCGTGCACGAACTCCACCAGACTGCCGGTGCGGTCGACTGCTTCCATGCCGGCGAGCCTGACCGGTCTCTCGCGGCCGCCGGCCTCGCGAATCCAGAGCCGGTCCGCCTTGCCGGTCTCATCGTCGCGACTGCTGAACCGCAGCTCGCCGCGTTCGAACTCGAGTCGCCACTCTCCGGACCAGGGGGTCGCGGGCGTCTGGCTCACCCAGCTGCCGCGGTAGGTCACCACCACGCCATCGTGCATTTCCACGACCGCCTCAGCCGCGGCGTGGTCGCTGAAGTGGCTCCACGGCGGATTGAACGAGTGACAGCGTATTCTCCGGGCGTCTGCATTGACGACCATCCGCATGAGGTCGAAGTGGTGGATCGCCATGTCGGCCAGAAGCGGGTGGGGGAGCGCGTAGTGACGGGTGCGGCTCTCGTCGTAGGCTGTGTTGTTTTTGCGGAAGTCGACGTGCACGACGCCAAGCTTGCCGAGCCGGCCCGATGTGACGATCTGTCGTGCGGCGATCGGCGCCGGAAAGAAGCGATAGTTCTGACTGATCATCAGGATCCGACCCGCCCGTGCGGCTGCGCCGACGAGCGTTCGCGCTTCCGCAACCGAAGGGGCAAATGGTTTCTCCATCAGCACGTGACGTCCCGCCGCGAGAGCCGCGGCCGCCGCCGGGACGTGGCCGGGCAGCGACGCGGTGATGAGCACCGCATCCGACTCGGTGGCCTCGAGCGCCGACACGACATCGTCGTGGCAGACCCCGGCGTCCATTCCGAACTCGTCACGCGCGGCCTCCAGGGCCGCTTCGTTCGAGTCCACAAACCCGACGACGGCAACGTCGCGGAAACCCTGGATACGCCTGCG
The DNA here is from genome assembly GCA_007127335.1 of Spirochaetales bacterium. Lineage (GTDB taxonomy): Bacteria > Spirochaetota > Spirochaetia > DSM-27196 > SLST01 > SLST01. The sequence continues at coordinate 8,334 of SKZO01000017.1, read as the reverse complement.
GTACCAGTCACGGCCCCAGCCGCCAAGGCCAACCTGGATCACCTTCACCGGACCTGCTGATGGAGCGTTCTGTGTGGGTATCATGGTCATCCTTCGTATACGAGGTATTTCGGCTCCTGCGGGGGAATCGCCGCGTAGGCGCCACGAAGGCGCGGGGGAAGAGCCCGCGCCATTTCGTACATCATTTCGTCGGCGATCTCGCGGAGAACCGTTGCGCTCGGGCCGGTCTGCCCTGCTCCGCGGACGCGAAACGGCCGCCCGACGCGGAAGGTCACCCGTGAGCGTCGCAGGCGCGCGAGATTCGAGAGCACGTCACGCATTCCCCAGTGCACGACCGGATAGACGGGAACCGGGCGCCGCGTAGCTATGAGGGCCACCCCCGGATGAGCCTGACGCAGTGCCCCGGTCCTGCTCCTCGTCCCTTCCGGGGCGATCCCCAGGAAGTGTCCCCGATCGAGAGCCTTGAACGCCGCGCGCAGCGCCGTGCGGTCCACGCGTCCCCTCGCCACCGGAATGACGCCCCACAGCCTCATGAAGAAACGGGTAGGCCATCGGCTCCACAACTCGCGCTTGCCGAGCGCCGTCGCCTTGCGCGGCTGGATGAAGACGTAGTAGGCCGGGCCCTCGAGATTGCTGGTGTGGTTGGCCATGAGGATCGCAGGGCCTCTACGCGGCAGCCGTTCGAGGTCCTTGACGTCCATGCGCGCGAGGAGGCGAAAGAGCGTGCGGACTGCGGCGTTTACGATGCGCTCGGTATATGTCACTGACTTCATCGTACGGGTTGGCCGGTGCGGTTGCAAGCGCCGGCGGCACGTCCTACAATCGCGACGGAGAGTCCATGAAGTATGAACTGCAGACCATACCCGTCTGGAAGGCGTTCGAGGCCGACGCCGAATGTGCGCTCTGCTTTCTCGAGCAGGAGAGCGAGCAGCGCAACGTAACCTTCTTCCTGGGTAACTCGATCATGACCCCCGAGATCCGGGTGAAGCTGAACGAGCGCGGGTTCTGTCGCAGACACTTTCATCTGCTCCTCGCGGGTGAAGGGAAGCTCGGGTACTCGCTTGCGCTCAGCACGCACCTGGAGACGATCGGGAAACGTCTGGAGAAGATGGAACGCCGGATAGCGCGGGCCGGGCGGTCCACCGGAAAGGTGGTCGATAGTGTCGTGGATGAGCTGCGCAGTCACGAGTCCGACTGCCTGATGTGCGAACGCATCCGTTTCAACGTGCTGAACTTCACCTACACCGTGGCGAAGCTGTTTCTCGACCAGACGGAGTTTGCCGATGCGCTTCGCGCCTCCAAGGGTTTCTGCCTGTCGCACCTGCCGGGCGTGCTCGAGATGGGAGCAGAGGTGATCCCGGCGAAACGACAGTCCGAGTGGAACGCGATGATATTCGAGATCGAGTCACGCTCGATCGGGCAGATCAGGAGGCACCTCGAGGAGTTCACCTGGCAGTTCGACTACCAGACCGACAAAAAAACTCCGCCGCATGCCCGGGACGCGGTCCAGCGCGCCGTCGAGCGTCTGGCGGGGTACGGGTCGCGCTGAGATTGCTCCGATCGCGGAGCGCTATTCCGCTTCAGGGTCGATTCTGATGTCCATCTGGTGACCGTTGACCGTGACCGACGCGCGTATACCGTCCGCCGCCGCCATCTGCTCGGCCCCTATCCGGAAGGCAATTGTCTCAACGACGCCGCCGGTCATTACGAAGTCGACCTCCGCAGCCTCTTCGGTGGATTTCACCGTTCCCGAGATCGTCCGGTAGTCGGTATCGAGCTCCGACACGTCAAACTCATCGAAGACGATCGATTCGTCCTCCATGTCCAGGCTCAGCCCCGGAAGCGGCTGACCGAACTGGGCGGCCATCGACCCGACGTAGGCGCCCCCGAAGGCAACCATGAACGCCTCTTCCGCCTGGGCCTCGGTGACCTCGGCGCCGACCGCGACGGGTGGGTCCGCGCGCTCGCATGCGAAAAGAACGGCAAGGAGGAGAACCGCGAGAAACGCACCCGTGACGGCGCGCCATGCTTGTGTTTTCATCACCCCCATCATCGCAGCTTGGCTCGCTTCGCACAAGGGCGTCGGCGGTCCACAGCGAGACGATTCCGTGGTATCATGCCCCATGGTAAAAACCGCAACCCTGCCCAAGGTCGAGCTCGCACGGACCGGCAAGCAACTCAGCCGCCTTGCACTGGGAGGATTCCACCAGCTCGAGATCTCGACCGAGATTGTCGAGCGTGTCGTCGACCGCTACCTCGAGTACGGTGGTAACTACATCGAGACCGCTCGCGGGTACGGCAACGGCGCCTCCGAAGAGAAGCTCGGTCGTGTGCTCTCCGGACGGCGCGGCGACGTCGTGCTCGCGAGCAAGAGCGGCAGCCGTGACTCAGAGGGAATGAAACGCGATCTCGACGCGAGTCTGACCGCCCTGCAGACCGATCACATCGAGTTCTACTACCTGCACGGTGTTGGTTCGACCACGGAGCTCGAGCGCCTGCAGGCCGACGACGGGGCCCTTGGGGTTCTCCTGCGAGCGAAGGACGAGGGCGTGATCGACGGCATCGGGCTGTCCAGTCATCGTCCATGGATCTACCTCGAGGCGATCAGGAGCCTGCCCATCAGCCTGATCCTGATCTGGGACAACTACCTCGAGGAGCAGTATCTGCCGATCATCCACGACGAGATCTACCCGCTCGCCCGCCGGCGCGGGGTCGGCATCACGGCGATGAAGCCGCTCGCCGACGGGTTCCTCTACCGATCCCCGCGCGAGGCGTTGCGGTACGCGCTTGGATCCGGGTCGGATCTGCTCGTGTGCGGGATGAACAGCGTCGAGCATGTGGACCAGGCGGCGGAGGCGATCTGCGCGGGACCCGCGACGCAGGCAGAGCGTGACGAGATTCTCCGTACCGCGATCGAGCTCGGCTCGTACGTGTGCCGGCAGTGTGGCGAGTGCCCGGCCTCGCTGATGCAGCTCTTTCGACTCGAAGGGTACCACGACCGGCAGATGATCGACTATCTCGAGCATGATCCGGCCGACTATGCGTTGCGGCTGCGGCTTGCGGGTTGGTTCTCGCTCGCCGATCAGGCGAAGAGCGAGTTCTCGGCTGCCGGCATGGATCCCGACGTCCTGCTCGCGGAGTCTGACGCGGTCGAGTGCCCCTACGGCATCGACGTGCGCCGCAAAACCCGACTCGCCTGCACGAAACTCGCCGGCGGCGATCCCAACCGGGTGTGAACGGGGAGCCGATCAACAATCGCCGGAAAAGGGGTTGTCAAAGGCCCGGCTGCGTACCATATTAGTGTTGGCGCCGATTCTGTGAGTCGCTTCTGCTTGAGACCCCTGCCAAAAGCTGTGATCCCAATGCAAGCATCACAACTCAGTGCTGACAAATGCAGGGCTCGCCCGGAGAGGGTAAGGCCAAAAGGAGTTAGCAAGTGGCTAACAAGTTGTATGTGGGGAACCTCAGTTATCGTACCGAACAGGAGAGCCTCCGCTCGCTGTTCGCACAGTTCGGTGAGGTTGTATCCGCCACCGTCCTGACCGACCGGGACACCGGTCGATCGCGTGGATTTGGCTTCGTCGAGATGGCCGATCAGGAAGCGGCAAACGCCGCGATCCAGGGCCTGAACGGGACCGAGTTCGAGGGGCGCATGCTCAAGGTCAACGAGGCCCGCGAGCGCTCGAATCGCGATTCAGATCGTCGCTACTAGAACGATCCGTGAGAAACGGCCCGGTTCGTCCGGGCCGTTTTTGAATTCAACGGCAGGGTAAGGAGAGCTGATGGCGCGAAACCCATATGGTGGAGACAAACGGCGACGCGAAGTAGCAAAGAAGAAGAAGCGGGAGGCGAAGCTTGCCCGCAAGCACGGCGCGAAGGATGAAGAGCAGACGGAGGAAGACACCTCCTATCTGGAGTACCTGCACCCGGGCGGCCTGCCCGATGAATCTGATTCCCAGGAAGAACAGGAAGGAGAGGACGACACCTCGTCCGACGAGGAAGAGTAGATCCTCCCGACCGGGCGGCCTACCGGTTGCTTGTCGGGCTCATGTGCCGTCGCGACGGCGCGATGCGTCGGTGTCCGGCCTTCCGGCGGCCTCGTTCATCTCCTGCGTGTTCTTCTCAGGAGCGAACGGGAAGTAGACGCGGCCGCGCAGAACGCACCCGGCACGCCCGGGATCGCAGTCGACCCCGAGCTTCACGCATTCATCACCCGAGCGGTATCGACACTCCCAGCTCATGTCACGCCTTGCTCCGCGGCAGGTCCGGTCACGTGGTTTCCGTCCTCCGCGAGCATCCGGTTGATCGACGCCGCGGCCTTGCGGCCCTCGCCCATCGCGAGGATGACCGTCGCCGCCCCGAGCACGATATCGCCGCCGGCGTATACCCGGTCCATACTCGTCCTTCCGTTGTCGTCGGTGGTGATATTGCCCCACCTGTTCGCCTCGAGCTCCGGCGTCGTGCGGGTGATCAGCGGGTTCGAGTCATTCCCAATGGACACGATGACCGTGTCGAGGTCGATCACGCTCTCGCTTCCCGCAATGGGTACCGGTCGCCGCCGTCCTGATTCATCGGGCTCGCCGAGCTCGTAGTCGAGTACCTCGATACCGACGACCTGTTCGTTCTCATCGCCGAGGATGCGTGTAGGATTCCTCAGCAGAAGAAACTCCACGCCCTCTTCCTCCGCATGGTCGACCTCTTCGGCACGGGCGGGCATCTCGACGCGGCTCCTGCGGTAGATCACGTAGACCTTCTCCGCTCCAATGCGCAGCGCCGTCCGGGCGGCGTCCATCGCGACGTTGCCTCCGCCGAGCACCGCGACGCGCCTTGGGTGGTAGATTGGCGTCTGCGCACGGTCTCGGTCATACGCCTTCATCAGGTTGCTGCGGGTGAGAAACTCGTTTGCCGAGAACACGCCCACCAGGTTCTCCCCCTCAATGCTCATGAACCGCGGAAGCCCGGCTCCGGTACCTATGAACGCGGCGTCGTATCCGTCTTTCTCCAGAAGGTCCTTGAGCTTCCGGGTCTGGCCGACGAGAAAATTGGTCCGGATCTCAACGCCCATCTCCTCGAGCGTATGGATCTCCTCTTCCACGATCCTCTTGGGAAGCCGGAACTCCGGGATGCCGTAGATCATCACGCCGCCGGGCTTATGGAACGCCTCGAAGATCGTAACGTCGTGGCCCTCCCTGCGCACGTCGGCCGCGACGGTGATGCTTGCCGGGCCGCTGCCTATCACCGCCACCTTCTTGCCGGTGGGCGGCTTGACGTCGGGAACATCGCGGACGCCGCTCGAATCAGGGCCACCCGAGGCGGTAATCACGGGCGTGTCCACCCGGGCGCTCGGCGGCAGCGGGTTCGGCTCATCCAGCCGATCATCCGGCAGGCCGTGCAGCCCTGCGCCCCAGTCCGCGACGAACCGTTCAATCCTCCCGATCGAGACGCTCCTGAAAGTATCCTTCAGCGACTTTCCGACCGTGCAGTACTCCTGGCATTGGTTCTCCTGCGGACAGACCCGCCCGCAGATTGCGGGCAGGAGGCTCGCCTCCTTGACTACTGCGAGACTCGCCGCATAGTCGCCTTCGGCCGCGTGTTTGATGAACCGCGGTATGTCGATCCGCACCGGGCATCCCTCGACGCAGGGGGCGTTGCGGCACTGAAGGCACCGTTCGGCCTCCACGCGCGCCTGCTCCTCGAAGTAGCCGTAGGTCACCTCGTACATGTTTGCGTTCCGCGCGTGTGGATCCTGGCTTGGCATCTCCTGCTGCGGGATCGCGATCCGGTCCTTCGCCCGTATCTTCTCCATGCCCGTGAACTCTTCGAGAATTCTCTTCGCCTCTTCGCGCAACTCAGACGGTGTTCTGTGACTCATGTGTTTCCCTTTCCAGCTCCGCGGCCCGGGCTTCAGCAAGGCACTCGTGCCGCGCGTGTTCCTCCTGGGCCCTGTAGCTCGCGAGGCGCCGCATCATGTTGTCGAAATCGACCTGGTGTCCGTCGAACTCGGGTCCGTCCACGCAGACGAACTTCGTCTCCCCGCCCACGTTCACCCGGCAGCCGCCGCACATGCCGGTGCCGTCGACCATGATCGTGTTGAGACTCACCATCGTGCGAACCCCGAACGGCCGAGTGGTCTCGGCGGCGAACTTCATCATCACCGGCGGGCCGATCGCGACGACGAGATCGGGCATGGCGTCGGCCTCGCAGAGCTCCCTGAGCGGCTCGGTCACGAGCGCCTTGCGTCCGTACGATCCATCGTCGGTCACGACGATCAGCTCGTCGGCCAGCTCCTTCATCTCATCCTCGAGTATCACGAGCTCCTTTGACCGGGCACCGACGATGACCGTGAGCCGGTTTCCCGCGGCCTTGAGCGCCTGCGCGATGGGGTAGAGCGGTGCGACGCCGATCCCGCCACCGACGCAGACCGCGTGCCCTACGCGCTCGATGTGCGTAGGGTGCCCGAGCGGCCCGAGGACCGCCGCGACCGTCTCGCCTTCCCTGAGGGCCGCGAGCTTCATCGTCGTTCCGCCGACGGCCTGAAAAATGATACATATCCACCCGGACTGCGCGTCGGCATCCGCAATGGTGAGCGGGATCCTTTCGCCAAAGTCGGTGTCGACCTGCAGGATGATGAACTGCCCCGGCTCCCGCGCCTCCGCGATGAGCGGCGCCCTGATACGCATCATGTAGACCTGTTCGGACAGCTGCCGTTTCTCTAGTATCGTGTGTTCCATGGACTCCTCGTGGCGGTCACGGTTGCGCTGACGGTTGATGGCGTTCGAGCGGACGAACGGACCCTATTGTATTGGATGGGCAGCGGTGTGTACAGGTTGCGGCGTGCGCAATCGCGTGCACCATCGCGTGCACGCTCAAGGTGATCGGCCGGGCGTGTGAAGACCGGAGGAACGAGTGCGCGCACTCTCCGGCTGTGTCATTATCCGTAACTGTCGCGTCATAGAGCGGATGTCCGCTCGCGAGTTGTCGTTTCCTTCCCGGCGGAGCTGGTTGACCGTGCAACTGCAAGCGCGTCGGTCGGCTACGCCTCTTCTACGTCCGGTCGCCTCGACTCGTTTTCTCTCGAGAACTCCGCTTCAATTCGATCGGTCAGGTGGGCGACGCGATCCGGATGCTCACCCGCCACGTTCCGTGTCTCGCAGGGATCTTCCGCAAGGTGGAAGAGCTCGAGCGGTGCCTCGTCTTCCGGTTCGCGCCGGATGAGCTTCCACCCGGATTCCTGGAGGGCGAAGTGGCGATGATGCAGGTTCCAGTAGAGGCTCCGCGGTGGCGGTGCATTTCCTGCGCCCGAGAGCATCGGCCACATGTCCTGTCCGTCCCAGCGGGGGTCGCCCGGTACCTGAACGTCCAGCATCGACGCAAAGGTGGGCATCCAGTCGCTGATGTGCATGGGAGCCTCCACCTTTCCCGGTTCCAGGTGTCCGGGCCAGGAGAGGATGCCCGGGGTGCGGATGCCGCCTTCGTACAGAGTGTGCTTGCGTCCGCGCAGCGGCAGGTTGCAGCCTGCCGGCTGCATGTCGTCGCGGTATCCGGGGTACTGCATGCGGTCGCACGGTGTCTCGTAGGTCACCGCTCCGTTGTCCGAGGCGAAGACGACGAGCGTCTCGTCGAGGATGTTGCGGCACTTCACCGCCTCGATAACCCGGCCGATCGCGTGATCCATATGGCTCGTATAGGCGGCGTACCGCTGAAACGCCTCATTCTTCACCGGATCGTCGGAGTAGGTTTCCCCCTCGTACCGGTCGATCCAGGCCTCCGGCGGGCGGATGGGCGTATGCACCGCCGTAAACGGGAGGTAGCAGAAGAAGGGGCGCTTGCTGCGTTTGATCCAGCCGACTGCCTCGTTGGTAATGAGATCGGTGACGTGGCCCGGTTCGTCGACCGCTCGGCCGTTCCGCTGCCAGGTCCGAACGTATGGGCCGGGCTTGTAGAGGTGACTGTAGGGATCCACGCCACCTGCGAAGGATCCGTAGCTCGTGTCGAATCCGTAGTGGTTGGGGCCCTGTCGCGGATCCGAACCCAGATGCCACTTGCCGAACAGCCCGGTCGCGTACCCGGCGTTGCGGAAGAGGTGAGCGAGCGTGTAGTAATTGTCAGGCAGAACCGGCAGGTTGCTGGGAGCGGTTGCGTGCCTGCCAAACCGGCCGGGATGCCGCCCGGTCATCAACGCCGCGCGTGTCGGCGTGCAGACCGGGCAAACATAGTGCCGGTCCAGTTCCACACCCCTTCGCGCGAGGCGGTCGATGTTGGGCGTTCGGATGTCTGAGCCGTGATAGCCCACATCGCCCCAGCCCAGATCGTCGGCCAGGATGAACACGACGT
>SKZO01000054.1 GCA_007127335.1 Spirochaetales bacterium | reverse complement strand
GCCGCGGGGCTCACCGCCATCGCGAGCATCTGGAGCGTAGAGGGAATGCTGATCGTCCTCGCGGCTCTACTCGCCGGCGCCGCGGTCCTGGGCCTCCGGTTGCAGGAGACGTGAGAGCGCTGGGTTCACGAGCTCGGTTCGTCAGGCTACCAGGCGAACATCAGCTCACCCGTTACGTTTGACGCCTCGAGGTATGCGCCATGCGTACGGTCGCGCACGATGCGTAGCTCGAACGGCTCGCCGACCATCCATGGGTACCGGCTGTTGAGCAGTACTCTGGTCGACTCTTCATGCCCGGCTTCCGGCAGGAAACGAACGTACGCGTTTTGAAGTCCCTCGACGACCATCCGCCCGCTTACGCCGTAGGCACTCGACCTCATCCGCCGCGAGTGAACGATGCCCTCATCCTGCTCCACGAATACCCGACACTCGCGCGTCCAGAAGCGCGGCGGGTAATAGGTGGAAGCCCCATGCTTGAGCCTCGTGTGCAGTCCGTCCAGAAGCGGCGCGCCGAGCGGGAGGTGTAACGAGAGCCCGACGATCGTCTGAGGTGCATAGATCGAGAAGCGCAGACCACCGAGGCGTCGGTGAACCATGACCACCGGCGAGGGCACCGTCGGATTCGGTTTGCTCCACACCATGCTGTAGCCCATCCTGGCGGCAAGGACGCGCAACAGAGCGTGCGGCGGATAGCATGAGGCCGGGTCGTCGGGAACGAGGAGATACTCCCCGTCCCTCCAGGAGGCGCTCACGGTTCCGCGTGTCCAGCAGAGCGCGCCCTCGTCGATAGTCCGGTAGACCGCGAGCACACGATCGGCGCCGCCGAATTGCGCTGAGGCTACTACCGTAGCGCCGACTTCGCTCGCGTTGCGAACAGCCCGGATACCGCCGCCGCCGGTCACCTCGCGGTGGATGATACGTCTCGGCTGAGCCGCATCCTCGATCAGATCCGGGTACACCGCCGTCATCTCGCCTTCGCCGCTCACCGGGTCGGCAAGCGCGAGACCAAGCATGGACAGAAGGTCGGTACCGGCGTGTCCCACCGGACCGTAGAGCAGAACGCGTCCACCGCGACGTATCGTCTCGAGGAGCGCGGTCTCCGCCCTGGTTCCCGCGTCCGGCACGGGCATCACTAGCACCGAGCGGTCGAAGCAACCGCGGCGATTGGCGGTCAGCGAGGCAAAGTTCGCTGTTGAGACGACTCCGGACAGCGGAAAACCGTCGTTGATCGCCGCCCGAATGAGCCAGTCGCCGGCGAAGACCTCCGACGCCCTGCCCGGTTCTTCCATCATGCGGTGGTACTCGTCGAAGGGATAGACCCAGAGGAAGGGCGGCGCCTCATCCGGTCCGTCGTCAATGGCTGCGAGAATGTGCGGGACGATCTCGTTGGGGCACTTATCCGGCAGGTTCCCGAGCGAATCGTCGATCGTCAGAAACTGAACGTCGCTCGGCCCGACCACGTCGCCTGAAGAGTTGATGCGTGCGCAGGCGAGCGGCAGATAGATGTCGTGTGGTTCGCGACCATATCGATCGAGCCAGGGGCTGTTGAGCCACCATGGGTCGTGCACGTAGAACCGGAAAGGATAGGCCTCCGTCGGCAGCTCGGCCATGCGCGAGAGGTAGCCGGTGATCTCAAGGCCGAAGTCGCCGTTCAGCGCGGCCCAGGGAGAGTTGGGCGGAGGGAGCATGTCGAACCCGCCACGGTAGATGTCGCCAAGCGGAACCGCATCGCCGGCGAGATCGACTCCGGTCGTCAGATTCGTCCCGCGTGTTTCGATCGGATAGCCCGGGCACTCGTCACGGAATGCCTTCCAGAAGCCGAGGACCTTCTCTCGTGTCTCCCCGTACACCTCCTGGTGGAAGCTCGCGCCGTCGAAGATCACCCCGGTCGTGCCCCAGTTCTCCGCTCCGAACCCGAACCCATTTGAGAACCAGAGGTAATCGAACCCCAGATCCGAAAGAAAATGCGCGCACTGCCGGCCCAGGAAGGTCCCGAGCGGCAGCCCTTCGGAAATCCCGTCGGGGAAGCCGGCATACGCGATGTCGTCCGCCTTGAGTGTCGCGTAGCAGTAGGCGAAGCTCGGCACGCCGTGGTACCCGCCGCTGCAGATCTCGAGATGACGCTCGTACTTGAACGGTGACTTCGCAAACTCCGGCCCCGGATCGAAGGTCGCCCCCACCCGTACGGGTCTTCCGGTCTCACCTTCTCCCACGGCGCGAATCTTTTCCACGATATGCCGCAGGGTCGCGTAGGTGATCACCGGCGGGTCGTCCATGTAGAGGTAGGGCCTGCTGTGGAGGCCGCGCTGCTCCGGGTCGTCGATATAGTTCCGCTTCGCCCGGGAGTTGGCGGTCCCGAGGTAGCGTGCCCACTCGATCTCCGCCTCCAAATCCCCGCGGTAGTCGAGGATTTCCGAACCGTCTGCCGTCCAGAGCAGAACCGACGTCGTCCCGCTCCGGTCGAGAAGGTGGGTCCACTGGTGGAAAACCGTGCGGCAGACCGCATCCACCGTCTCATCGTCGACACGCTTGAACGGCTTAAGGCTCATCTCAAGCGTTACGTTTCGAAGGGTCCTCACGGTTCGTCTCCGCGCGATCTCACCTCTATAGCGGCGCCCGGCGGCATACCGAAGGGCACGAAGAAGTAGTCGTCGGTCCAGAAGACCCCCTTGGAGTCGCGGCGGATATACCAGTCCGCGCCTGCAATGAGATCGGTGTCGCGCCTGCCCGGGGTCGAGCGGCCGGTCCAACCGTCGCGCCAGACCTGATTCGGCTCACCGGTTGGCCGATGGTGCGGGCCGTAGAGGTTCCGCAGCGTGCCAACGAGCTCCACCTCTATCCGGTTCATCCCCTTCCTGACCGCAGAGGTGATATCGCACTCCAGCGGATGCCAGCAGATCGCGCGCGCATCGCAACCGTTCACTCGCACTAGGGCAAGCGCTGCGTGCATCGCCGGCAGCGTGAGGTAGGCGCGCTGCCCCTCGGCCAGCTCGGAAACCTCCACCGACGCGGTGAGCGTCGCGCATCCGGCATAGAAGGGATACCCGTCGCCGACGAGATCACCGAAGGTCCGTCCCGACTCCTTCGTGAGAGCGAACCGCGGAACGTATCTCACCGCCCCTGGCTGAGATGTACCCGAAGATGCGGCCACGGAGAGCGCGAAGTCGCCGAGCACGGCGATCGCCTCGAGCTCCACGGCGGTGCTCGTGTGAAAGAGTGCCCCAAGCCGAAACTTCGGTTCGGTGGGAGGCTCGAACTCGCGGTGGAACTCCACCCGATTGGTCCCCCGACAGAGAGCCCCGGAGATGTCCGCAGTGAGGAAGGACCGGTCGCGGAACCAGGCGTCGCGGGCGAATGCAAGTGAGGTCCCATTGATGGTCACCATTGCCCGATCGCCGTCCTCGACCGCAAGCCCGGCTCGAGGAGGTATCTCCTCGACCTCGAAGGTGTACTCGAGACTCACAGGCCCTCGGTATCCTTCGTCCTTCAGGATCTCCTGCACCGCGATCACTGGAATGCGGGGGCTCCATGGTTCGTCACGGCGACGGAATCGACAGAAGTCGAGCAGGAGCGCGTTGGGGTCGCTGCGGGTAAGCGCGTAGGGCGAACTGAGCTTGACACGGCGGACAGTGCGCGGGGCGGCGACGTGCCGGACCGTGGGGAGCGACTGATCGCGGCGGCAGAGCACCGCAACCGTCTCACCGGGAGCGATCGTGAGTTCGAGTCGGAAGATTCGATCAGCCGCCGTGGACGGCGGTGCGATCGCACGCACCTCGCCGGTGGAGAGATCCCAGACCTCAAGACCGGCGGCGCCCGCTGCCTCGAGTTTCGCCTGAATCGGCTCCTCGGCTCGCGGGCTGTGAATGACGACGAGGCGTCCGAGTTCGGTGTCTCTGCGGTGCACCCAGAGATCGTGGGCCCGTGCCCCGATCACTCTCTCACTCAGAGGTGCAACGTCGCGGAGCGCAGAGCGCAACTCGTCGACTGAAGCGCCTATGGAACAAAGCCTGCCGGCGAAGGCGGCGGCATCCTGGCTCGGCTCCCCCTCGATGCGCGTAGGCGCGTCTCCTGCGGTGAAGACCGTGCCGCCCGCGTTGATAAAAGAGTTGAGCAGATCGAGCGTCGTTCGGCGGAGGGTCGTCAACCCGGGCAGGATGACCGCCTGATACGCCATCTGCCCGATGCGCAGCTGAGTTCCGTCCACTCGAGCGTGACGCGCCATGAGCGCTTCGTCGCCGTACTCGAAGTCGTAGTGCGCGCTCAGGAGCCCGTCGCTGACAGAAACGAGCAGCTCGGTGAGGCGCCGGACCTCCGCAGGCTCGCCTGAACGCTGGTGCGGGTTCACCACGTTCGAGGCGTCGTAGATCCCGTACGCTGACTCGAGCGAGTGGACAACGAGAACGTCGGCTGCGTACGCACCTGAACGCATGAGGTAGGAGAATCGGGCAAAGTGGTCGGCCTCGAAGCGGTTATGGGACCACCACGGTTGCTGATACGAGAGGTGGGGAGCATAGATACGTTTACGCTCACCGCGCATCGAGTAGAACGAACCGTGGAAACAGCGGTAGTTGATACCGAGCATCATCATCCAGTCGGCGATGCGCTTGCGGTCCTGAAAGGTCAGGCCCTGCGAGCTCACCCCGTAGACCTCGCAGAGAATCTCGGGTTTGCCAAGCTGGTTCGACGCGCTCGAACACTGCTTGGGAGTCGTGACAAACGGCAGATCCGCAGGCCAGCTACGGCTTCTCGTCAGGTGATCGATACCGGGCAGTCCCATCGTCTCGTAGCACGGCATACATCCGGCCGTCCAGCCGATCTGCGACTGCAGCGTGTCTTCACCCATCAGATGACCGCTGAACTTGAGCCCGTGCGACTCGCACCAGTCTCGCACCTCCGTGAAGTAGGAGTCGACCAGCATCGCCGATACAGTTCGCCAGTAGTGGTGGCGGACTCGAAAGCTGTCTCCACCATCGTCGAACAGCGCGGGGAGTTCCTGGACAAGATCGTAACCCCATGAATCGCGGAAACGATCCGGAAGGAGCTCGGACCACGGAAGAAGCGGCGGCTGAAAGTGTGGCTCGTCCACCCATACGGTCTCAACCGTATCACCGAAATGCTCACTGTAACGTTCGAGCGTGCCCGTGTACGAGCCGGCGACGTATCGCCTGCAAGCCTCCCGATTGAGGAGGTCAAGGACGTGGCCGCGCCGCTCTGCGGTGTAGAGTACCGAGTCGGTCTGGAGCAGGACATCGGCTTCATGATCGGCCTCGCTCTGCCGGGCACCGGTGCGCGCGTGACGGCGAAGCACCATGTGCTGGTCGGCGGGGGCGAGGTCGGGAACACCGGCCGGCATGTATCCGGCCTGGAGCCAGACCTTGAGGCCGACCGCACGGCACTCGTCGATGATCAGCATCACGCAGTCGTGCCATTCGTCGCTGAGGTACCGGGTGCCAAGGCCGTTGAACGTTCTGGTGATGAGCGCTCCCCATCCGGCATCGCTGAACCCACGCACCTGGCGGCGCAGCTCGGCGGGTTCGAGCGCATCGTTCAGCATCCAAAGCGTTACCCCGCGGTACTCCCGCCCCGGACGATGAAATTCGTCGTGTTTCATCTTGCCTCCTGAGGCTTGAGCGCTACAGCTTGAGCGCTCCGGAGCTCATCCCTTCCACGAACTGACGTGAAGCGACGGTGAACAGTACGATCATGGGTATGGAGGCGATGATGTAGCCTGCCATCATAGGTCCGCGATCGGCAACGTACTGTCCCTGGAAATAGAGCAGACCAACAGACACCGGAAACTTGGAGCGGTCGGATAGTGTTATCAGGGGCCACAGGATGTTGTTCCAGTTGCTCTGGATGTTCAGCACCGCCAGTGTCCAGATGATCGGGCGCGACATGGGCAGCGCGATATTCCAGAGAATGCGCATCTCGCTTGCACCGTCAAGCCGTGCCGACTCGAACAGATCCTCCGGCAGCGTCTCGAAGAAGGTCTTGGCCACGAATATCATGAACACCTGGCCTCCGGAGACGAAGGGGGCGATCAGAGCCCAGTGTGTATTGATCATCCCCAGGTTCCTGATCATGATGAACCGAGTCACGAGACTCAGCAACGGCGGGATCATGAGGAGACCGATGAAAGCCATGTAGAGCGGCTGTTTGAGGGGAAAGTCGAACCTTGCGAATGCATACGCGGAAGCACAGGCGACAACGAGCGTGAGCACCACGGCGACCGCCGAGACGTAGACGCTGTTGAGAATATAGAGGTACGTCGAGTTGAATGCCACCACGTAGTTACGAAAATGGAGCGGGAAGGTGGGCAGGAACGGCTGATGGTTGAATTGCGGCACCGACTTGAACGAGATGATGATGGTGCTGATGAATGGTACAAAGGTCAGCACTCCCAGAAACGTCAGCACGGCAACTCGAGTGAGATCACCCCGGCTTCTCAATCGACTGAATGAGTGTGCTCTCATGGAAGTTGCCCTCCGCGAGCGTCAATAGTTCGAGCAACGGCGCGCAGCTGGCGTCTGGTTCGAGCCGTTGACCGTCGCGTGCCGGTATCCGAACGGAGGATGGTCATGTTGAGGACGGTGACGATCATGAGGAAGACAAAGAGCACGACGCCGATCGCATTCGCGTACCCCATGCGCGCGTGATCGAACGCCTGCTGGTAGAGGTAGAGACCTGGAACCAGCGTCGCGTAGCCGGGCCCCCCGCCGGTAAGTACGAGTATCCCCACGAAGTACTGCGTCTGGTTGATGATGGTGAGTATAACCAGCAACTTGATCTGACCCATGATCAGATGCAGGTCGATCGAGAAGAACCGCCGCATTCCCTTTATCCCATCAAGACGCGTAACGTCCCATATCTCCTCAGAGACCGCGAGCAGCCCGGCGAGATAGATCAGAACGGCCGTGCCCTGGACCCAGGGAAAGCCCACGCCCATGATGGCGTAGAGCGCGGTACCGGGATCGGCCAGCCAACCACGAGTAACGTGGCCAAGTCCAACCGAACGCAGAACCGCGTTGAGCAGTCCTACCTCGCCGTCATAGATGAACGACCAGATGAGCAGGACGACCAGTTGCGGCACGACCATGGGAATGACAAAGAGCAACCGATAGCCGTGCGACAGTCCGGGCTTGTGCCGGATCCCGAAGATCAGCTCCGCGACGAGCAGCGGCATAGTCACGATGGCGATGAGGTGGAATCCAAGAAGCTGGAGCATGTTTCTGACCGACACTCCGAACCCGGAGTCGCCAAGGAGCTCACGGTAGTTCTCAAGACCCAGGTAGATCGCCCGCGCGCCGCCGCGCCAGGCGAAGAGGCTTCGGTAGAAGGACTCCAGAATCGGAATGTAGTTGAAGATGATCACCAAGGCGAGCG
>SKZO01000410.1 GCA_007127335.1 Spirochaetales bacterium | reverse complement strand
TCAATGTCAAAGCGTGCGGAAGCGTCCGGTCGTGCTGCAATGGCCCGGGTATCGTCGGCGCCGCCGGACGGTGCGGACTCCGCATCGGTCGCCGACCCCTGTCGGCCGCCGCCGGTTCCCCGCATCACGTCCACGCCCGGCAGCCCCGGTGACAGTATCGTCGCGTCCGCGAGGTAGCCGAATGTGATCGACGGGACGTTGTCCATTGCCAGGCGAAGATCGTTGATACCCAGGTTGATCTCTGCCGTCGCGACCGGGTCGAACGGGACCGCAGCCTCCCTGAGCTGCGTCTCGGCGCCTATTACCTCCACGAGTACCTCACGGTAGGCCGGATGCGCGAGCAGGTAGTCGGTCTGCTGATCGTAGGCCCGGATGAACCCGACTATGCCTGAGACCAGGGCGACGCCCACGGCGGTGGCGATGACGACCAGCACCGATTCGACCAGTCGGGTCCGCAGATGCCGCAGCGCCAGCCAGATTCGGTCCGGCAGGCTCACGCCGCGCTCCCGGAGTCGCTCTCGATGCGTCCGTCGCGCAGCCGAACACACCGTGATCCGCGCTCGCCAATCCTTGTGTCGTGCGTCACCATGACGACGGTCACTCCGTCCCGGTTCAGCCGGTCGATGATGTGCAGGATTTCCTCGCCCTTGTCGCTCGGGAGATTGCCCGTGGGCTCGTCGGCGAGGATGAGCGTAGGATCATTCGCGAGCGCCCGGGCGATCGCCACCCGCTGCTGTTCGCCTCCGGAGAGCATGTTCGGGTAGTGGTGCAGCCGGTGCTCCAGGCCGACGTCAACGAGCAGACGCCTGGCGCGCTCGCGGCGTTCGCTCCCCCGCAGGCCCGCGTACATGAGCGGGAGCATGACGTTCTCCAGGGCGTTGAACTCGTTGAAGAGGTTGAAGCTCTGAAACACGAACCCGAAGTGCTCGTTGCGGATGCGCGAGAGCTCCCGATCGGCAAGCGTGGTGAGATCGTGGTCCTCGAGCCGGTATGTTCCCGCGGTTGGCGTGTCGAGTATTCCCAGGATGTGCAGGAGCGTCGACTTCCCTGAGCCCGACGGGCCCATGACGGTGAGAAACTCCCCGCGGCTCACCTGGAGATCAATGCTGTCGAGCGCGGTGACCCGGCTGGACCCGATGTCGTAGCTTCTCGTGATGCCCGTAAGCGAGATCATGGATTACCTCCAAGAATAACCGTCCCGCGGTCGATGAATGCCGCGTAGCTGCTGGTGATCACCATGTCCTGATAGGAGAGGCCCGACCGGATCTCAACAAAGGACGCAGTGACAAGCCCGTACTCAACATCGACTCTCGTAGCCGTATCGCCGTCCACCCGGTAGATCCAGCGTCGGTTGCCTGAGGTCAGATAGGGGCCTCGAGGCAGCACGAGGGCTCCTTCGGTCTCACCGATGAGGATCTCCACGAGGGCGGAGCTTCCCGGTACTATCTCCCCTCCGCCGAGGTCTATGCCCACGTCTATCTCGACGACCGGGGCCCCGCCGTCGGCCGGCACGGATGCGAGCTGGCCAATCCTCTCAATGGAGCCCAGGAACCGGGTGCCCCCGATCTCCACCGCAACGTTCCGGCCGACCTCGATCCGCGAGAGATAGTGCTCCTCTATCTCGGTCTCTATGACCGGGTCGCGCGTGTCCGCGAGTACAAGGATCGTCTGGTGCTGCTGGAGGAGCTCCCCGGGTGTTCGCGCCGCGCTCGAGATCGTGACAACCCGTCCGGAGACCGGAGAGGTAATCGCCGTTGCGGCGAGCCTTCGCTCGAGCGCTGCGATCTCCCGGCGGGTGAATGCGATGTCGTCCTCGTAGTTCTCCCTGGAGAGCCGGTGCAGCGCGACCGCCTCAGCGACATCCATCTCGTGCCCGGCAAGCGCCTCCCGGGCCTCATCCACGCTCCGCCTTGCATTGCGGACCTCAACGGCGGCGACCGAACCCGTTGCCGCGAGGCGCTCGGTCTCGAGCAGATCGTTCATCGCGTCTTCGACTCTGGTCTCGAGCGCGCGCCGCTGTCGTTCGTGGCGAGCCGTCGTGTACTCGTGTTGGAGGAGGAACCGTTCGTACTCGCGGATGCTTCGCTCGATGCTGCGTTCCAGAGAGGCGAGGGACTCCCGAAGGGATTCGGAGTCGAGCTCCGCTACCCTCTCGCCCTGCTGAACCCAGTCGCCTTCGGCAACGAAGAGTCGGGCTATGACGCCCGGCTCAGGCGCGGTGACCGTCGCCTGGTGGCGTGCCCTGACCGAACCACCGAGCTCGATGGTGTCCTGGAGCGTCCGGCGGTCTACCATTCCAACGGTATACCCGGTGACGCGCACCGTCTCCTCTCGTGGGCTGAACCAGAAATACCCACCGCCGAGCAGGCCCGCCACGACGACGAGGACGAAGGCGGCCAGTCCGAACTGCCTGCCACTGCCTGGACGCCGTACCGGCCCGGTCGAGATGATCGGTGCCATGCGCTTCTCGTGGGGCTGTCGTGGTCCGTTGTCCGGCATTCGAGGATCTCCCTGGTTCTGGATGGGATCATACGCGCTCGCGCGGCACCTGATGTCAAGCCGGTGTAAAACTTCGTCAACGGTGCAGGAGCACTCCAAGCCGGGAGAAAAAAACCCGCGGATGGTGGAGCTCTTTGCCGGTCGGCGGTCGCCGAGAGCATGTTCTCTGCGGTACTGTAGATATCGCAATGAAGCATCGTTCGCGACGAGCAGCAACTCTCATCCTCGCTCTCATGCTGCTTCTGCTGCCGGTCGTTGGTGCACTCCAGTTCCACCTTCTCGATCGTGCCGCCCTGGCGGAGGTTACCCGCCTTCAGCGGATTGCCGGCAACGCGGCCCGGCAGATACGGGTCGAGATCGCCTACGAGCTCTCGAGCCTGCTGGCCCTCATCTCTTCCTGGAGCTTTGACCCGGCATCAGGTGATGACCTGTCGGACACGCTTCGCACCTGGTCGTCGCGGGCGCGTTTCCCCGGGCTTGTCGATCAGGTCGTCGTCGTTCTTCCCCGGAACGAGGACGGGACCGGCATTGAGTATCGCGGAACCGGCGCGGGCATGGAGCTCGCTGCCATCTCACAGCCGTCGTGGCTGCGCGTCGAGCCCCCGGACGAATCCGGCGGGGTGCGAACTGCTTTCGTGAGCGGCGATCCCATGGTGCTGCGCGTGCCGGTATTCCGCGCCGTCCGCTCGGAGGGCAGTGTTCGACTGGCTCTGGAACCGCCCCCCGACGGACCCGTTGCGTCCTTCATCCGCCTCGACCGGACTCACCTCACGCAGATCGTGCTCCCGGCCCTCGTCGCCGAGCACCTGGGTACCGACGCGGACGGGTTCCAGGCCGCGCTCGTCGATCTCGCCACGCAGGAACTGCTCTACGCCTCGGCGTCCGTGGCATTCACCGATTTCGACGGCCTGTCTCCGGGGCAGGCCGATGCACGATCCATGCTCATCCCGAGCGAGGTCGTTCCTCTGCTTGGAGTGCCCGCGGCTGAGGCTGTTCTGCCCGGCTCGCCTGAGACGACCGTCCAGAGTCCGGTTGTGCAGCAGTGGATGATGCTCCGGTCACTCGGCGAGAGAGGAACCACGACCTACGGACGGGAGACGGCATCCGGCGGCGGATACCTGTCCTGGCGTGATCGCAGCGCGGCGCCGATTTCGGGATTGTCGTTGATCATCTGGCATCCTGCCGGCAGTATTGAGCGGGGTGCGGCGGATCTCCGCAGGCGGGAGCTGGTGATCAGTCTGCTGATCCTTGGCGTCTTCGCCGGGGCGGCAATCCTTTTCCATACGCTCTATCTGCGCGCCCAACGCCAGCGTGAGCGCGAACAGGAGTTCGTGGCATCCGTAACCCACGAGCTTCGCACGCCGGTGGCGGCCATGCACGCCGCAGCGGAGAACCTCGCCCATGGTATCGTAACCGGCGAGGATCGGGTCCGCGAGTACGGCTCAGCGCTGCTTGATGAGGGCCGGCGACTGCGTGCGATGATCGACCAGACTCTGCTCTACGCCGGGCTGCACCGGCGAAGCCCCGTTGGGGTGCAGCTCATTGAACCAGGAGATCTGGCGCGGAGGATCGTTGCCACAACGACCGGTCTGTCTCCACGGCAGTTGAAGACCGACATAGAGCCCGGGCTGCCGCCGTGCCGCGGTGACGAGCACGCCATGGCCGCGATACTCAGCAACCTGCTGACGAATGCGGTCAAGCACAACCCGAGTGGAACCGCGATCCGCCTCCGAATCTTCCGTGAGACAGGAAGGCGCAGCGACTGGCTGGTCATTGCCGTGGCCGACGACGGGTTGGGCATCCCGCGACGCGAACTGCGTCATGTCCGGGAGGCATTCTACCGTGGCGGCGCGACAACCGAGCGCCAGACTCCGGGCACGGGACTTGGGCTGAGCATCGTGGAACGTCTCGTTACCGCGTGGCGAGGGCGGTTTGGTATCGAGAGCCGCAGCGGAGAGGGGACCGTCGTGACGGTTCGATTGCCGTATGGGAGGTGATATGGCGCGGAAGCTGCGGGTCCTGGTAGTTGAGGACGACGCGACGATTTCGATGACGCTACGCGATCGCCTTGAGAGCGAAGGGTACGACGTCGGAGTCGCAGGCGACGGCATAGAAGGGCTCCGGCTGGCAACCGCGCGGTGGGATGTGATCGTGCTTGATCTCATGCTGCCGGGGCTCGACGGGCTGACGATCTGTCGGGAGCTGCGGGGACGTGGTGTGGCCACGCCGATTCTCATGCTTACCGCGAAAGAGCAGACGGTGGACAAGGTCGTCGGGCTTCGGGTCGGAGCAGACGACTACCTTACCAAGCCCTTCGAGATGATCGAGCTGCTCGCGCGCCTGGAGGCCCTGCTGCGTCGGACCGTGAGATCGCCGACAGGGGCGACGGCGTATCCCATAGGCGACTGCGTGCTCGATCTCAGGCGCCAGGCGCTCGTCCGTGAAGGGAACTCCGTGCCGCTCTCCACGCAGGAGTACAAGCTTCTGAAGTACCTCTATGAGCATCAGGGCGAGGTGCTCGATCGCGACGAGCTGTTGTCCGCTGTCTGGGGCTACGACGAGAGTACCTATACGAGGACGGTGGACGTTCACATCGCGTCCCTGCGGCAGAAGCTCGGCGACCGGCACCGCCAGTCCATCATCCTCACGATACGCGGCCGCGGCTACAAGCTTGTGCGCGAATAGTATCGACGTTCCGCCGCAGTGTGATAGTATAGGCAGCGTTGAACAACGAGAGAACGGATTACCTTGAGGAACCGGCGGCTGCCGACGACATCGGGGAGCTGCGACGACAACTCGATGAGCTGCGCGACAGGCACCAGAAGCTCGAGGTACGCGTGGCTGAGTACCAGGACCTGCTCAATCGGAACCCGGCCACGGGGCTCCCCATCCGTCGGCTCTTCGACGCCGAGCTCGGGCAGGCGCTGAGCGGCGCGGCGAGTCGGGGAAGGGGGCGACTCCTCGCGATCGGCCTCCTGCGGCTTGACGGCGACTACGCGCGGATCAAGAACAGCCGGGACAGGAACCGGGTGCTTCTGTACAAGACCGCCGACCGTATCCGGGAGATCGTGGGCGACAATATTTATCAGAGCGACCGGCTCGACGAGTTTCTCCTCATCTTTCGCGACATGCCCAATACCGATGGTGTGGAGCTGCGCGCCGATCAGATTGTCGAGGCGGTCTCCAGGTTTCACGAAGCTCCGGCAGACGACATACGGTTCGGCTGTTATCTGGGGATATCTGTCTACCCCAATCACGGAAAGACGCGAGAGGAGCTTCTGGGAAACGCTGACATCGCGTTGATCGAGAGCGAGCGAAACGGAACTCCCTTCGTGCTCTACGGCGACGAGATGGGGGTGCGGTACCGCGAGCGCGAGTACATCGAGACCGAGCTCAAGCTCGCCATTCAGTCCGGGTTCGAAGGACTCGATCTCCACTACCAGCCGCTCGTTGACGGCGACGGTCGTATACGGGGGGCCGAGGCGCTGATCCGGTGGGACCACAGCGGACTCGGACGTATCTCACCGTCACGCTTCATCCCCGTTGCCGAGGAGATAGGTGCGGTACGGTTCATCGGACAGTGGTCGCTCTATCGCGCCTGCCGGCAGTTGAAGCAATGGCACGCAGCCGGACTCGACGATCTCTACGTCTCCGTGAACCTGTCGCCTTCTCAGTTCAAGCAGGTTGATCTCGTCGAGCGTATAGGAGGAGTGATCGAATCGGTCGATCTTCCCGGAAGATGCCTCACGCTCGAGCTCACGGAGACGACGGTCATGGAGGAACCCGAGGAGGCCATCGCAAAGATGAAGGATCTCCAGTCGATGGGACTACGCCTCGCCCTCGACGATTTCGGCACCGGCTACTCGAGCCTCAGCTATCTGCGCAGGTTCGAGTTCGATACGCTGAAGATCGACCGGAGCTTCATCACGAACGTCGACATGAACCCGCACGATCAGGAGATCGTGCGGGCGATGGTAGCCATGGCGCGGGCGTTCGGCATGCAGACCCTCGCCGAAGGCGTCGAGCGCCGGGAGGAGCTCGAGTTTCTCATGGAGAACGGCTGTGATCTCGTGCAGGGGTTTCTCTACTCTCCGGCGGTTGCTCATGGCGAGTTTCTCGCGCTCGCGGAGTCCGGGGTTTCCGGTGCGTCGTAGCTGCTTTCTTTTTCAGCCGGTATGATCTTCCTCACGACGACCGCCGCGACGATCCCGCGCCTGTTGCGGCAGGTGCGCGAACAGGCCTCATGGATTGAGGGAGTCGAGGTCCGCGCTGACCTCCTTGAGCCAGCCGAGCTCTCCGGAGTCGCGACGCTCGCCGGCGCCGTGCGTGACTGCTCACCTGGTATCCGAATTCTGGGTACCATCCGGCGTGAAGCCGACGGGGGACGATGGACAGGCGAGGAGTCGCAGCGCCGGACCCTGCTCGACCGGATGTCGCGCGGGGGCTTTGATCTGATCGATCTCGAGTCCGACCTGCCCATCGTCGATGCAGAACGATCGGGCGCGACGATCGTGCGCTCGTTGCACGATCTTGACGGCACTCCCGCGAACCTCGCGCGACTCGCGCGATCGCTTCCACGGAACCCGGGGGAGATCGCCAAGGTTGCAGTGAGCCCGAGGAGCACGGCGGAGCTGGTGGCAATCTTCCGCGCCGCGGACCGCCTGTACGATCTGCCGCACGTCGTCCTCGGGATGGGTCCGTTCGGCGTGCCCTCGCGGATTCTTACCCGCAGACTGGGCAATGTGCTCACCTTTGCCTCTGCTCCGGGCGAGAGCGCCGCGCCGGGGCATCTCACTCCGCAGACGCTGAGCGAACTCTACCGCCTTGGGTCCCATGGAGATGCCACTCGCTGCTTCGCCGTCGTGGGGAACCCCATCGCCCACTCGCGCAGCCCCGCCTATCACAACGGACGGTTCGCGGAGGAGGGGATCGACGCGGTCTACGTGCCGGT
>SKZO01000011.1 GCA_007127335.1 Spirochaetales bacterium | reverse complement strand
GCACCATCGCGCTCGACTACATCCTGGAGACCGGACGGAGTCCGCAGGGAGCGATCATCTCGGCCCCGGCGCTGGGCAAACCGGGCATATCGCCGGTTCTCGTGGCGATCGCGGGGATGCTGTCTGCCGTCACTCCTCGCATCGCGTTCAGCACGGGGCTCGACAGCGACGCCATCAGCCGCATCCCGGACGAGTGCCGCAGGTACCGCGAAGACCCGCTCGTCCACGACACGGCGTGCGTCCGGCTGAGTACGGAGCTCAAGGCGGCCCAGAGGCGCATCTTCGCATCAGCACAGGCGATGAGAGCGCCGCTGCTCCTCACCTACGGAGCGGCCGACCGCATTGCCCCTCGCGAACCAATAGCGGAGTTCTACCGCAGCGCGGGAAGCGCGGATAAGGAGCTTCGGATCTTCGAGGGCGCGTTCCACGAGATCCACAACGACCTGGTTCGCGACGAGGTGCATGCGCTCTACTCGCAGTGGGTCCTCGCGCGCGCGTAGGGTTGTCAGGCGCGCATCGCAACGAAATCAGGCGCATCTGCCCGTTTCGGTGCACGAGGCAACCGGCGGATGCTATCCTGCGTGGAGGCAAGGCAGGAGAAGCGATGCGTAATCCCGCGGCAGTGGAGATCACAGGACCTGAGCCAACGGTGTTCTCGAACGCGGCAGGCGTCTATCAGGACGGAGTGCTTGCCTTCGACCGCGATCCGGCGGGCCTCCTCTGGGCGGTCGTCGGGCACGAAAATCTGGGCGGCATGTCGGTGTGGGCGGGCCCGCAGATCTCGTCGGCCGAACGCCTGCACTATTCGCGGTTCTCGTTCGACACGGGGACCGCGGGTCCTGCATTCGGCGGCAGCCGGTACCCGGACGGTCCTCGCGCGCGGGGACTCCTGTGGCCGTGCGGCCTGTACATCGACCCGTCGAGCGGTACGTTCCACCTCTTCGTCCACAACGAGACGGCATGGGGAGCAGGCGAGACGGCGTACACGGCCCGTGAAGTCGGCGTGGAAGGCGAGCCGGACTTCCGCCACATAGGGAAACTCACCTCTCACGATCAGGGACGGACCTGGGACTTCGACGGGTGGATCATCACCTCTTCTCTTCCCTCATGGACCGTTCACTGTCGTCCGGACGGACTGCCCGGCGGCCAGAGCGGTTCAGTCGTGAGCCTGGGAGCCGGTGATTTCTCCGTCTTCGCGAGTCCGCACGACGACTACCTCTACATCTTCTACACGCAGATATTCCACCGACTCGACGAGGGAGAGCTGATCGATCGCATCTATGTCGCGCGATCACCGAAGCGTTCGTGCGGCGCGCCCGGGACCTGGAAGAAGTACTTCGAGCAGGATTTCGTGACCGACGGAAACGGCGGGCCGGAGACGCAGATTCTGACTACGGCGAACGTTCCCTGTGTGACGTGGAACACCCATCTTGGCTGCTATCTCATGACATCGTACAACCGTCCTGCCTGGACAGAGGGAAGCGGCACGCTCCAGTTTGCCTGCAGCGACGACCTGGTCACATGGACAAGCCCGGTACTTGTATGTCCCGGCAGGCAGGAACTGTCGCTGCCCTACTTCACCCAGATGGGAGCGGACGGGGCGGTTGGAGTGACCGGGCGCGAGTTCCTGATCCTGGCCGAGTCGAACGGAACCGACGTGCTCCAGTTCAGCGTATGTCTTCCACAGGATTGTGAAGAGGCATCGGGCGTTCAAGCCGACCGCGCAGCTCATCACCGTCGATGAGCGGCAGCCTCACGGTGACCCGTGTGCCGGCACGCGGAGCACTCTCGATGTCGAGCGCCGCACGGCGCCCGAAGTAGAGCTCGAGTCTTCTGCATACGTTGTGCAGCCCGAACCCCCCCGTGCACGATGCTCGTTCTCCGGCCCTGATCTTCGTGAGCACATCGGACTCCATCCCCGCTCCGTCGTCCGCGACGACGACGTAAACCCCATCCGGTTCGCGCGAACCCATGATCGTAAGCATACCGGAGTCACCCCACGGCCGAAGCCCGTGCACTAGCGCGTTCTCCACGAGCGGCTGAAGCACCAGGTTGAGCATTGGCACATCGTGCAGTTCCGGGTCCATGTCGATCCGGTAATCGACGTCCATCTTGTGGGTGTAGACGTAGACCTCAATGTAGTGCCGAGCCATCTCCGCCTCGGCTCCAAGGGTGGTCACGATACTCCCGCCGTTGAGGTATAGCCTGTAGAACCGGATCAGACGCTCCACAGCCGTCTCCATCTCGTGTGCACCAATCTTGTGTGCGTCCCAGGCGAGTGCGCTCAGCGTATTGTAGAGCATATGCGGGTTGATCTGCGACTGAAGGAGCTCCACTTCCAGCGACAGCTGCCGGTGCTCGAGATCCCGCTCCCGATCGGCGAGGACGTTGATAGTGTGCACCATCCTGTTCAGCTCATCGTCGAGCTGGCCGATCTCGTCATCGCCCTCCACCCTCGCCAGATCAAGCCGTCGATTCTGCCGAAGACGTCTCATCTTGTCCGTTACCAGCGCGATTCGCTGGGTCGTGAGCCGGGCCAAAACGAGCGCGGCCACGACCGCAAGAACTGTCGCCACGGATATCAGCAGCACGATCACGAGCCGCACGCGTTCGACCCGCGACTGTACGACCCGGTACGGGAGCAACCCCACGAGTCGCCACGGCACCGTGTCAAGCCTGAGCACCGTAGCCAGGTATGCCTCTCCCTCGTGCACGATGGTGGTCACCTCCCGCCCCGTCTCCGCGGGGTCGCTCGCGAAAGAGTCGAGCAGGTCTCTGTCAGGATCGTGGGGGGAGCGACGGGCGCTGACGACGGCTCCGGAACGATCGATCAGATAGAGGCGGGCGGATGTTCTTCGCTCGTCAAGCGACAGCAGGTGCGACAGCCGGCTCTGCGGCACGAGAATCGAGAGAATGCCAATCTCCTCCATGGAGGAGAAGTCGCGCAGCGCCCGGTTCACCGACACGAATCTGTTGGCGCCGTCCTCGAACGGCCCGCGCCAGTACGCCTGACCCCGGGCCGCAATCGTCCCGGCGGCCCACTCTTCGGCCGCGATATCGTCGTAGGCCGTGATGAGTCGGCCGTCGGACGGAAGCGTCGTGTTCCGCGCATGGATGACCAGGCGCACGAGCCAGAGTCCCACGGCACCGACGCTGTCGCGCGAGAGCGTTGTCGTGTCCATCAGGTCGTCTACAAGCGGCGTGGTGCGGTCGTAGAGCTCCTGCTGGTACGTCTGCAGGATCTCACTCAGGGTCGCCTCCGAGTAGTCCCGCACTAGCGCAGCCTGGATTCCCCGGTTGTTGAACAGCACGTCGGCCTTGCGCAGGTAGATCGCAAACTCGGACTCGAGCAGTGAACCGGTCGCCGCGATGTCCTGAAGGAGCAGCTCGGTGTTGAGCCGCTCCATTTCGTTCAGCGCGACCAGGTACGCCGAACCCGCCCCGGCAAAGGCGATGATCGCAATGACGAGGACGAAACTCGCGAGCAGCTTGGTCCGCAGCGACAGATCCCGCACTGGGGGAATGCTCATGGGCTCGCCTCTCCCGGTGGTCCGGTCCGGTGCGCCGTCATGGCGTCACGGTACGCTCGCGGCGTCATGCCGACGTGACGAGTGAACACTTCGCGAAAGTGAGCGAGATGCTGGTACCCGACCGCCTCGCAGATCTCGTATATCCGGGCACCGGCATCCTGGAGCAACAACTCCTTTGCGCGCGACACCCTTCGGTCGGTGATGTACTCGAGGATCGTCATACCGGTCTCCTGGCGAAAAACCGAGTTGAGGTAGTTGGGACTGTAGGAGAGATGGTCGGCGACATCCTGCACATTGATCCCGTTCGAGTAGCAGGTATCGATGTACTGCCGTGCTCTGTTGGTCAACGCCCCCGACGCTGTTGCTCGCAGCGTGCAGACCCATGCAGTCGCGTCGCGCACGAGCCGCTCGGTCCATTCGGTGAGCGCTGAACGGGTGTCGATCACGGAGAACTCTTCCCAGATGGAGCGGCTGCTGCCGTATACATCGCTGAAGCTCCCATCCGCCTCCGCGAGGGCGAGGTAGACCCCCACGACGTAGCGTCCAACCGCCCTGCGGACGGCGGCCGGGGAGGCCTTCGCGGGAAGGCCCGCGAGGTAGGTACGAACGGAGCGTCCGGCCTGTGAAGGACTCCCGCAGAAAACGAGCCCGCGCACCTCTTCGAGTCGCGCCGGAGTCATGGGGGTGCCGTCATCCGGCTGATCACCGACGTCGGCACTTGATATGATCTTCCCCGGGCCCTGCGCGAACTTCTGCCTGAGAATCGCGGAAGCCGACCGGAACGAGTCACCGAGCATGTCGAAGGAGGAAGCCTGCGGGCCGATTCCAATCGACAGGGAGATCCCGTCGCCCTGGGCCGCCCGGCGAAGGTCGTCCGCGAGCCCCCACAGCTGATCGGCGCCCGCGTCGTGAGACAACCCGAAGATGACGGCGTGAAGCCGATCGCTGAGCATGATCACCGAGCCGGCGGTATCCGATTCCCGCATCGTTCCTTCGATCAGGTCGTGGAGGCGGAACGAGGACATGAGACGTTTCTCGAGATCCTCCCTGACGCTGGACGCCGGAGCGTCGGTCTCCACCGCGAGGACAGCGTAGGGTGGCCCTCCCACATCGAGGCCGACCTCCTGGTCGTGAGGGAGCCCGGTATCCGCGGCCGTCCGGCCGAGCAGCATATCACGCAGCGCCCGTTCGCGAAGCACCGGGACCGCGGCGGCGGCACGCCTGCGAAGCCGATCCTCCGAGTCGATCTCTCCAACCATGCGCGCAAGCACTTCCCCGAGCTCCTCGGCAACAACGGGCTTGACAAGGAAGGCCGACGCCTTGAGGTTGACCGCGCTCTGCGCGTACTGAAAACGATCGTGATGCGTGAGGAATACCATCTTCACGGCCGGGCGATTCGTGCGAACCCACTCGGCGAGCTCTATGCCGTTGACCCGCGGCATCTCTATGTCAGCGAGGATGATGCTCGGTGGGGCGGTACTGACAAGCCAGTCGATGGCCGTCCGGCCGTCATCGCACTCGGCGACTATCTGGAGATCCAGACCCGTCTGCGCGACGGCGGACTTCAGCCGCTCCCGCTCGGGCAGGAAGTCATCTACGATCAGCACAGTGTACATAGCCGTTACGGCATTCTACGACGACCGGACAGGGGACGCAACCGAGGCCGCCGTAACGGCAGCCTCGGTCCCGGTCGCAAGGCCCCTACCTGCCAAGGGCTCTGCGGAACGCGGGAAGCATCTCCTCCATCGCGCCTGCGTAGTCAACCGACGTCTGGAAGTCGCGGATCACCGAATCCCACACCCGGTCGAACTCCGCGTCACTGCGGGTTGACAGGAGCTCCGCTACTTTCGTGGTGCGCACGGTGCTCCAGTAGTACGAGGCCACCTCGTTTGCGGCCGGCCCGGCCGGCGGGAGGTTCGTGCCGTCGCGGCAAAGCATGGGGCCCGTGACGTAGCGGAACATATCCCAGTAGGCGTCGAATCTCACTGGGTAGCTGCGCTCGATCGCCGCGGAGTTGTAGAGCGGCACCGACCCGGAGAGCGCAATACGACTCTGGACGTTGATCCCGTAGGTGCCGGCATCATGACCATCGGGAGTCTTCGTCCCTTCACGAATCGCCTCCCAGAGCGCTTGGTCGACGAGCTTCCTCACACCGTCTCGTATCTCCCAGACGCCCGTACTTTCCGGTCCCCACGTCAGAACCTCATGCCCCTCCGGCGTCTGAACCCAGTCGTAGTACTGCAGAACCTGCTCAATGCCGGCGAAGTCGGCGTTGAACATCAGGTTCCCGAAGCCACCGGGATAGCTCGGATCGATGGAGTGACCCGCAATCTCCGTCGGCCAGGGGATGACCCGCAGGTCGCTTCCGCCTCTGCGCAGGTTGTCACGAACCACGTTTTGGTCGAACCCGGGGAACATGACGGCGGCCCTGCCGGAGCCGGCCTTCTCCGTGAACTGCTCGGGTCTGTGAATCAAATAGTCGCTGTCCAGGATCCCGTCGTCGTACCATTGCTTCCACGTCCGGTAGAACTCCTTCTGTCCAGGGTTGAGCAGGTACGCGCTGACCTCGAGCGTCCGCGGGTCCGCGTAGAAACCCGTTGACGGGGAGAACAGAACGCTCATGTGGTAGGCCGCCCAATCCGGAATGGAGAGCGGTATCACCGACCGACCGTCCACCTTCAGATCAAGCGCCTTGATGCGGTACAGTAGCTCCTCCAGATCCGCGACCGTCTCGATCGGCGGGTAGATAGCCACGTCATCGTCGGTGATCCGCCGCGGCTCGGCGTCGAGCTCCGCCTGGACCTGTGCCACCGATTTGAACTCGTAGCCCGCCTTCCTGAGGATCTCCTCGTTCACCGTCAATGCCCAGTTCATGGGCCCACGGTAGTGGATGTCCTGTTCTATCATCGCGGCGACCTCAGGATTCTCGCGGTCCACCTCGCCACCGCTGAGGCCCCGGGGAATGGCGACGAGCTTCCCGTCGACCATGAGCTGATTCCAGCCGGCGTCCGAGACGTACATCTCGTGATTCGTGAGGGCACCCCTATACGGCGTGAGATCAGCAAAAGCTCCGGTGTTCCAGAACACCGTGATGTTGGGGTTGTCCACCTCCACCACATCGGGA
The DNA here is from genome assembly GCA_007127335.1 of Spirochaetales bacterium. Taxonomy (GTDB): domain Bacteria; phylum Spirochaetota; class Spirochaetia; order DSM-27196; family SLST01; genus SLST01. The sequence continues at coordinate 816 of SKZO01000011.1, read as the reverse complement.
ACGTTGTTCGCCGCAACGAGCATGTTGATCCGTTCCACCGGCGAAACGCCGCCGGAGAAGATCACCTCCGTGACCCTGATCCCGAACCGTTCCTCAATGTACGGGGTCACCACGTCCATTGGACTGTCCCACTCGGCCGATGGCACCTCCGTGAAGACCGTCAGGAACGTGTACCCGATCACGTCATCAGACGCGGCGGCACGTTCCGATTGTCCTGACGCCGGTAGCATCGTCAGAACCGCCCCCACGAGGGCGACCACCATAACTAATCGTTTCATATCGCCTCCTGTCGGACGAAACACCTTGTTGGTGTCCGTCACTAGCGCCTATCCTTTGACCGCCCCGATCATCAGCCCTTTCACGAAGTACCGTTGGAGAAACGGGTACGCCAGGATGATGGGGACGGTAGCGACCATGAGCGTCGCCATCTTGATCGACTCGGGCGTCACGTTCGTGGTCTGACTCGCCTGAGCCAACCTCATGATGTCTATCATGTCGCGTGTCTGCGACTCGAGAATAATACGCTGCAGCAGTGCCTGCAGCGTCACGAGCTCCCGCGAGGTCACGAACAGCAAGGTATCGAGCCAGGAGTTCCAGTGCAGGACGCCAATGAACAGCAGTATCGTCGCTATTACGGGAAGGCTCGTGGGCAAGACGATCTGGAGCAGGATCCTCGAATCGCCTGCTCCATCCAAACGCGCCGACTCTTCGAGCTCTGCCGGCACCTGTGCGAAGAACACCCGAAGAATCAGCATGTGGTACGAGTTGAATGCCAGCGGCAGAATATAGACCAGGAAGTTGTTATGAAGACCCAGT
>SKZO01000350.1 GCA_007127335.1 Spirochaetales bacterium | reverse complement strand
GTCTTGATGAGTATGCGTTTGCTCAGGATAGGCAACGCGATCTCCTTCACGTCCTCCGGCACCACGAAGTCCCGGCCTCGCAACGCCGCAAGCGCCTGCGCACCGCGATAGAGCGCAAGAGAACCCCGGGGTGATACACCAAGCGTGAGTCGCGAATCGTGTCGCGTCTTTGAGATGATCCCCATAATGTAATCCTGGATCCTCCGGTCAACGTACACCTCGAGTATCGCCTCCTGCATCCGCACGACCGTGTCGGGCTCGCTCACCGCCTGCATCTCGTCGATCGGCCGGGCCTCGCTCGTCTGAGAGAGCATGATTCGGCTCTCCGACTCTTCGTCCGGGTAGCCAAGACTGAACGAAAGGAAGAAGCGATCCTTCTGGACCTCGGGAAGCGGAAAGGTCCCTTCGGACTCGGTGGGGCTCTGCGTTGCCATCAGGAAGAAGGGTGCCGGCAGCGTCACGGACTTTCCCTCGACGCTCACCTGACCTTCCGCCATTGCCTCGAGCAGAGCCGACTGGGTACGAGGCGTCGCCCGGTTGATCTCATCCACGAGCAGCACATTCGTGATCACCGGCCCCTGGCGAAAGGTGAACTCGCCGGTCCTGGGGTTGTAGATGGAGACACCGAGCACGTCCGACGGCAGCAGGTCCGGTGTGCACTGTATGTGGTTGAACCTGCCGCCGAGCGCGCGGGCGATCGCGCGGGCGAGCAATGTCTTCCCCACTCCCGGCACATCCTCGATCAGCACATGCCCGCGACACAGGATCGCAATGAGAAACCGTTCAATGTGTTCGGGCCTGCCAAAGAATACCGATCCTACCGCATCGGTTACGGCACCGGCCCAAGCTCTGATATCCTGCACTTCACCTTCTCCTTTCGTTCCAATCGTACCAGACCGTGAAGCGACGCGCATCGCTATCGTCCACGCACTACGGCCGATACCTTCCCATGGTAGCGCTCGTACGTCTCGTCGCCAATCTCATGGTTCGAGTAGACGATCTCCTCGAACAACTCGGCGATCTCCATGCACTCCTCCCGCCGATCAGGTACCTTGCGTGAGATCATCTCGGTGAACTCGCGTGGCGCGATTGACGGGTCGAACGGCACGTCGTGCCGCGCGGCCCATCGCACGAGCTTCGCAAACGACTTCATCAGCCTTCCGTGGATCCGCCGCTCTCGCCGGTCAATCCGCCGGCGGTCGGGTCCGCCCTCCTCACCCCGTCTCTCCCGGTCGCGCCGCTCGCGCGCGAGAAACTCGCCAACCTGCCGTCCCTGGCGCGCAGCGAGACGCAGCGTCCGGACGAGCTTCGCCCACCCCGTCGTCAAACCGTTCACGAGCGAACGCAGCGCCTGCGAGAGACTCTCGCGCAGGTTCATGTCCGAACCTCGAAGGCGCAGGATCGGCAGAACCAGGAAGACCAGGAACCCGAGCCCCAGGAGCCCGAGGAGCGTGTACCCGACGTACCTGGCGATACCGGGCCCCGTGTCCCGCTCGCCCATCATCTCGCGGAAATCGCTCATCCGGTCAAACCCATCGTCCATGGAAGGTCCCGGAGCGACCTCCGGCGCACGCACTTCACCGGGCTCGAGGTCCCATCGGGTGACGTCGGTGAGCCACTCGCCAAAGGCGACGAGGTAGCTCGACGGAAGCCATGGCTGGCGGCCGGCAAGGGGTATCGCGATGACCGCGACGACGCCGAAGATCAGGAGCATCGTGGCGTTCTTCACGCGCGCGTGCGTGGGAGTCACGGCGTGTCCGGACATAAGGATGCGAAGCATGTCCCGGTACCGTTCGAGCAGAGACGTGATGAAAAAGAACGTCAGGAAGAACCCGAAGAACAGAATCCGGTCGATCGTGCGGAGCTCGAGACCCGCGGCCCAGGTCGCGATGATCAGCAGGACGAAGGCGACAGCGATGAACCCGATCACCGTCCTGCGCACCCCGCCCAGCGCCTTGAACGCCTGACCGGCCTCGTGGTTGTAGGTTGCGTAGACATCGCCATAGCTGCGGGGGTCCTTGCCTTCGAAGAATCCGAGGAAGAGCTCGCGCTCGCGGAGGCGTGAGTGAATCTGGAGCGAGAAGAGCCACTGACCAAAAACGAAGATGAGCGAAAGCCAGATGTTGAACCGGGACAGATCGATGTCTCCGGAGGGCAGATCGCCGTAGAGCACCAGGATCAGACCAAGGGAGACGAGCAGGACGAGAAACGCTTCGCGCAGCCGGGGAGTAATGCCGGAGATTCGCGAGCGCGCGAGCATGTTGCCCGAAACCGCTTCGGTAAGGCCCGCGAGCAGGAGAATGACGGGGAAGAAGGGAGGGAAGACCTCAACGTCGTAGATCGCAAACACGCCACCCACGAGCACTTCGCAGACGATGAGGAGGAACATGAAGGGCACGTACACCGAGAGGAAGGGGTGCACGACACGTGCGTAGAAACGCAGGCGCATGTCAGTCATGGATGGTTTCCCCTTCGAGCCGGCGCACGGGCACCACCTTGAGCGCACCGGCGAAGTGCTCGTCCTCGGTGCGCTCGACCTGAGACTCGATCTGCAGCACGAGGATGCTGGTGCCCCTGCGCTGGGCGGCGATCAGAACGTCGGCCTGCTCCCGACCAAGGGGCGGTGAGACGACGATCACCTTTGTTCCCATGGGGACGCCGACGCCTGATTCGTAGAGCATCTCGTTGAAGTCCGCGTGCCCCTCCCCCGGTACGAGTGTGGAGACGAGCTCGAGTATGCCCTGGGCGTGACCGTACCCGGCCTTGATCGGCGCGGTTGCCGCGCGAGACGATCCCGGCAGGTAACCGCTGGAGACGAACCCAATCTCCTGCTTGAGCGTCGCGTAGTAGAACGGAACCGAGGCGGCGACCTCTGCGGCGCGTTCGATCAATGATTCGCGCTGGCGGGGCGGATAGTCGGCGCGACAGAAATTCAGCACGACCAGCACCGGGAAATAGAGCGTCGAGTCGAACTCCATGGTGAAGAGCTTGTCGGTCTTTGCCGAAGCCTTCCAGTTGATGCGCTTCATGTCATCGCCTGCGACGTACTCGCGCAGCGATCGGAACTGGGTCACATCCTCGTACATCTTGTTCTCGACGTGCAGGTTCCCGGACGGCAGCCCCTGACGGTAGATCAGGTTCAGCGGATGGATCGTCGGGTAGACAACGACCTTGCCGGGCGCGCCAAACCGTCGTCGCCAGGAGAACAGCCCGAAGGCCCCGGTCCCCTGCAGCATGACCGGCCCGAGCTCGAACTCGCCTCGCGACTGCCCCTGCACGGTGTAGCTGACCACCTGCTCCTCGAACGGCTTCAGCGTGATGAGCCAGCTGTTCGACCGCGTATAGAGCTGCCCGTGCGTGTCGGCCACCGTGAAGTACGGAACCGGAAGCATGATCCTGTTCCTGACGCGGAGCCTGAGCTCAATATCCTGAAGCTTGATACCCCGCTCGACGGTGTTGACCCGGCTCACGGTGACCACATAGGGCAGCATCCGTGCATAGATCCAGGCGACGGTCACTATGAGAATGTAGAAGACGGCAGTGTACCGGACGGTTCGCACCGGAGCGAAGAGGAGGAAGAACGCGAGCACGAGAAAGACTACGATCAACCCGGTGGGGAACCGCCCCTGTGTCATACCGCAGCCTCGGCTCCGGGCGCCGGCATACGGTCGAGAAGGTCCTCAATGACCTTCTCCTCCGTGAGTCCCTTCAGCAGGTGCTCCGACTTGACGCTGATCCGCTTCCACAGAACCGACGGCACGAGGTCCTGCACATCCGGGAGCTCGGCGTGACCGCGGCCGCGAATCGCCGCGAGCGCCTGGGCGCCCTTGTAGAGTGCCATGGAGGCACGCGGCGAGGCGCCGAGCTTCAGCCGCGCGTCGGTGCGCGTCTGTGCGACGAGAGCCAGTACATACCGTCGAAGCGGCTCCTCAACCTCGACCGACGTCACCTCGCCCTGGAGCTCGATCACTTCCTCAGAGCTCGTCACGGCGGTGAGATCGGAGACCGGGTGGGTCATCCGGCGCTGTGAGTCCATGATCTCCTTCTCCGCGGCGTGCACCGGGTACCCCATCCTCGTCGAGAGGAAGAACCGGTCTTTCTGCGCCTCCGGAAGGGGGAAGGTGCCCTCGAACTCCACCGGATTCTCCGTCGCGAGCATGAAGAACGGCCGCGGCAGCTTCATCGTATTGCCGTCCACGGTCACGGTACGGTCCTCCATCGCCTCGAGCAGTGCCGACTGGGTGCGTGGCGTCGCGCGGTTGATCTCGTCCACGAGCAGGAGATTCGTCATGACCGGCCCGGTGCGGAACTCGAACTCGCCCGACTGCTGGTTATAGATGGATACGCCGAGCACATCCGCCGGCATGAGGTCCGGCGTGCACTGCACGCGCTGCATCTCCCCGCCGAGCGTCGAGGAGACCGCCCGCGCGAGGATCGTCTTCCCTACCCCGGGAACGTCCTCGAGCAGCACGTGGCCGCGGCACAGCAGGGCGACGAGCAGCTTCTCAATGACCTCGTCCTTCCCGTAGATGACCTTCCCTACCGATTCCTTGATGGTCTCGGCCCAGCGGGCGATGTCTGCCATGATCGATCTCTCCTCAGGCGGTATCCGGTGAGTCTCGCTCCACCTCCCGCAAGTATACCAACCGACCGCCGTTCGCCCAAGCGTGACAGCCTACGACAGCAGCCTCCGCGCGAACGCCCGCGCGGCGGGATTGACGGTACGCCCGGCGAGCTCAACCTGGCAGATCCGGATCTTCCCCTTGCCGACCTCGCGCTCGAGCGCCGCCGCCGCGGGTCCTCCCTCAGCGCCCCACGACACGACCCCGGATCCGAGCACGGTCGCCCACTGCGGACCGGCACGCATCACGGTACCAAGGATCGGGCTGATGTAGTCGTGTGCCGGGTCGTACCAGAAGGCGAAGTCGCGCTCGGCGAATCCATCGACGAGCGGATGGCCGGTCTTCCGGGACACGAAGAAGAACTCGCGCATCCCGGTACGCTCGATCTCCACCTGCGTCCCGGCAATCGTATGAGACCCCGGCTCCAGGCCGAGCATCACGACCGTCGCGCCCGCTCGCACCGCCGCGTCAATCGCTTCCTGCTCCTCCCGGTACGCCTCAACGGAGTCGAGCACGAGCACCGATGCGTCGGCGCTCGGGGCGGCGTGCACACCAAGCTCCCCGAGAAGCCGGGACGCTGGTCCGTCGGTACGTCCCAGAATCGCGATCTTCGCCGCGACGTCCCCCGCACCCGATGTCCCGGGGGTCTGCTCGTCGGCGGGGAAGAGCGCGATTTCCTGCGACGTGACCGAGACGGGACGTCCGGCGTCTGCGGGCGCAGACAGCGCGAGCCGGACGGTCAGGGTGCCGCGGCGTGCGACATCCGGCGCCGGCAGACGCACGAGCCCGGCGCAGCGGCTCGAGCAGGCGGGAACCGTGACGCGCGTCGTACCTGCCGAGAGGCGCGTCCCGTCGAGCTCCGCAGTCCAGGCGAGCACCGCGTCGGTCTCCAGAGGAAGGTCGCTGCATACCCACGCCTCGAGCTCGACCTGTTCGCCGGAGCTCACCGCCCACCGGTCGGTGCGCAGACTTGCAAGCAGCGGCGCACAGGCGTCGCGGAAGGCGAAGTACGCGGGCTTGGGATTGCGTTCGACGTCCATGATGGCCTTCATCCACCCTGACGGAAAGGCGTCGATAAAGAGGTGGATCGCGTAGCTCACCATGCGGGAATCGCGGCGGAATGCCTCGGTCATGAGGCTGGTCACGAACGCCTGGTGGCGATGGCTCTCGCGCACCCAGTCCTCCAGGCTCGACTGGGTGTCGAACCACATGTAGTGGTAGCGGCCGGTCTGCGACTTGATGATCGAGTTGGGACTCCACCGCTTCTCCTCTTCCGGGCTCTTCGGGAGCCACGAAGAGGGGTAGCGGCGCCGCATGAGCGGCACCGGATCGAGCCCTTCGGAGCCGAACTCGCCGCAGGCGTAGTGCCATCCGCGCTTCACCTGCTGCCAGTAGCCGCGATGGAGCTTGCCGATCCCGAGCCCATGCCCGTTGTACCATCCGTTGTAGCAGTGATGGTCCGGCAGCCCCGGCTCAGGCGGGTCGTAGTCGCCATCGTGCGGTTTGATCATCCGGTCAGGATTCTGCAGCAGCACGGTGCGATTGGCGGCTTCGATCCACGCATCGAGCTCATGCCGCTGCAGATGACGGTGCGGCTGGTTGCGGGCATTGGGAAACGCCTCGTTGATGTAGCTCACCTGGATATTGCACGGGTGGCGGCGCACGAGCCGCTCCATCTCGCCCGCCTGTCTCGCGGCCTCGCTGAACTGGTTGCGCCGAAGCACGCCAAAGAGCGGCAGATCCGTCTGGGTCATGATTCCGACGCGGTCGCAGTACTCGTAGATCTCGCGCTGGACCGGGCGCTGCGTGAGCCTGAGGAAGTTCATGTTGCACAGTTTCGCAAGGAGCAGATCGTCGACGAGCTGCTCGAGGTCGCCGGTGAAGACGTCCTGCTGGAAATTGCCCATCGTGTTCGACCCGCGAAGGCGAACCGGCCGGCCGTTGAGACAGAGCTGGCCGCGCGGCTCGCTCTCCTCGTCGATCAGGAAGCTTCGCATGCCGAACTGGCACGCTCCGGCATCGAGCCGCCTCCCCTCCTCGTCGAGGAGCGTCACGACGAGCTCGTAGAGCCATGGTTCATCCGGCGACCACGCGCGGGGATGGGGGATTTCCACCGGGAACCGCACATAGTTCATCCCGGGACCCATTGCGAGCGGCACCTCGCGCGCCTCGCCCCGGTCCACGTCGCCGGAGGCGTGGCGTTCCCGTATCGCAGGACGGTACCGGGCGCCCTCCACGACCGTCTCCGCAAAGTTCCGCCCGTAGATCGAGTAGTCGACCACGATCGAGCGGTCCTCGAGGCCGGTGTTCGTGACGTCAAGCCAGATCTCCGCGGATTCTTCGTCGAGCAGCGGGCGCACGAAGATGTCGGCGAGGTGAACGGCGGCACGCACCTCTATGGAGACCGGCTGGCAGATCCCCATGCCCGGCGGGCAGTGGTGCCATCCGTGTAGCGGATCGTCGTACCCAAGGCCGGTTGCCGCGTAGATCTTGTCGCCCTGGTACATCCTCCCCGGGGTTCCGTCGGGGGCGGGAGGATCGTCGTTGCCCAGACAGATGTAGTCGTTTTCCACCTTCACGACGAGCACATTGGCCTCGTCACGGACGACGTCCGTGATGTCGAACTCGAAGGGAGCGAAGAAGCCTTCGTGCGAGCCGACGAAGTACCCGTTGACGAAAACGTGGGCGCGGTAGTCCACCGCGTCGAAGTGGAGGTAGACCCGCTCATCCATCGTTGCGTCCGGGCGGTCGAACCCGGTGCGGTACCAGGTGACCGCCCGCCCCACCGGCTCGCCGTAGTGCGGGATGCGGACCTCGGTCCATTCGCCCTTCCCGTCGAAGACGCGTCCGATCTCGCGACGGTCGGCTTCGGTCTCGACGCGCCAGTCGAACCGGGCAAGCCGCGTCGTTCGCCG
>SKZO01000152.1 GCA_007127335.1 Spirochaetales bacterium | reverse complement strand
TCCGTGGCCGACGCCTGATCGCCGGCTGAGGCCTCGTCCTCCGCGCGACCCGACTCGTCTCGTGCCGCCTCTGAGGTCTCCCGCTTCAACCGAAAGGTACGCATACGCACGAAGGCGCCACATTCGTCGATCACATCGATCGCCTTGTCGGGGAGATGGCGGTCCTTGATGTACTGATCCGACAGGCGCGCGGCAAGGTCGAGAGCTTCGTCGCTGTACCGTACGTAGTGGAACTCCTCGTAGCGACCCTTGAGTCCCTTGAGAATGTCCACCGCGTCGGCAACGGAAGGCTCGGGGACGTCGATCTTCTGGAATCGTCGCGAGAGAGCCCGGTCACGCTCGAAGTACTTCCGGTACTCATCGTGAGTCGTTGCCCCGATGCATCTCAGCCTTCCGGCGGCGAGCGCGGGCTTCAACAGGTTCGACGCTTCGATCGATCCACCGCCTGCGGTGCCGCCGGCACCGACGATGGTGTGAATCTCGTCGATAAAGAGAATGACCTTCTCCTCGGACTCGAGCCGCTTGATGACCGCTTTCATCCGCTCCTCGAAATCGCCTCTGAATCGCGTACCGGCGAGAACGGCTCCCATATCCAGCGCGAACACCCGGTACTCCTTCAGGATGTCCGGCACGTCGCCGCTCGCGATTCGCTGAGCGAGCCCCTCGGTAATCGCCGTCTTGCCTACCCCCGGATCCCCGAGATGGACGGGGTTGTTCTTCAGCCGACGGCAGAGCACCTGTATCGTCCGCTCGAGGATGTCCTGCCTGCCAACGAGCGGCTCGAGCCGGCCTTCCTTCGCGAGCGCGGTGAGCTCGGTGGTGAACTGCTCGAGCGGGTCGCTCTTGCGGCGTTTGCGACCCTGCGTCCCCGAGCCACCGGACTCCTCATCGTCGACTGCTTCCTCGGGGTCCTCGATCTGCTCGTCGTCGGCGCCAAAGGTGTCAGGGTCATCACCGAGCCCGGAGAGCCCGTGCGATATCACCTCGAGCAGCGCAAGCCGCCTGATGCCCGCCTTCTTCAGAAAGTAGGCGCCGAAGCTCTGTTCCTCATCGAACAGGCTGACCAGCAGGTCGCCCACCTCAACCTCGTCCTTGGCGGCGCTCTCCGTGTGGAAGACCGCGCGTTCCACGATATTCTGGAACCCGAGCGATTGCTGCGGATCACCGCGGGGCACTCGTGGCACGTTGTCGGTGAGATGCTGATCGAGCTCTGTCCGGATCTGATCCGGATCTGCGCCGCATTCTGACAGCACCTCACGCGGGTACTCGTAGTGAAGCGCTGCGTACAGCACGTGTTCCGGAGTCAGATATTCGTGCTTGCGTTGTCGCGCTTCCTGGTATGCTGAACTCAGGATTTCGTTTACGTCCTGACTGAGATTCATGAATCCTCCGTCATCTAAGATGATCATGCCGACGGCAATCGGCAAACTGCGTCCGGAGCTTTACGCGGGTTCGATGGTGCATCGCAATGGAAACTCCCGCTCTCTCGCCATCCGGTGCACGTGCTCTGCTTTCGTAGCGGCGATATCGTACGTGTACGAGCCGACGACACCTCGTCCTTTTCGATGAACGTCAAACATGATCTTCGTTGCTGTGATGATGTCCTTGCGGAATACCCTGATCAGGACCTCTACAACGAAATCCATCGTGGTGTAGTCGTCGTTGTGGAGCACGACCCGGAACTGCTCCGGTTCGCGAACCTCGTCCTCGGGCCGATCCTGTACTTCAGGCCCGACGCCGGGCCGCATGTCCTCACTCATGGATCCACCGTCTGAAACGCCGTACGTACTCGCAGCTCAACGGCATAAAACGGCCGAAGAGAGCGTGCAGCATGGTGACCTTCCTGCACCGTGACTCAACCTTGAAGCGCCGCGTGTAAACGCGGCAACGATGCTCTCTGACGTCAAGATACGGGCAGGTCCGTCGCAGGTCAACGCGCACTCCGGCAGCTACCCGGCGGCGGTCGGAGCAGCACAGGCCGCAGGACGAGCACATGCCCTCCCATCGTGAATCGGAGGGTCGCCCTGTCTGGAGAACGCTCATCAGAACTCCAGCGGCCCGAAGTACCCCGCCTCGTCGCGACCGCTGCGCTGCAGGAGATACGCCTCGATCTCGAGAGGGATGTACCGACGCCCGAAGTCGGCGTCATGCACGCTCCGATATGACAGGAGATAGGTCCCGCTCGGAGCGTGTCGCAGGGCGTCGACGAGCGGCGCGAGCCCCTGCGGCTGGTACACGTAGGCGCTCGTCCCGCCGGTCGCATTGGCGAGATACTCGAGCTCTGCGTTCGAGGCGTTTCTGCGGGTGTACACGACCGAGAGTGCAACGTGGTTGTTCCTCAGATGAGCGGCCGTTTCCTCGAGCGAGTACGATTCGAAGGACCCGGGCGATATCTCGCCGTTGGACACGACGACGACGCTTCGTCGACCGAGCTCGCCGGACAGTTGGTACACGGCAAGCCGCATCCCCAGATCGAGCCGACCAACCGTCGATCCTTCGTCAGCCATCCCGCGCGCGCTCGCCTCACCCACCGCAAGTCGTCCGGCGCGGGGCTCGCTCTCAACCACCGGTTGATCCCCGGCGCTCACCACCCACATCCGGTCGTCCGCTGCGAGCGCGTCATGCACGTCGACCGCCGCCGTACGCGCGGCCGCCACGTCGTCGGGAGTCGTTCCCCCGGAGGGGTCGACGAGAACGGCGATCGCCGCCTCACCGCTCCGATACCCGGCGTACGCGATCTCGAACGCCCCGGTGGGAAACCGGTCCTCAGTAATGCGGAAGTTGCTCGGTCCAAGGCCGAGCACCGGATGTCCATGCCGGTCGGTGACGACGACCGCTGCGTGGACCCGCGGGTGATCGGACGCGCGGACCGACACCACTTCGACGTTGAGACCCGTGTACAGCTCCTCGCTTGCCGCGAGAAAGAGCACGGAGCTCGAATTGATGTCCGCAACGAGCAGATTCCGGTTTGCATCGACAGCGGCTCCCAGTACACGGCGACCGGCGCTCAGTTCGGTGAGCAGCGACTCGGTCTCCCGCTCCACCCCAATGACGTAGATCCGATTCCGGTCACTCACGAGCAGGCTGCCCGGCTCGTAGAGCGACAGGCCTTCCGGGCGATCCATCATCGAGGTGCGTATCTCCCCAAGGTGATTGCCGCTCTCGTCGAAGACCACGATCCGCGACCGGTCGGTGTCCGCCACGTAGACGCGTCCGGCGGTTACCACGATGCCGGCAGGCGAGAAGGACCCAACGCCGCCGCTGCGGTTCCCGAACGAGAAGAGAAACTCACCGTCAACCGTGAACTTGGATACACGGCGGTTCCCGTGGTCCGAGACGTAGACGTGTCCCTGCCCGTCGGACGCGAGGTACTGCGGCCCGAGCAACTGCCCTGGTCCAATACCGCGACTGCCAAAGGAGCCGACCTTGAAACCGTCGGCGGAGACTCTCGCGATTCTGTTCGCCCCGAACTCGCTGACGAGCAGCGAGCCGTCGGGCAGCGAAAGCACATCGAAGGGCCGGTCAAAACCCTCGAGACCGCCGTCGAACACGCGCCGACGGACCCCGTTCGGATCGAGGAGCGCAACCGTGTGCGTAGCGAACGATGCGACGTAGAACGAGCCGTCGGCACGGGGACGAATACTCGTCGGACTGCGAAAGAGCGTCAGGTCGGCCTGCCTCCCCGGAAGGTCGACCATCGTGACATAACGGCCGGGGCTGATCGCGGTTCCGAGCCGCTCAGTGGTCAGGCCGCGACTGAGCTCGACCCTCTCAATCCATTTCTCGAGCACCGAGGTTCGACTCCCCCGCTCAGCGACCCACCGCCACTCGTCGAGCGCCGATTCCTCGAAACCCGCATAGTAGTATGCGCGACCGAGCCAATACCTCGTCAGGGCACGCTCGGAGGCGAAGCTGAGGCTCCGGTTCAGGCTCTCGATCGCTTCGTTGATCTTCCCATCGTGGAGAGCCGTGACTCCCCATCGAAACTCCTCATTCGCGGTGATCTCGTCGAGATCGATCGCCTGGGCCTGGACTCCGGAAGGGATCGCCGTGGCCAGCCACAGGGCCGCCGAGAGCACGCCAACGGTCGTCTGCGCGCTACGATTCCGTCTCACGTCTTCGCTCCTGACGCTCCATGCAGCACCTCTCTCAAGTGAGCCGCGATCTCCTTGTTCCCGGGCGCCGACTCGAGTGCCGAACGCAAAACGTCTCGCGCCTCGTCAACCTGGCCCAACCGGAAATACGCCCAGCCAAGCGAGTCGAGATACGCGGGGTTCCGGGGATGCCGTCGCACGGCTCGTCGACAACAGTCCACCGCTCGCCGCGGGTCCTTGCCGGTATCGGCGAGGATGAACCCGAGGGAGTTCAGCGCGTTGCTGTTGTCAGGGTCGAGCTCGAGCGCCCGCTCGAGCTCCAGGACGGCTGCGTCGGTATCGCCCTGGGCGTGGAGGACGAAACCGAGCGCGGCATGAGTTCGCGCCGAGTCGAACCCGTCGTCAAGGAGCTTTCGGAACTCGAACTCCGCGAGGCGAAAGCGTCCTGTCACCGAGTAGATGAACCCGAGTATCATCCGGCTCTGGTAGACATGGGTGAAGCTCAACTCGGAGGTGACGACCTGCTCGAGGTAGAGCAGCGCCTCGTCATAGCGCTCGAGATGCGTGTAACAGAGCCCCAGGTGGTAGGATAGCTCCGGGTAGTCGGGACTCTCAACGTGAGCGTTGAGCAGGTGCTGGAGCGCACGCTCATACTGGCCGCGCTTCAGGAGCCGGATGCCCTCGTTCATCATCGCTGATTATATACCTTTTGCAGCAAAATCGGCAGACCGATAGGCTTCATCCTCATGGTGATCAATGGGATTGAGGTAGATCGGGCTCACCGAGATTGCTCCTTCGGCCACCGCCGTCCAGTCGCTCCCCTCCTCCATGGGTGTTTCCACCGGGTGCCCGTTGAGAAAGTAGTAGCGGTCTCCGCGCGGCGAGTGAAACTCCTCGAGCTGATCGTGGTACATACGCCAGCTCGGATAGGTGATCTGGACCGGAAGTGAGTCGGAATCGATATTCGGCCCGTTGATGTTGATCAGATGCCGGGGATTCCATAGCGAGACGAGCTGGTCGAGAGTCCGCGCGACGAACCGCGACAGCGGCTCGAGAAAGAAGGGCGGTTGATACGAGTTGATGCTCACCGCGATACCCGGCACGCCCATGAAGGCTGCCTGGCGAGCCGCAGCGACCGTGCCCGAAAAGATGATGTCGGTCCCGAGATTCGGGCCGATGTTGATACCCGAGACGATGACGTCGGGTTTCGCGCCCATGATCCCGAGCATGCCGACGATGACGCAGTCGGCGGGCGTACCGCTCGAGGCAAAGATGCGATCGTCGAGCCGGCGACACCGAATCGGATCGTGCACGGTAATCGAATGCGACTGCGCGCTGCGCTCTCCATCCGGCGCGATGATCCAGATCTCGTGCTCCGCCAACGCTTCCTGCAACGCGAGCAGGCCGGCACTCTCGATTCCATCGTCATTGGTCAACAGGACCCTCACGTATCCTCCCGGAAATCCACCCGCACGCCGTCGTCGGGCAGGCAGGTCAGCACCGTCGGGTGAAACCCGAAGATCCGTTCGTACTGACGCAAGAGGTCATCGAGCCCATCGTCGGCATCCATGCGACCGAACACCAATGCGCACGTTCCCGATGAACCTCCCGCGAGACGGGCGCCGTAGACCCCGGACACGGTGTGTGCGTGTTTCACCAACCAATCTACCTCCGGCGTCGTACCTTCGTACAGATCGCGCAGACTCTCGTGGCTCTCAGTCAGCAGTTTCCCAATGCGTTCGAGGTCACCACGCGCCATCGCCGAACGGCAGCTCAGCACGCGCTCGTTCTCGGCGACGATATGCAGACAGTATCGTCTCGCGCTTTCGGGGACGCGCCCGATGCTCGACGCAAGCTCTTCGAGCGTGAAATCCTGGAAACTGCATCCGTTCCCGTACCCCGAGAGCAACTCAAGACATCGCCCGCACTCGATCTGCCGCAGAGACTCATCCCTCGTCGTCAGCGCGGAGGGCGCATGCGTATTTACACCAACGAGCGCCGTGCCGTCGAAACGCGCCTCCAGGTGCGTCCAGTCGAGACGGTGACTGTCGATGAACAGGAAGTGTCCGTTTCGCGCGACCGCCGAAGTGAGGAAGTCACCGAAACCAACGGGGAGTCCCTCGTACGCGTGCTCCACGTAGTAGGCCACCTGAGCCGCTTCGGTCGCGTCGATCGCATTTCCGTAGAGCCGGGAAAGCGCATAGGCGAGAGCAACCCCGATTGCCTGCGAGCTCGCAAGACCGATACCCGGCGGAATATCACTGGACACCGTGACGTTGACCCCGCGAATGCGGGAACCGAGTGTCTGCAGACGGCTGATCACACCCTTGCTGATGCCCGCGAAACGGTCCTCCTGCCGGTACTTCAGAGCCGACGCGCTCGTGCGCCTGCGCTCGTTGAGGTCAGCTGCGTAAAACCGAATCGAGCCGTCTTCCCTCAGAGACGCAGCGACCGATGCGCGTCTGTTCATCGCGAACAGGAGCAGGTATCCATCGGTCGACTCCGTGTGCGCCCCAATGAAGTTGACGACCCCTGGGGCCGAGGTCACGATCGTTGGCTTCTGGCCGTACTCCGCTTCGTGCAGCGACGCGACATCGCTCATAGTTCTCCTCGCCGTACCGCATTATAGCCCGAAAACGCCGCCATGCAATCGGGTGGCATGTCAATTATCTCCACCGTTCGCCAATCCGTTCCTGTTTTGGTACTATGGAGCCGTGTTGACCCGAACGATGATCCTCACGCTCCTCTCGGCCGTTCTCTTTCCCCTCGCCATGCCGAACGAGTTGTTCGCCTTTGGCAGCCCGCTCGTCGGACTCGTCGCGCTTGTTCCGTACTATCTCGCCATCCGCGACACGAACGACGCTCGATCGGCAGCACGACTCGGTGCGCTGTTCGGAGCGGTGTCTACCCTGCTCGGAAACTACTGGCTGATGTTCTTCGGAGAGTTCTCGGTCTGGACCATTGGCGGACCGACGGTCGGGTACATCGTGTACAACTACGTCCTCGCCGGGTTCCTCTGGCGTGCAAGCCGCGAGCCTCTCGCGTATCGCCCGGTCCTGTTCGCCCTGGTGTGGACCCTCTACGAGTACCTCAAGAGCATTGGGTTTCTTGCCTATCCGTGGGGACTCGCGGCATATCCGTTCAATGAACTGACGCTGTTCACCCAGATCGTGGACGTGACCGGGGTCTGGGGACTCACGCTGGTCGCGGTGTACGCGAACGCCGCTGCAGCCGAGGTCATCAGCCCGGTCGCCCCCCTGCGGCCCGCGACCGCACAGAGCAGTGCCACACACAGCAGTGCCACACACAGCAGTGCCACACACCTCGTGGTCACCGCCGTGCTCATCGTGAGCATCGGTCTGTACGGCTTCGCTCGACTCAACACCGGGATTCCCGTGCGAACAACGCTCGATCTGCTTCTGGTCCAACAGAATGCCGACGCATGGAACACGCGGGACATCGCACGCCCGCTTCTCATCACGCAGCAGGAGACCGAAAGCGCGCT
>SKZO01000060.1 GCA_007127335.1 Spirochaetales bacterium | reverse complement strand
TCCTCCGCGGCCACCGGTTCCTCCGTGGCGACCGGTTCCTCCGCGGCCACCGGTTCCTCCGCGGCCACCGGTTCGTCGAGCTCGAGGCTGATGTCCTCGAGGAGCGCGTCGGTGTCTGCGAAGTCGGCCTCGTCTTCGTCGAGGGCGCGGGCGTCGGAATCATCGGCCTCGAAGTCGGGCAGCTCGAACTCGACGTCGTCGAACGCGGCCGGTTCCTCACCGGCCGGTTCCTCACCGGCCGGCTCTTCGCCGGCCGGCTCAACGACATCGCCCTCGCCGAGCAGCGCGGCGAAGTCCGAGAAGTCTCCCTCGTCGAGGGAGAACTCGTCGGCATCGGACGGCTGATCCGATGGCTCGGACGGCTCGTCCGATGGCTCGGACGGCTCGTCCGATGGCTCGGACTCCTCGTCGACCAGCTCAGACAGCGCCGGGGACGCTTCCTCAGGGGACGGCTCTTCGTCGAGATCGCCGGTGTCCGAGAGCAGGGACGAGAGATCGTCGTCGAGCCCGGAATCGGGGACCTCGACGTCTTCGAGCTCCTCCCCCCACTCCTGCACGACCTCCGGTTCATTGCCGAGCGATATGAGGCGGCTGTTAAACTGGCGGATCTCCTGAAGAGACGGCATATCTGTCTACGATTGTCGGCCGGAAATCGCCTCCGTTAAGGACGGGCCATTCCGCGTCGATTCTAGTATCGTACTGTATCGAGATGAGCGCAAAACGGATAGCCCTCCTTGCAGCCATGATCCTCTTCGCGGCCTTCATCGGTGCACAGGACCTGAGCATCATCCTCGAGGCCGCAAGCATCGATGCGGCGTCGGCCCCGCGCATGATCGGCGACCGGCTCCTGTTCAGCTACGACTTCGGCCCCGGACGCCACGGCGGGCGAGTCCATTCGGTGGAGGCCGCCTTCGCGCACGAAAACTTCTCGCGTCGCCACGCGTTCGAGCGCAACGACAACGACATCTACGTGCTTCTCTACGACGTGCCGCGCGAGGTCACCGAGCTTCGCTACCGGCTCATCGTCAACGGCGTCTGGGCCACCGACCCCGCGAACCCGGACAGCGTCACCGACCGCTGGGGCGTGCGGCTGTCGCGCACCGTCGTTCCACGGGTCGAGCGGACGATTACGGAGACGCCGATCGTGCACGCCGACGGCACGGTCGAGTTCGTCGTCACCGCCCCGCCCGGGAGCCGCGTCTCGCTCGTCGGCACCTTCAACGGATGGGACCCGTATATGACGCCGCTCGAAGAAACGGCCCCCGGGCGATTTTCCCGACGGCTGCGACTCGGCCAGGGCGAGCATCTCTATTATTATGTAGTAGATGGCCTTCGAATACCCGACCCCGGAAACGACGAACGAAAATGGCACGCCAGCGGTCGTATCGTAAGCGTCGTATCGCTTCCCTGATCTGCGCCTGTCTGGCGGCAGCCCTGGTGTCGTGCGAATCCCGCACCGGCGCGTTCGGATGGTTCGCTCCCGACGCAGTAGCGCGACTCGAGCTGGACGATGCGGTTGAGGAGCTCCTCGTGACGGTGGAGTTGCCCGCCGGCTACCGCGCGGCGGACGACTTCACGCAGCGGCTGACCCTGCGCACGGGCGAGACGGTGGAGACCGACGAACGGCTCGGACTCGACACGCCCTTCTCGATCGCACTGCCTGCGACCGGTCTGTCGCCCGAGGCAGCGGTCGAGATCATGATCGGCTTCTGCAGGGAGGGCGTCCCCGACATCTGCTACGTCGACCGGTCGCGGCTTCCCGTTTCGCGGGCCGGGCAGACCCGGGGCGGCCCGCCCTCCGACGGGCGGGCGTCCCTGCACTATCGCCCGGAGCCTCCCCTGTGATCGAGTACCTGCTCTTCGACATCGACAACACGCTCTATCCGGCCTCCTGCGGGCTTGGCGAAGAGATGAACCGGCGCATGACCCGCTTCGTCGCGATGCACCTTGATATCGATCTCCCGTCCGCGGACTCGCTTCGGGCCTCCGCGCGACGGCGGTACGGTACGACGCTCAAGTGGCTGCAGGCGGAACACGGACTGGACGACGTGGACCCGTACATGGAGGCGGTGCATCCGGCGGACCTCTCGCGCTGGATCACCGACGACCACGCCGCAACCGCGCGGGAGGCTCTCGAGGAGATCGACCTGCCGGCCTCGGTGCTGACGAACGGCCCGGCCGAGCATGCCCGGCGCGTGCTGGGCCGCCTGGGCCTCTCAGACCGGTTCGAGCGGGTCTTCGACCTGCGCAGCAATAATTACGTGGGCAAGCCGAGCCGTGAGGTCTATCTGCGCGCGGCAAGCGAGCTCAACCTCCGTTTTGCGTCAACACTGTTTGTGGACGACGTGGTACAATATCTGCTACCGTTCCGCGATCTTGGAGGGATGATCGTTCATATGTCGACTCCAGACTCGGAGGCGCCGTCGATCCCGCGCATCTCGAACCTGCGCGAGCTCGCGACCATCATCTACCCGCGGGGGAGCAGACGATGAGACCGGAAGTACTCGGACCCATTCGGGATGTCTACGGGAAAGAGGCTCTCGCCATGCGCGCGAACTCCGCACAGCCTCGAACGATCACGACGGAGAATGTCTACCAGGAGGCGAATGCAGCGAACCGACGCCTTATCCACGGGGTGCTGGACGATCTGCTCCTGCCGGGCAGCGGTGTCATTGGGCTCGACCACATGCACGATCTCTACGAGCGCGCGCAGAACGGGGCATCGGGCCTCATCCTCATGGAGCACTACTCCAACTTCGACATACCGTGCCTCTACTACCTGCTCGAGCACGAGGGCCGGCAGGACATCGCGGATGAGGTGATCGCAATCGCGGGGATGAAGCTCAACGAGGAGAGCGAGTTCGTCAACGCCTTCGCGGAGGCGTACACCCGCATCGTCATCTACCCAACCCGCAGCCTTCTCAGGTACGAGGATCAGGAGCAGAAGGCACAGGAGCTCACCCGCAGCCGCCATATCAACATGGCCGCAACCCGCCAGATGATCAGACTCAAGCACGAGGGCCGGCTGGTGCTTGTCTTCCCGTCCGGAACCCGGTACCGCGAAGGTCAGCCGGACACGAAGCGCGGCGTCAAGGAGGTGGACTCGTACCTGAAGCTCTTCGACTTCGCCGTGTTCATGGGCGTGGCGGGGAACGTCCTGCGACTTCATCCCACCGGCGACATGAGTCGAGACCTCGCCACCCGCGACCTCGTCATGCTGAGTGTCTCCGAACCCACCGACTGCCGCGGATTCCGCGAACGCGCTCGGGCAACCGCACCGGCCGGCGTGGACCCCAAGCAGCACGCCGCGGACATGGTCATGCTCGAACTCGACGAGATCCACGACCGGGCCGAACGCGAGCGGGCGAGACGCCTCGCCTGCCGCTGACTATCCGGTCTGCGACCGGTACCACCGGTCGACGTCGATGACGAGCTCCACGCTGTGCCTGGTCAGGCCGTACCCGGAGAAGCTCGCTTCGAGGTCGAGCGCCCTGCCCGCGAGGGAGAGATGCACCTCGCCCAGACGGCGCTCATGGGCGCCGCGGCAGTAGGTACGCAGCGTTTCCCGCGCGAGTCCGAAGCCCCGGAACTCCGGGAGTATGTAGAGCTGGACGATGTAGGCAACCGACGCTTCGCCGGATCGCCGCGTGACCGCCCAGAGAAACCCCGCGAAATCGCCACCCTGGGTCTCCGTGACGAGGACGGTGCTTGCCGCATCCGAGATCGCGGGGATACTCGCACGCGACGCCTGGTAGTAGAGGTCGACGGTGTCGGGGTCTGAGGTCTCGAAGATCTCGTCGAACGCCTCGCGATCGAGGGCCGCAATCGTCGCGAGTTCCCCCTCTGCCGCGGGACGGAACGCGAAATCGAGCTCGATCAACTGGTCGGTCTCCGTCTCCGCATCCTCGAGCTCCAGCCGCTCGAGCCCCTCCCGCTCGCGCAGGTCGTTGAACCACTCGGCGACCAGATCCCGCATCGCCTTCTCCTTGAAGGCGAACCACATGCGCTCGATCTCCCGGCGCTCACGTACCGTATCCTTGAACTGCCGGAACACCCCGCGACCGGAGGCGAGTATCGCGCGAAGGCGCGCGCGGTAGATCGGGTTGTGCAGCGTCGCGACGAACTGCTCCATCAGGTTGTACCCGTCAACGCTTCGCCACTCCGGGAGCTCGACGTACCGTTCACCGGTTTCGTCGGACTCCACCTGGTCGGCGGGTACCACTCTCGCTTCATCCGTGTCGAGCACGTAGTCGCGGTCCTGGTTCTCCATACCAAAGACGATCTGGTCCACGAGCTCGCGGGTCAGGCGCAACGAGGGGTTCACTTTGGACCTCCGGTCATCTCGGAGACGGCCGTACGCACGTGCGCGACCGACACCGGTCTCACCTTCGTCGATCCCCGCTCGAGCAGCTCCACCTTGCCCTGTTCGAGCGTGCGGGGACTGACAATCAGGCGCATCGGGATGCCCATCAGGTCGGCATCGCGGAACTTCGTGCTGATCGATTCACGACGATCGTCGTACAGAAAGGCGTCTCCAAGCTCCCCGTGCAGCGCCTCGAGTACGCCTGCCACCTTGGGCGAGCGTCCTATCCCCATCAGGAGAAACGGGTACGGTGCGAGCCCGGGCGGCCAGTCGAGTCCCCGGCGATCGTGATTCGATTCGGCGATCGCGGCGACCAGCCGTCCGATTCCAATGCCGTAGGCCCCCATCTGGGGGTGAAACCGTCGGCCCTTCGCATCCGACAGCGTCAGGCGAAGCCTCCTCGTGTAGTAGTCGCCCAGCTTGAAGATATTGCCAAGCTCCACGACCCGCTGTTCGACGAGCTCGCTCGCGCAGTTGGCGCACCGGGCACCGGGCAGTATCCGCGCGATGTCATGGACCAGGTCGCTCTCGAAATCGCGTCCAAAGTTCACGTTGGCGAAATGGATCCCGGACTCGTTCGACGAGACGATCAGGTTTGGCGTGTTCGCGACCACGTCGTCGACAACGACGCGGACCGTGACATCGAGCTCGAGGAGATCGAGCGGGAGATCGATCGGGCCTACCGCTCGCGGATCGATGCCGTAGAAGGCGAGCTCCTCCCGGTTGGCGAAGTGCAGGCCGGGCGTCCCGAGCGCCCGCTCGAGCTTCTCGCTGCTCACCTCCTGGTCACCGCGCACCACCGCGAGCACGAGCTCGTCACCGTTCGAGTAGACCATCGTCTTCGTCAGAGCGTCTCTCCCGCACTCGAACACCGCCGCGAGCTCACCCATTGTCGCCGCGCCGTGCGACGGGACCGTGGTAAGCGGTTGGGGATCGCCGACCGGACGGCTCAGTGTACCTACCGCGACCTCTGCATTCGCGGCGTATCCGCACTTTTCGCAGCGAATGACGCGATCGTCGCCGGCGTCGCTCGGCATCAGGAACTCCATGGACCGATCGCCGAGCATCATCCCCACGGCCGCCTCCGCGGTGACGAATGGAATCCGGCACGCGTCGAATATGCGCTCGTAGGCCGCGAAGACGCGAGGGTAGAAGTTGTTGAGGTCGGTAGCCGACCGGTGAAAGGAGTAACCGTCGTTCATGACGAACTCCCGCGTCCGCAGCAGACCGCCACGTGGCCGCGTCTCGTTTCGATACTTGGTCTGGAACTGGAAGAGAAAGACCGGCAGCTGCCGGTAGGATGTGACGACCGACTTCACGAGTGCGACCATCGCCTCTTCGTGGGTTGGAGCGAGCACCATGTCCCGGCCGGATGCATCACGGAACCCGACGAGGTCGCGCGCGGCGATCTCCGCGCGTCCGGTGCTCCTCCACAGCTCGAGCGGATTCACCAGCGGGAGCAGCACCTCCTGGCCCTCGAGCGCGAGCATCTCGCGACGGATCAGTTCGGTGACCCGGCTGACGACGCGCAACCCGAGCGGCAGAAAGGAGTAGAGCCCCTGCGACAGCGGACGGATGAACCCTCCGCGCTGCAGGAGGGCATGTCCGGCGGAGCGCACCGATCGAGGATAGTCACGCGTGGTGTGGCTGAGGAGCCGTGAGTACCGCATCCGGGGACGATTGTACTATGAGATCTCGCGGAGCGAAACCGAAAAGCCATCAAAACGACTCCGCCCCGCCCCTTCAGGTACCAACAATATCAGCACCACTTCTTGACAGAGCCCGGGGCCGCAGGGATAGTCTGAAAGCATCAACTCAAGGAGCAGTAGATATGAGCACGATTGAATACGTGGAGGCGCGAGAGATCCTCGACTCCCGGGGAAATCCGACCGTTGAGGTGGACGTCGTCCTCGAGGACGGTTCGTTCGGCCGCGCGGCGGTACCGTCAGGCGCGTCGACCGGCGAGCACGAGGCGGTGGAGCTTCGCGACGGCGACAAGAAGCGGTTCAAGGGAAAGGGCGTTCTCAAGGCCGTGGAAAACGTGAACAACATCATCGCGGCTGAGATTGAGGGACTCGACGCGCTCGATCAGGTCGACATAGACACGACGCTGATCGAGCTCGACGGAACGGAGAACAAGGCGAAGCTCGGGGCGAACGCGATCCTCGGGGTTTCCATGGCGACCGCCCGCGCCGCGGCGGATCTGCTCGGCGTGCCGCTGTTCAAGTACCTGGGCACCTATCACGCGACGCTGCTGCCGGTGCCAATGGCGAATATCCTCAACGGCGGGTCGCACGCGGACAATTCGGTGGATTTCCAGGAGTTCATGGTGATGCCCGTTGGCGCGGAGACCTTCCGCGAAGCAGTTCGCATGACCTCAGAGATCTTCCACACGCTGAAGGGCGTGCTGAGCGACAAGGGCTATTCGACCTCCGTGGGAGATGAGGGCGGATTTGCGCCGAACCTGAAGAGCAATGACGAGGCGTGCGAGGTCATCCTCCAGGCGATCGAGATGGCCGGGTTCAAGCCCGGTGACGAGGTGATGATCGCACTCGACCCCGCGGCGAGCGAGTTCTACGACAAGGAGAAGGGGAAGTACGTCTTCAGGAAGTCCGACGGCCGTGAGCTCTCGTCGACCGAGATGGCCGACTACTGGACCGACTGGACGAACAAGTACCCCATCATCTCGATCGAAGACGGCATGGACGAGAACGACTGGGAGGGATGGAAGGCGCTGACGGAGAAGGTCGGTGACAAGATCCAGCTCGTTGGAGACGACCTGTTCGTCACCAACACGAAGCGCCTGAAGCGTGGCATCGATGAAGGCATCGCGAACAGCATCCTCATCAAGGTGAACCAGATAGGGACGCTGACCGAGACGTATGAGGCGGTCGAGATGGCCAAGCGCGCGAAGTACACGGCGATCGTGAGCCACCGCAGCGGCGAGACCGAAGACGCGTTCATCGCGGACCTCGTAGTGGCTCTTGAGACCGGTCAGATCAAGACGGGCAGCATGAGCCGCTCCGACCGGCTGGCGAAGTACAACCAGTTGATGAGGATCGAGGACATGCTCGAGACGACCGCGAAATACGCGGGCCGGGAGGCATTCTACTGCATCTGATCTGTTGACACGAGCCTGAACCTGCTTCAGTGCTCTATGGTGAAGGTCGTATAGCCGCGCCTGGTTGAACGGTAGGTGAGATCAAGCGCGGTGACCTTTGCTCCGGGCGGGCCCTTGCGCAACCAGTCGGCCATCTCTTTGACGGCGTCGGGCTCGCCCTCGCATTCCACGCGTACCGTGCCGTCCGGTTGGTTCTGCACATAGCCGGCGACACCAAGCCGACGCGCAACCGACTGTGCTGAATACCTGAAGCCGACGCCTTGTACGCGCCCGCGCGCCGTCGCGGTGAAAGCCGGCTTCCTCTCGCCTTCACGTCCCATCGCTGAGCAGCTCCCGGATTCTGTTCTCGAGCGCCTCGTAGTCGAACGGCTTTGGAAACAGCGGGAACGGGATTCCCGTGTCCGAGTCCACGAGTCCGCTCATGACCAGAACCGGAAGATCCGAACAGAATCGACGCAGGAATCGTATCCAGTAGTCCCCGCCAAGCGGCTCCATCCGGAAATCGGTCACGACGAGCGCCACCTCGTGATCCAGAAGCAGCTTGATCGCACCAACGCCGTCTGACGAGACGACCACCCGATGTCCTTTGAGCTCAAGGTAGTCGCGCAACGTCAGCCGAACACCGTCGTCGTCGTCGACTACCAGGACGAGCGGGGCATCCTGCACGCTACTCCCCCATCGCTCGCCGGGTGATGAACTCGTTGATCTTCTGGTTCAGACCGTCGAGCTCGAGCGGCTTGGCGAGGAAGGCGTCGGCGCCCTCCTTCAGGATCTCTTCCTGCTCCGCAGGATCATCGAGTCCGGAGACCGCGATGATGATCGGCTTGGTCACGCCGCCGGCGTCCTTGATGCTGCGAGCGAGCTTGTGCCCGCTGATCCCCGGCAGGTCGATGTCGAGGACAACCAGCCCGGGCTTCTTCTCGGCGAGCATCCGGCCTGCCTCGAACCCGTCAAAGGCCTGGTAGACGGAGAAGTCGGGGTGCTTCTTGGAAAGGTACTGGTAGACCAGGTTGTTGAGATCGCGATCGTCGTCCACGATCAGGATCGTGTCGATCTCCAGCTGCTCTTCGAGCACGCGCTGAAGCTCCTCAGGCATGCGCATCCCGCGCGAATGGAGGAAGTCCACTAGGTCCTCAGCGTACACGCGGTATTGACCACCCGGCGTCGTGAACGCCTTGAGATACCCGTTCTTGATCCAGTTGATCGCCGTCTGGTTGACCACGCCGCAGATGTTGGCGACCTCGAGGGCCGAGAAGATTCGCACTTTCTTGTCGTTTTTCGCCATCGAACTCCCTCTTGCATCGGCACCGCTCGCCGTCACTCGCCGTTCCTGTCAACTGTACCAGCATGCGGCGGTTTCGGCAAGTATATATGTGATATATCCAGAATATCAACGGAGAGTGGAAGAGCTACTCGTGTCGGTCGTACCGTTCTTCCGGGTCGGTGCCGGCCTCACCGAACTCCTCGGCGACGCGCCGAGCGATGGCCGTGGCGAAGCCCCTGCGGTGAAGGCGATCACGCATCTCGTCGACGGAAAGAGCGCGCCGACGCGCGAGCCGTTGCGCGCAGGCGCGCGCGCTGTCGGCCATCGTGACGGAGAGCTCGTTGAGGGCGATGTCGATCGCGCGTTCGGCGAGCGCGCCATCGACTCCGCGGTCCCGCAGCCCGCCTGCGAGGTGTGCGCGCCCCTCGGGGTGCGACCGAAGCCGCGAACGCACCCATCCGATCGCGAATCGCTGGTCGCAGAGCGCACCGGACTCTTCGAGCTCGTCGAGCACACGATCAACCGCCGCGGCATCGAGCTCCCGCTGCAGAAGCTTCCGCCGCAGGAGGAAACGGCTGTGCTCGGAGCGGGCGAGCAGCGACATCGCGCGCGAACGAACCTGGAACAGCCGACTGCGAGCGAGAATCGACTCCCAGCGCTCCTCATCGATCGTGTCACCGTCGTGAAAGGGAGCCTCTTCCCAGACGCGCATCGCGACAAAAAAAGAGGAGGCATCGGTGAGGACGACTTCGATCTCCTCTCCGGGCCTCCCCCCTTTCCTGCGAGCAACCTGCTCGATCTCAACGCTTGGAGAACTGGAACTTCTTTCTTGCTCCGGGTCGACCATACTTCTTCCGCTCAACCATGCGGGGATCACGCGTCAGGAACCCGTTGGCTTTGAGACTCGACGAGTTCGTCTCATCCGCTGTGACGAGCGCACGGGAAATGCCATGGCGGATTGCACCGGCCTGGCCGCTGAGCCCGCCTCCGGTGACGGTTACCACGATATCGTACTTGCCGGCACTGTCCGTGACCGCAAGGGGCTGCTCACAGATGTACGCGTGCACTCGATTGGGGAAATACTCAGCAAGCTCACGACCGTTGACCGTGATCTTCCCCGCACCCTGGTTGAGATACACACGCGCGACGGATGTCTTCCGGCGTCCGGTGCCACGCGCAAGTTGTTGTGCCATGGGAACTCCTCTACTCGATCGTCAGGGGCTCTGGTTTCTGAGCCGCATGGGGGTGGTCAGGACCGGCATACACCTTCACGTTGGTGAAGAGCTTCCGGCCAAGTCGACTCTTGGGAAGCATGCCGCGGATCGCGTGTTCGACGACGTGAGTCGGCCTCTGGGCGATCATCTGCTCGAACGTGCGCGAACGCAAGGCTCCCGGATACCCGGAATGGCGGTAATACATCTTCTGTGTCGCCTTGTTGCCGGTCACACGAACCTTCTCGGCATTGATGACGATCACGTAATCGCCCATCTCCTGATTCGGCGTGAACTCCGGCTTGTGCTTGCCGCGCAACACGGTAGCCGCCTTGACGGCCACCTTGCCGAGCACCGCGTCCCGGGCGTCGATCACGTACCATCGACGCTCCACGTCCCTGGCCTTTGGAAATATGGTCTTCATTGCTTCACTCTGCGCACGGCTAGTTGTCAGCCTGCGCCTCCTCTTCTGCTTCTTCCTTCTTCGCTTCAATACGATCCTTGATATCGGCAATGCCGATGAAGACGGCAATAAGACCGACGAACACGGCGATGATCGGCACACCACCCTTCAGAAAGTCGATGACGTATTCCCACCATTGCAGGGACCACGATACCGGGAGCACCGAGTACACCGCAAACGCAATGAAAATGATCCCTACGATCAACGCCACCATATCTTCCTCCTCTCGGATCCGCAAAAGCGTCCTTGTAAGATAGCAAAATTCACCCGAGTGTCAACTGCTGCCGAAAGACTCAGGTATCGCAAACTGTCAGCTTTGCCTCGACGGAGAACGGTAGTAGCTTATGGCCATGGATGTGCGCTCGGTTCGGGTAACCGTTGATCAGAGATCGTGCGTGGGATGCGGCTTCTGCGAAGAGTTGCTGCCGGACGTGTTCGTGCTTGGCGACTATACCGCCACGGTCGCAGACGGTGCCGTGCCGAAGAACCGGCTCGACGCGCTCGAGGGAGCCGCGCGCGACTGCCCCGTGGGGGCCATCGCGATCACACCATGGTCACGGCATGCGTCTTCCCACGATCACCAGGAAGGCGAGAATGAAGAAGAGGATCGGCAGGTTCGTGAGTACCAGCGGGAAGACGGCGATACCGGCGACTCTCACGGCGTCGAGGCGGACGACTCCGAGCGTTTCCAGCGCCGAGAACACGACCTCACCATAGTGCGCGACCGTGCCGACGACAATGAGCATCCACGCCGTGTCTCGCGTCTTTGACCAGACGATGATCGCGAGGAAAGTGGCGAGTGCCCCGAGCACGAAGCGCGAGAGCATCAGGATCGCCTGTTCAGTTCCCACCCGTCCCTCCCCTCCCGGCTGACTGCCCCACAGCGGCGCGAGCCGTGGTCTCCAGACACGCGCGCTCTCCGTCCGACATCTCACCGGGCACTATGCTCGGCACTTCCGGATCAGGGCTGATGAGTACGCCTGAGCGCAGAAAGCAGTCGAACACGCTGTCGTAGTCCTCCACCGCTTCGAGCGCGAGATACGGCCCTGCACACTCGAATCCCGGTAAACGTAGCACGGGTCGGTGACTCGATGAAACCAGCCCCCATGCCGCAGCAGTCAGGGCCGCGAGCGCCGGCTCCGGCACCAGGTCCGAGAGGAGCGTGACCCCGAGATCGGACGAATAGACGACCGTCTGAGCCTCGAAAAGGCCGCCGTCGGGAAGGATCGGCAGGAGCACGGTCGGAGGTGGCCAGGGAAGCGTACGGGGGGCATCGGGAAGGAAGGGTCGCCAGTACTCGAGCCGGCAGGCACCGTCGTTCGTCGGACGTGCCGGATCCGCAGGTGTGCACGACGCCGGCAGGCCGATGGACGACGCGACCGCCTCGATGGCACGCCGGCGCGAGGCGTAGACGGCGACCCTCAGCGAAGCGTCGTCGCCAAGGAGTCGGCGGAGGGCCTGTTCGAGACGCCGCTCCTGCACCGCCGGCATCGCGGCGAGCACGCCCCGGTCGAGCACCCGTTTCACGACCGAAACGACCTCGCCACGATGTCCGAGTATCGCCCGGCCTCCGGCCTGCCACAGGTCGAGGATCCGTCGGCCGTCGACCGTGTAGAGCCGGTACCCTCTTGCGCGCCTGATGCGCGGGAGACGACGCAGACGCGCCTGGACGCTACCAGTCATCGCCTGACACCTTTTCCAGCGGCGTGTAGCGAGGGAGAAACTTCGCGACCCGACCAGTCTCGAACCGCACCTGCACCACGAGATCGCTCCCGCTGTGACGACAGGAGGCGACGACCCCCATGCCGTAGTCGTCGTGGTACACGGCGCTGCCCACCGGGTACTCGTCCGTGGCTGCCCCCGGGCGCGCCCGCTCGCCGGTGGTCGCCGGGCGCAGCAGCTCGGCGGGAATCTCACCGAGGAACCGCGAGGGCACGAAGTCCAGGACGCGTCCGTGCAGTCTCCGGTAGCTGCATGAGGTCAGGTAGAGCTCGTCACGTGCCCTCGTGACCGCGACGTAGAAGAGCCGTCGCTCCTCCTCGATCTCGTCCGGATCCTCGTCACCGCCGCGCGGAAAGAGTCCTTCCTCGAGACCGGTGACGATCACGCGGTCGAACTCAAGCCCCTTGGTATTGTGCATCGTGATCAGAGTCACCTGGGCGTCGAGCGTCTCATCCGTCTCCCGCGAGCGGTCGAGCTCCACGAGCTCAAGAAACTCTGCGAGTCCCTCTTCGGTCGCCGGGTAGAGGCTCGCAGCGTTCACGAACTCCTCGAGGTTCTCGACTTTCGACTGGGCGACGACGGGGTCCTGGCCCTCAGCGTGCAGATCCCAGAGACCGAGCTCGCGCACGAGCGCTTCAGTGAAGTCGGAGAGCTTCCCGCCGCCGAGCGCCTCCCTCGCGCGCCGAACGGCGGCGGCGAATGACCGCGCCGCGGCACCGGCCTTGCGGGAGAGGTCCGCGGCGGCGGCCTCGGTGGCCTTGAGCAGGTCGCCGCGATGGGAGGCAACCTCGCGGGCCACGGTCTCGAGACTCTTCGCGCCTATGCCGCGCGCCGGCTTGTTCACGATGCGGCGGAACGACACCTCGTCCCGGGGATTTGCGCACAGCTTCAGCACGGCGAGCGCGTCCTTGATCTCCTCCCGCTCGTAGAATCGCAGCGAGCCGACGATCCGGTACGGGATCCCGGCCCTGATAAGCGCCGATTCGAAGAGTCGCGACTGGGCGTTCGTCCGGTACAGGATGGCCGTTTCCCGGGGCTCCCGGGAGATGAGATCGAGACAGTACTCGACTTCCTCGTCCTGATCGCGCAGGAGCGCAAGGCTCGGCTCGCTTCCTCCGGTTCGCTCGGTCCAGAGCGTCTTGCCGAGCCTCCCCAGGTTGTGCCGGACGACGGCCGACGCGACGTCGAGGATGGGCCCGGTGGACCGGTAGTTCTGCTCGAGCTTGATGACCGTCGTGCCGGAGAAGCTCTCGCTGAAGGTGAGGATGTTCCGCACCTCGGCTCCACGGAACCGGTAGATACTCTGGTCGTCGTCTCCTACGACGCACAGGTAGGTCTTCTCGTCGCAAAGCTGTTTCAGAAGCTCGTACTGCGCGACGTTGGAGTCCTGGTACTCGTCGACGAGCACGTACCGGTACCGCTGCCGGGTTCGTCGTCGTATCGCCTCGTCGGAACGCAGCAGCTCCACCGGCTTGAGTATCAGGTCGCCGAAGTCGACGTTCCCGATCTCGTCGAGCCGACGCTGGTACGCCCGGTAGATCTCGGCGAACTCGGGATCCGGCGAGATGGGGATGAGGTCGTCGTCGGGACGCAGGGTGTAGTCCTTTGCGCGGCTGATCAGCTTCGCGTACCGGGCGAGACTGCCCCGGTGCTCATCGGGATAGATCGTCCGCAGCAGGCTTACCACGTCGTCGTCGTCGTAGATGGCGTAGCCCCGGTCGAGTCCCGCGGGCGCGGCGTTGCGCCGCAGGAGCCAGGCGCCAAAGCTGTGGAAGGTCCTGATCATCACGTCGGCGGCGGCGGGCTCCATCGCTGCGGCGCGCGCGCGCATCTCCGCTGCCGCCTTGTTGGTGAAGGTCACCGCGAGAATGGACCTGGGGTCGACGCCGAGCTCACCGATCAGGTAGGCAATCTTGACGGTGATGACCCGTGTCTTCCCGGAACCGGCACCGGCAAGGATGAGGAGCGCGCCGTCCGTGTGGAGAACGGCCTCGCGCTGGGCGGGGTTGAGTCGTTCGATCTCGGCGCGTGCTGCCACCGTCAGATCCTATAGCGGTACGGCTTCCAAGTCCAGCCCGTTGCGACGGATGATCCGGCATCGCGTGAAGGCGCCGGGCCGGAGCGAACCTTCGGGCGCATTGACAACGACCGAACCGTCGACCTCCGGCGCCTGGGCATAGCACCTGCCCAGGGCCAGCGGCTCGCCGGGAACGAGCTCCTCGACAAGGACATCGAGCTCGCGGCCTGCGAAACGTTCCATCCGGGCGTGGGTGATCTCACGCTGGCGTCGCTCGACCTCCGCGGCCCGTCGCGACGCGAGAGCCGGCGGGACGTCGAGCGGAGGATCCCCTCGCATCGCCGGCGTGCCCTCCTCCGGCGAGTACGGAAAGACCCCAAGCCAGTCGAGCTCCGCCTGCTGCTGGAATTCCAGCAGCTCCCGGAAGTCATCTTCGCTCTCGCCGAAGAAGCCAACGAGAAAGGTTGACCGGATCACCGCGTCGGGCAGGGCAGCCCTGATCCGGCGCACCAGCTCAAGGTACCCCTGGGAGGATCCCGGCCGTCCCATCCGGCGCAGAACGGCCGCGGAGGCGTGCTGAAACGGCACGTCAAAGTAGGGCAGCAGGCGGGAGTCGGCCTGGAGCAGGGGGAAGAAGGAGTCGGGGAAGTGATCGGGGTAGACGTAGAGCAGTCGTACCCAGAAACGGCCTTGCCGACGCGACACGGCACGCAGCAGCTCCTGCGGCGAAGAGCCGGGCTGATCGCGGCCGTAGGCGGCGAGATCCTGCGCGACGAGGTTGATCTCCCGGATCCCGCGATCGAGGAGCGCGTCGATCTCGCCAAGGACCGCCTCGATCGGCTTGCTGCGCGATCGGCCGCGAATCATGGGGATCGCGCAGAAGGCGCACCGGTTGTCGCACCCTTCGGAGACCTTGACGTACGCGGAACCCGGCAGCGAGAGGAGCGATGAGCGTGTGTGCGATTCGAGGCCCGGCGAACCATCGCGGCCGACGGTTGGAACAAGCACCCGCGGCCCGGTGTCTCGCGCCTGAGCGTCCTCGAGCCCCGGCGCAGTGCCTGCGGCGATCGAATCGAGGAGCTCGACGATGCGCGCGGGGGCCCTGTTGCCGAAGACGCCCGCGAGTTCCGGTATCCCCGAAGCAAGGTCATCCGGATAGCGCTGTGAGAGGCACCCGGCCAGTACGACGCGAGCCTCCGGGTACTCGCTCAGGAAGCCGAGCGCAACGTCGATCGATTCCTGTTTCGCCGGACCAATGAAGCCGCAGGTGTTCACGAGGATGACGCTCGCCTCGCCGGCCTCTGCGCAGCGACGCCACCCCGTCGCTTCGAGCGCCGCGATCATGATCTCGGCATCGACCTGGTTCTTGGCGCACCCGAGATTCTCAAGGAAGAACGTGCGTGTCATGACGAGTTCGGTGCCGTCGGTCAGTAGACCGGAATCAGCTCGAGAAGCACGCGGTCGGACTCGGGGTCGGCGACCCAGGTGATCAGACCCGCGGTGACTTCGCCCGGGTCACCGAGCGACATCTCCTGTCCGGCAACCTGCAGCCGGGCACTCGCGGCGTTGGAGACCCAGAGCTTCAGACGCTCCCGGACGATCATCTGGAGCGTCTCGCCGGGCTGGTAGTAGCGTTCCACGCGTGGCTGCCCATCGGCCTCGTAGCGGAACATCGCATAGCCGCCGAACTCGACGACCACGGGGAACTCCTGCGGTTCGTCGTAAGCGGCAATCAGCCGTACGTTCTCCTCGCGAGAGGGTTCGAGCGTTGAACCTATAGCCGGAGCATCGACGACGACGCCAACAGGATCCTGGACCATGGGTCGACCGGCCGCCGCCGCGGCTCCGCCCCGGTCAAGCCGCATGACGACGCTGCGCGGAGTCTCCGCGGTGTTCACGCTGCGGAGGACGATGCGCAGGTCGCCCTGGGAGTCATCATTCACGTCAACGAACGTCTCTTCCCCAACTCTGATCCGCTGCTCTCGGCCGCTCGCACGTACGGTCAGTCCATCGTCAACCCGCACGAGATCAACCGGGAACTGCGAATCGCGAACGGGAACCATGATGCGCTCGCCTTCAGAAAAACGCTGTTCGACGATCTCGTCGGCCATGCGGAAGACGGCCTCAGGCTCGCCGATCGCCGCCGGTGCGGCCTCCGGCTCCGGACGGGCGGGGCGTGACGACGTGTCGAACAGATCCCCGGAGATCGCGAGAAAGACGCCGGCGGCGATCGCGATCACGAGGGCGGCGATCGCGAGAATGCGTCCGACCGGCACCGCAGGTCTCCTGTTGATCAGTTCGTCGATCGGAGGCGGCTGCTCCTGGAGCTTGAGATTGTGGTAGAGCGCGACGGTCTCCTCCGGCTCAAGCCC
The DNA here is from genome assembly GCA_007127335.1 of Spirochaetales bacterium. Classification (GTDB taxonomy): domain Bacteria; phylum Spirochaetota; class Spirochaetia; order DSM-27196; family SLST01; genus SLST01. The sequence goes on along the minus strand of SKZO01000060.1, from coordinate 6,722 downwards.
GAGGTAGTTTGCGTAGGTGCGCATGAAGCCGAGGAGATAAGGCTCGCCGGGGAAGACGGCGAAGTCCTCCTTCTCGAGTGCTTCGAGGAACCGCTTGGCGATGTGCGTGTCACGAGCAACCTGCTCGAGCGTGTACCCCCGAGCTTCCCGTGTCTGATTAAACCGAGCGCCGATCGATTCCATTTACCCCTCGGGATCGTAGAGAAAATTCTCCTCGATACTGGCCGATGAATCGCCCTCTTCCTGGAACACCTGATCCGATATGCGTTGATTCGTGCGGATATTGGAGAGCTCCATCGTGACTTCTTCCCAGTCGACCTTTGTGCCGACGATCTCACGGATGAACCCTTCTTCATCAACGCTGAGAATCAGCTGGCGAAACCCTTCCGAAGCCTGCCGTCGGTCGAGACGCAGCCTCGTGACGAACGTGTCCGCCCCCTCGCGGAGAGGTACCGGCTCCGGCCCCTCGAGGTACGCGATGTTGTAGTTGCGGCGCATCAGTGCGAGGCCCTCCGGAGTAGCCATGCCGCCCGGAGACGCGCCCACCTGATCGCGTAGTGTCTGCGTGAGACGGACGTTGTGCGCCGGCACGTACACCAGTAGCCTCGTACCGTCGGATACGAGCAGCTGGTCCCGGGGCTCGGTGAAGTCGATCCGCACGAGGTTCGGCCGCTTGTAGATCAGAGTCCCCCGCATCGTTCCGCTTTCATCGCGCCACACCATATCCGCGGTGTAGTCCTCGATGCTCGCGTAGTTGGCCGCAACCGTGTCGAAGAACTCGCGCGCGGTCAGCACCTGTTGTGCGAACAGACCGACGGGCACCATCAACAGCGCGCAGAGCATCAGTAGTACAGCGGATATTCGCGTGCCGCGGTGGGTCATACTCGTCCGATCTTCCTCACGCCTATGGACTTTGTCAAGACAGCTCCCGGATGTGGTCGCGAAGTCGTGCCGCACGCTCGTAGTCCTCCTCCTGCACCGCCGCTTCGAGCTCGCGCTCGAGCTCCGTGACCGGGTCCCCGGGAGCCTCTTCGATCTGCTCGAGGGCTGATCGCAGGTAGTTCACCGACCGTACGCGCTCGAACTGAAACGCCGGAGTATCGACGTCGCTCATCTCCTGTATCACTTCTATCGCAGCTTCGAGGACATTCCTCGCTTCAGCGTGCTCGTGCCGCTGAACGAGCGCCATCGCCCGTGATACGGAGTTCATCCGGTAGATGTACGGCTTGAACTGGAGCACCGCCTCCGCGTCCTCTTCGTCCGCGGCGAACCGTTCGAGCAGGTCGCAGATACGCAGATTGTGCGCGGTATCACGGATCACGCGCTCGAAGTCGTTGAGCTGGAAGAGCAGGAGATAACGATAGTAGAAGAGGACGCCTTCATTCTGAAGCAAGGTGGCGGCGCTGTCTTCGAGCTCGAAGCCCTGGTCGCTGCCGTGGGTGGTCTCGTACTCGGCGAGCTCGTGCTCGATGTAGTCCAGGACCGTCTCGAATCCCTCGGGCCGCTGCCCGTCGGGCCGGCCGTCAAGCTCGTACTGCTCGATCCCGAGCGGTTGCCGCACCTGTAGCACGTTACGCCCGTCTTCGGCGGTGATGACACGTATGCTGTTCTCACTGTCGTACGGCCACTCCTCGAGAAGCCGCGTGAGGTCAGTGCTCATAGACGCTCCACTACCAATATACCCCGTTCAGAGCGGAGCACAAACCGGCTGAGCACAAACCGCTTGCCGCCGGACCGGATTCGAGATACGATCCACGGCAGATGAGCGATGTCACGGTGGTTTCGGTGGGTGGTTCGATCGTGGTCCCGGACGAGGTCGACACGGCGTTCGTCGCCCGGTTCGTCGCGGCAATCCGTGCCCGGCTTGCGCATGAGCCGCAGCGTCGGTTCGCACTGGTAGTGGGCGGAGGCGCGACTGCGCGAAGGTATCAGCAGGCCGCGAGGTCACTGTCGCCCGAAATCGACGCACATACGCTCGACGAGATAGGAATTGCCGCGACCCGGGTCAACGCCCAGGTCGTCCGGGCGGCATTCGGCGATCTGTGCCCGGACCCCCTGGTCACTGATCCCACACGCATTGCAAGCTTCGCCGGACGCGTCCTCGTGGGCGGCGGGTGGAAGCCCGGGTTTTCCACGGATAACGTATCCGTGCGCCTCGCCGAGACGCTTGGCGCGACGACGGTGATCAACCTGAGCAATATCCGGCAGATCTATACGGCCGATCCCAGAACCGACCCGAACGCGACGCCGTTGTCGGATATCTCGTGGGACGAGCTTCGCGCGATCGTGGGGGACGAGTGGGTGCCCGGCGGGAACACCCCGTTCGATCCGATCGCGACACAACGAGCCGCCGAGCTTGCGATGACGGTGGTCGCCGCGGACGGACGCGACCTCACCAACCTCGAAGCACTCCTGGACGGGCGCTCATTCGTCGGCACAACGATCAGCGGGTCGCGAGCACCGAAGCGAGATCGGCACGGTACATCGGGATGACGGCACCGGTGGGCTCGGCGACGACCGCGAGCACGGTGACCGCTTCGGCCCGCAGCCGGGCGTCGGTCATGCGCTCGACCGTTCTGATCGCAAGTCTGATGCTGCCGGTTCGAGCGAATCCGGCGACGATCGCGCGCCGCAGCGAGTCCGCGAGGTAGGTCGCCTCGTCAGAGGCGATCAGCGCGATGGTCAGGAAGTCGTCGGCGAGCCCCAGTCGTCCGTCTGCTATCAGTTGCTCCGCCGCGCGGACTGAGACCGCGCCTCTGACGTACTCGTCGGGAGCCTGGAGGAGGAGCTCGCGCACCGCCTGCAGTCGGTCCATCCTCACGAGGACCTGGGCCAGCTCGCCGGGGAGCTCGATGCCTGCGTAGAGATCGGGCGCGCTGGCGAGCACCTGCGCCGCGCGGTCGGCGTGCTCGTTTGCGCGCGACGAGGCGGCGACCCGATAGTACGCCGCGGCGAGCCTGATATGCACGGCAGTGAACTGCGCGGTGTCCTCTACGCGCTGCGCGAGCTGCGACGCGTGCCGCAGGTGATCGAGCCGGGCCGCTCGCGTCTGCGCAGCCTCCGAGATCCCGATCATCGCGCGCACGGCGTCCTGGGGCAGCGCAAAGAGTTCGACGAGTCGCAGCGCGTCGTCGCGGCGACGAAGGCCCGCGACCTGCGTGACCGTCGTCACGAGATGCCTGCTCTCGTCCTCGCTCGTCGGTCCGCCGCCCATGTCGACCTCCTCGATCGCACTCGAGATGAGTCGAGCGGCCAGGACGGCCTCGCCACTTCGCTCAGCGAGATCGGCCAGGCGGGCAAACAGCTGCGCCCGCGTGAACCTGCCCGGGACGCTTCGAACGGCGGGGCTCGCCTGGTGGATGAAGCTGGTAACCGAAAGAAAGGTCTCGGCCGCCTGGTAGACCTCGGCGATCCGTATAAGCGCTTCGGCACGGTGCTCCGGGTCGTCGATGACGTAGGCCTCTTCCACGCTGCGACGGAGGATCGGCCGCGCGGGCTCGTCCGACCTGAGCGCGCTCTGGACAAGGAGCGGTACCAGCTCGGCACGGACCTCCGGGTCCTCAGCCGACGAGACAAACCGCAGGCCTGCCTCGAGCGCGTCCTGCGCACTCGCGTCTTCGCCCGCAGCCGCGAGCAGCGGCGCGAGCCCGAGACGAACGCGTATGCTCTGCTCGGTCGGTCCGGCGGCACGTGCGAGTTGCAGGCCGGCGCCCGCGACTGAGCGCATACTCGCCTCGTCGCCTGTTGCCTGATACCCGAGGGTGATCTGCCGGTACAGCTCTGCGCGCGCGAGCTCGTCGGGGAGCCGGGAGGCCTCGACGACTGCGAGCCCGAGAAAGGTCGTCTCGTCGGCCACGAAAGGACGCGGAACCGTTGGCGTCGATCTGCAGGAGGACAACAGGAGCAGACCGACGGCGCCGAGCAGGGAGAGCTTCACGCCGGTGTGATCAGCAGCGTGCCGTACCGGTCGCCCTTCTGGTAGTGAACGACTGCGCGCTTTGCGCCTCCAAGGCGTTCCGCGGACTTCAGCCCGAGCTCGACATGTCCATTTCTGACTTCGTTCTTCAGGTGAATCGTGCCGCAGACATAGGCGTCGTCCGGAACGTCGGTCGGATTGCCTGCGTGTCCCACATGGATCCGTACGGCATGCTCGGTCGTCATCAGCCCGAGGTCGAACCCGTCGTTGGGGTGAATGCAGACGGTCTTCTCGTCCATTGCGTAGTCACCGAGCACGGTGAGCGGGGCGGTGGTGCTCACAGGTACCTCCTGCCCAAGGATAGTAGGACCGCGTGCCTGCCCGGTCAAGCGGCCTTCACGGCGGCGGCAGACGAACGGGAATCGCTCGAGTATACTCGTGGTGGGAGGGTTCATGTTTGTCTCGGAACGGTTTCTCGCGCGTCTGGCCCGGCTGCGCAAGCGTCACGGCGACGCGCCGCCGGAAGAACAGGTCGAGCTCGTTCGCGAGGCGTTCGTCGGCACCCTTGGTGATCTTCCAGCCGACATGGCGACCGAGGTGTTCGAGACGCTCGCCGACGAGATCAGGAAAAGGGCGGAGCCGGAAGCCGCATTCCTGGACGAGGCACGCTACCTCTCGGACATCGCCGACCTCTTCTCGCTCCAGTACGACGAGGAGAACGACCCCATCCACGGCGAGGACTGGCAACTCATCGGCGAGATCGTCAACGACTATGCGCTCGACCTCGACATGCCTACGGTCAACTACGTGATGCGACTGGTCGTCGATCATCACGCGATATAGGGGGAACGGGTGGCATCCATCCTGGTGGTTGAAGACAACGTCCTTATCCGCGACGCGGTCACCGAATGCTTTACCGTCAGCGGCTACGAGGTGACCGCCGTCGGCGATGTCGCCGGCGCGCTCGAGGCGCTTTCGGAGCACCGGCCGGACGCACTCGTGCTCGATATCCGGCTGCCGGACGGGAACGGGTATCAGCTTGCGAAGGAGATACGCAAGGACAGCGATGTGCCGATCATCTTCCTTACCGCGAAGGAGAGTGAGTCCGAGCGTGTGATGGGATTCGAGGTGGGGGCCGACGACTATGTCGTGAAACCGTTCTCGGGGAAGGAGCTCGTCCTTCGCGTAGAGGCGATCCTTCGTCGATACGCTGCCGGGGGAGCGCACCTGGGCGAGGAGACGCTCTGGGAGTTCGAGGGCCACGAGCTCGCCATTGACGAGGCATCCCGTCGGGTCTCGCTCGACGGACGACCGGTTCGTCTCACCGAGAGCGAGTGGCGGATCCTCCATGAGCTCGCGCGGCTGCACGGCCAGGCCGTGACCCGCGATCACATCCTCAGCGAGTGTCTCGATCGGCCGTACGACGGATCCGAGCGTACCGTTGATACGCATGTCGCCAATATCCGCTCGATGCTCGGCACGGCCGAGTGGATCGAGACGGTGAGGGGGTATGGTTACCGCTTTGCGGGCCGGCCGCGCAACTCGAGCGGAAGCTGAAGGTAGACGTGTGTGAAACGCCCGTGCTGCTGCATCGCGAGGTACCCTTCGTGGCGCTCGGCGATCGTCTGTGCGATCGGCAATCCCAGGCCGGATCCCATACGCGATGTACGCTTCGCACCGCGGTAGAGCCGGTCGAAGAAGCGCGGTATCTCGTCGGTGTCAACGATTCCGGTGTTGGCGACATCAACGGTTGCGAGTCCGTTCTGGTCGCTGATCGAGACGGAGACCTCTCCGCCCGGCTCAACGTGCTCGAAGGCGTTCGTGATGAGGTTCACGAGGGCCCGACGCAGCAGGTGCGGGTCCGCGGGTACCTGCGAATGCAGGGTGCATGACACTGAGTACCTGCTCTCCGGATGATCGAAGCTCAGTCGAACCCCTTCGGCAATCTGGCCCACGAAGTCGCAGAGAGCCACCGGCTCGAGCGAGACAACGGTGTCCGGAGACTCGATTCGGCTCAGCTCCCGCAGGTCCGAGACGAGCAGCTCGACATGGATCACCTCGTCGTGGAGGTTCTTCAGCCGGGTGTCGGTCGGAGAGAGATACCCCTCGAGGATTCCCTCCAACTGGCTCTTGAGCGCCGCGACCGGCGTGCGCAGGTCATGCGAGATGTCCTCCATCCACTGACGTCGCAGCCGCTCCTCCTGGAAAAGCTGGTCCTGCAGCCGACCGGCCGAGTCGCTGATCTCGCGTAGCTCGTGGGCATGCGTCGGCGGGAAGGTGACGGTTCGGCTGCCGGATGCGATCTCGCGCAGCCCGCTCGCAACGGCCCGCGTCTCACGCGAGAGAAGCGACGCGAACAGCCAGGCGGCTCCAAAGGCAACGAGGACCGCACCGGACATCCCCGCGAGCACGGTGCCCGTGATGCTGCTCAGGAATCTGCGGTTCGCCGCGTCGTGGGTGAAACCGACGGTGTCCGCGGCGAGGTACCCCACAATGTCGGTGCCGTCGACCACGGGAACCGGTCTCTGGTCCGACTCCCATAGCCGCCGGAGCTCAGCCCTGACGGCCGGCTGGTCATAGAGCGGCACCCGCCGCCCGAGCGAATAGATGTAGGTGGGCTCACCCCGCGCGTTGAACACGTAGGCGTACACGTTCGCGGTGAGCATGGACCGCAGATGATCGTGTATCCGGACCGGCTCGAGCTCTCCGGTGCGCCGGTAGACGTCGGCAAGGATGGGTAGGATCAGGTTCTCAAGGCGCTGGCCGCGATTCACGTTCCAGACGTCCACCGAACGTCTGACGCTGA
>SKZO01000336.1 GCA_007127335.1 Spirochaetales bacterium | reverse complement strand
GTGAGGATCTCCTCGGCGAGCGGCTGAATGGCGGCCGGGAGAGACTCCTTCGACGCGGCAAGGAGCTCGAGGCGCGCCGGCGGGGGCTCGTAGCCGTGGGGGAGGTAGGTGCGGTAGGTGGCCACGTCCATCAGGAAGGGTTGGACGTCGGCCTCGAGCGCGCGGTCGAGCTCGGCGAGGATGAGGAGCCCGTCCGGGTCAAGGTCGCCAAAGTGGTGGAGACCCGCGCCGGCGGCGGCGCAGCGCGAGAGGAGACTGGTGTACACCGCGTGGGGGTGACCGCCGCAGTAGGCAACCGCTTCGAACCGCGGCGGGAGCGCGCCGGCGCGAAGCCGTTCGGCGAGCGTATGGAAGGTCTCCTTGTTCTCCACCGAAAGCACCGCCGGCGACGGCGATGCGAACTCGACCGTACATATCTCGTCCACCGTCGCGGCGGGGAGCGTCACGGCACGAGCGGCGCACTCCCAGCGCCGCGGCTGCGATGCCGCGAAGACGAGCGTCCCGCGGAGCGCGAGCGATGCCTCCGGGTACGTGCGGGCGAGACCCAGCTCCGCGGAGACGGCGAGACCCGCTGCGCGTCGGGTCAGGCGGTCGGCGACCGGCAGCAGGCGCTCGAGGCGCTTGCTGTCGCGGTACAGCCGGACGCTCAGCGCTCGAAGCGGCACGAGTCGTGCCTGCGCCGCTGAAACGGTGAACAGACGAGCGAGATCGCGAAGCTCCAAAGCGTCGCGGAGCGGAACCGGATGGCGTTCCTCCAGAGCCGCCGCGAGGTGGGTGCGGACCGCCTCATGCACATCGCCGAGAGCGGGATCAGGCGAAGCGGCCCACGCTTCTCCCTGCAGGACGGCGAGCATCTGCTCGCGCACCTCCTCCGGCGAAGCGCGCCCCACGAGTGAGAACAGGCGTTCGGCGTCCTCGAGGTAGAGCGCCTCCACCTCGCTCCCTTCGCGGAAACGCCGCCACCGGACGGAGACCAGGCCCATCGCGACGAGCTCGTCCACCGCGTCGAGGAAGGCCTCCTTCGTTTCGACGTCGGCATCAAGACCCGGGAAGACGCGCTCCCAGCCGCCCTTGCGGAGCTTGCGCCCGCCGCGGAAGTGGGCGCTCTCCGGGAAGGAGTCGGCGAACTCGGCGAGGATCGCGCGGGCGGTCGTGCTGAGGTGCTCGCCGCCCGGCGGCCGCCCGCTGTGCCGGGAACGGCTCACGTCGCGCCCTGCGCGCGGGGTTCGGCCTCATCGTCGACCGCCGGGTCTGCGACCGCGTACTCGCGGACGAAGGCGCGGTAGTTGCGGCGCAGCACGAGGTTGGTGCGGTGCATGTAGGGCGCGATCGACTCGAGCTTTTCGGTGGGAACGGCGGTCACGACCTGCATGGAGAGCTTGCGGAAGAAGTCGACCATCCGGCCGATCCGCTCGTCGTCCATCTTGTTGAACGCCTCGTCGAAGAGCACGAGCCGGATCGCGTGCGGCGAATCCTTGTAGAACCGGAAAAAGCTCGCCGCGATCGCGACGTAGTACGGCGTCTGCGTCTCGCCGCCCGACTTCTCGCGCAGGACGCGCGAGAGGTACGACTCGTGCGGCCGGCCGGTCGCCTCGTCCTCCTGGTCGAGGTGGCGGATGCGGATGTCGTAGGTGAAGTACTGGCGGTAGTCGCAGAGGTCGCGGATCTCCGGGTCATCGGCGTCGTGGGTGAGAATCTGCGCGAAGAGGTGCTCTATGCTCTCGCGCTCCTCCTCGCCGTGCAGCGCCTCGAAGAGCGTCCCCTCGTCTTCGCGCACCTCCGCGGCGCTCGAGATGGCGGACAGGAGCGCGCGGCGCTCGGGTCGGCGAGCGAGCGAGAACCGGTACTGATCGCGGCCAAAGGTGATGGTATTGAGGATGTGGTTGATCTCGCGGAAGCTCTCCTCGGCCTCGATCAGGTGCTCGTTCAGCCGCGCGACGAAGTGCTCGCGGAACTGCCGCTCGGCCTCGCGCCGGGCGTGCTCGATCCGCTCGCGGTACTCGGGAAGCTCGGTCTCGCGGTAGCGGCCGAGAAGCTCGCGGTACTCCTCCGCCTCGTCGGACTCGAGCTCCATGAGCGTCGCGAAGTCGTGGTTGTACTGCTGCTTCGCTCCGCGCAGGCTCGAGCGGGCCCGGTCGCGGCGCGTGACGATACCCGCGAGTGCCGACTCATAGCGACGGAAGAACCCGTCGTACGAGAAGGAGCCGCTCGAGCGTTCAGGGCCGACGCGGGAGTCGAAGTATGAGCGCAGGTCCTCCTCGTCTGCGGCGTGCTCGGAGACGAACCCCTCGTAGGCGGCCCGTCGGCGCACGGCCTCGGAGTCGGCCGCTTCGCGCTCGCCGGCGAGCGACCGCACCCGTTCGGAGAGCTCGCCGATCTTGCGGTTGAGCTCACCGAGTCCCCGCTCGGTCGACGCGATGCTCTCGGTCAGCGCGCCTATCTGCGTCTTGAGCTCCTCGAACGAGCTCGTGTCCACCTGCGCGATTCGTTCGCTGATCTCGGCGAGCTGCGCCGCGAGGTGCTCCGCGCGCTCGACCGCGGCGGAGAGCTCGGCGATCTGCGGCAGTGAGCGCAGTACCCGGTTCTCACGCTCGATCCGTTCCTCGAGCCCACGCTTGCGGTCGAGAAGCCCCTCGATCTCGCGCCCGAGCTCGGCGATCCTCGCCTCCACCGCCGCGAGGCGCCGTTCGCGCGCCTGCTTGCCAATGTACCACCGCTCGTAGACCTCCGGCTTCACGCGTTTCGCCGTGTGCCCCGAGTACGCCATGCACTCGCGCGTGATGGCGCGGCCATACGACTTGAGCGTCTCAATATCCGCCCGAATCACGTCCCCAAGCAGGAAGGCCGCGTAGCGGCGCGCCGCAGGGCTTGCGGCAACCACCACCTCCGCGAGCGACCCGGGAAGCGCGTCCGGTTCCTCGATCGCGGCGAGGTTCGGAAGCCCTACCCCCGCGGTCTTCGCCGGAAGCCGGTCGTATATGGAAAGCGCGCGCTGGAAGTCGTGCTCCGGGACGAGGACGTTGAACCGCTGGGTGTTGAGCCACCCTTCAACGGCGTTATGCCACGACTCGTCTTCCACTTCGAGCAGGTCTGAGAAGATCGACGACTCGACCCCCGCCTTCTCGAGCGCGGCGCGAAGCTCCATGGTCGCCTGCGGGTAGCGCAGCATCCCGGAGCGGAGCTCACCCTGCTCGGCGTAGAGATCGGCGAGCTCGCGCTTCGCCGCGTCAATCGTGACGTCGGTCTCCACCGACTCGCGCGTTGCCTCGCGCACCGACTCGTCGAGCACCGCCTCCTCGTCCTCGATCGACGCGGAGAGCTTGCGCGCGAGCATCGTCTCGCACTGGGCGACGAGCGTCTCGCGGCGCTTCACGCGGCCGCGCTCGTACTCGAGCGCTCGCTCGGCCTGCTCGCGGTCGCGCTCGAGCCGCTCGTAGAGACGGTGCTGCTCGTTCTCGGCCAGCGCGAAGTGGATCTCCTGCCGCTGGGCGTCGAGGCGCTCCTTGCGCTCGGTCTCGAGGCGGTGATACTCCTGCGTGTTGGCGAGCTCGCGCTCGACCTCTTCGCTCCTGCGCGCGATCGTCGCGAGCCTGTCGTCGGCCTCCTCGTAGCGCAGCCGCACGTGCAGATACTCCTGCCGCAGGATCTGCCGCAGCGTCTGGAGCACGTCGTCTGAGAGCTTCGCGATGGCGGACAGGCGCTCGATCTTGCGTTCAACCGCGATCGCCTCGCCCTCCGCGATGCGGTAGTTCTCGAGGTTCTCCTTCATCGCGCCCACATCAACGTTATGCTCTTCAAGGATGTAGTTGCAGACGAAGTGGTTGACCGACGTGAAGGGCGTGAAGCTCACCGACCGCACCACCGCCTCGAGGTAGGGGTTGAACTCCCCCACCCTGCGGTAGACGCCCAGGAGATTCGTGAGGCGCGCATTGTACTCGCGCTTGGTCGCGCAGAGGTGCCCGCCGGCCTGGCGCAGCCGGTCGCGGAAGGTGCGCGGCGGGATGAAGGCGCTGCCGTCGAAGACGGGCACGTCCTCGAGCACCGCGCCATCGAAGATCCACTCGTGCTCGCGGGCGTCACCCTCGACAAAGGCCTCGACCATGATCCCGGCGCAGAAGCGCCGCTCGCCGTCTGCGAACTCGAGGATCACGTGCGAGATGCAGTCGCCGCGGACGCAGTCCACGGCGTCGGTCCCTATCTTGCAGCGGCAGTAGCTCTCGAGCGACCGCGCGGCGCGCCGGTCCGAGGCCGCGGAGTTGAACCGGATGCGGCTGACCTGGGCGACGAGCGCGTACTGGATCGCGTCTATGATCGTCGACTTGCCGGTCCCGTTGTCCCCGGCAAGGAGGGTCGTCGGCCCGAAGTTCACGATCGAGTCGGAGAAGAAGTGCCAGTTCACCAGGCGCAGTCGTCGTAGCTCGAGCATCACTCCTCCTCGTCGTCGTCGTCCGGCCGGTCGTCGGGCGCGGCCCCGTTCTCCGCCGGGCTGTCGTCGACGAGCTCGGCGAGACGGGTCTCGAGCTCCTCCACCGCCTGCGCGTCGAGGGCGAAGGCGAGCGACGGGTAGAGGATCACCGTCGCGTCCGGGTCGTTGTCGTCGCCCACGAGACGAATGAGGCGCAGGCTCTGCAGCCTGCGCAGGATCGCGAGGAAGGGCGTCTTCTTGAGCGTGGATTTTGTGAGCGCGCGGTAGCGGTCCTGGATCTCGTGGCGCCTCACCGTGCGCTCGCCGTGGAGCTCGATCTCGCCGGCCCTCTCCTCGTAGAGGAGCCGCGCGATAAGCGCGATGATGCTCTCCACCTTGCGCAGGCGCAGCCGGGCGGCCGCCGGGCCCTCGAAGGCGATCACGCCGAGCGACTCGTCGCGCCGCAGACCCCACCCGGCGAAGCCGAGGTAGCTCTCGCAGACCGCGAGGTTCGCGAGGACGAAGCGGTAGGGCCGCTCGTGCGCCTCTATGGAGCGCACGAGAAAGCCCTCGGTGAACAGGAGGTTCATCGCGATGCGGAACTGCTCGCGCTCGGCGTCCGGCAGCCGGGTGAGATGCAGGAGCTCGTCAGCCACCTTCGTGCCTCCGTATGAATCGATGTTCCGGGATGGAGAAGCCCGCGGCCTCCACGCGCTCTTCGCTCCACTCCACCTCGTAGGGAAAGGAGCCGCTCGGTCGCTCGGCGTAGCTCGCCGCGTAGAGCACGCGGATATAGCCGTCCATACCGTCCACGAGGTCGTGCGCGAAGACCGACTCGCCGGGGCGGCGGCAGACCCGCCCCAGGAAGGCGGCAACCCGCCGCTGATTGAGCTGCCCGGCTGCGCGCAGCTCGAGCTCGCGCGCGGCGATCGCCTCCGCCTCCGCGTCCGCGACCGGACGCTCGAGCGCCGCCGGTTCTATCTCGCGGCTGCGCGAGACGTAGAGCGAGGCTGCCGTGACGAACCGCAGCCGGTGGAGTTTGACTGCGATGCCCGCGGGCAGCGTTCCGTCCGCGATCGCGCTCACGAGCGAGGCGATCCTGCCCCGCAGGCTCGTGTCCGCGTGGAGCTGCGCGCGGATGCGCTCGGTGGATATCCTCGAGTAGCGGCGGTTTCGGTCGTCGATCGACTCGAGGATGGGATCGATCGAGGCGAGGTCGTCGCGGATCTCGACGAGCATGGCGCGCACTCGCTCGCGCGCGGTTGTCGCGTCGGTCCGCTGAATGATCGCAAGCCTCTTCGCAGTCTGATCGAGCCAGCCCTCGTCCTTGAGAAACCGACTGATCGCCCGCGCGATCCGTGGCCGGTAGCGGGACAGGTTGTCAGAGGTCTTCAGCCGCGTGTAGGCGCGGTCCACCACCTCGTGCATATAGACGTCGTAGTGGCTGCGCAGGATCTCGGGGATCGACTGGTCGTGGTCGAAGAGCGCCTGCACGTGGCCCCGGATGTTCTGCTCGAGCACCTTGAGCGACTCGATCAGCATCCGCGTATGGTAGTGCGCGTTCAGCACCGCATGCTCGCCATGCTCCTTCGCCGAGTCGCCGGCGATCGACGAATAGACCGCGACGATGTGACTCTCGTACTCGACCGCCGCCCCGCGATCGGTCGCATCGAGCGCCTCGAAGAAGGGCCGCGCGTGCGACCTGATGGTCACCAGCCGCGTGAAGTCGAGCTGCTCCTCCTCGTCGATCCAGCCGTAGGAGACAAGCCGACGCACTACCCCCGAGGCCAGCGCCCGCGGCTCCGGAACACCGGCGCGCGGGGCACCGCCGGGCTCCCGGGAGTCGTCTCCCGCGTCGGACTCGTCTCGCGCACCCGACTCGTCTCGCGCACCAGACTCGTCGTCGCCGAGGATCCCCGCGGATTCCGCGGGCGCGTCGAGCGAGGCGAAGTACGAGGCGAACCGGTCCACGACGAGCTCGCGTTCGACCCCGTGATGGTACTCGAGAAAGAGGCGATAGTAGATGAGGAGGAGCGAGGCGTAGTGGTGACGGTTGGATGAGGCGAGGGGGGAAAAGAAGAGCTCGGGGAGGTGGGTAAAGATCACGAGCGGAAACGGGAACCCGCCGGGCGGCACGAGGCACCGTGCTCCCGGATATATCCGCGGACTGTCTCAAGGTTTCTTCTGGTCAGCTCCATACCCATGCCTCCGTACCGTAGAACGGCCGGAATCGCGCTCACGCTTGAGTATACCGGAGTCGAGTCGCGAAGTCACGGGGAGGGCCGGATCATCGTCGCGTCGATTCACCCGACGAGCACGGTAGCGAGCGTCATGGCCGAACCCATGACCAGAAGCACGATGGTCAGGAAGGTCATCCAGTGATTCGTGTGGCTGCGGGCTACCTCGAATCCGGTCCTCATGTCCTCGCGCATCTCCTCAAACCGCTTGTCCACCGTCTGGAAGCGGGCGTTCATGTCCGCACGCAACTCTTCGAACCGCTTGTCGACCTGCTCGAACCGCTTGTCGACCTGATCGAACCGCTTGTCGACCTGCTCGAACCGCTTGTCAACCTGCTCGAACCGCTTGTCAACCTGCTCGAACCGTGTGTCCATGTGCTCGAAGCCCTGCTTCATGAGCTCGCGCTCCGACTTGAGCTCTTCCTCCACGCGGACTATCCGCTCCAGGTAGATGGGGTCGAGTTGGACGGTGGCGGGCGGCGGTGTAACCTCCCGGATCCACGTTCCCAGATGCTCGCGAACGTACGCTCCAATCTGGTCGAACTCTCGCTTGGTCAGTTCCATGGCTTCACTCATGCGTCACTCCTCACCGGATAGACGCGCGTTTCTACTCTCCTGCTTCATTATACGCTCAACCGGCGATGGTGGTCTACGGCGCATCCAGCTCCCCGGTCGCAGTCCGTCGTTGAGGGGCGCCTCGATGTGTGCTACTCTTGGAACATGGATTTCGCGAGAACGGTCTTTTGTAAGCGTTTTTTGCACAGACGCACCGTTTTTCGCAGGACCGCCCATGAGTAATGGATCCGCGCATGAGCGAACACAGTTTCGCGACATCCCGCTGCCTGTTCCACTGGTGCCGGCGGGCTACGCGGCGATTATCGACCGGTACGTCCCGCACGGATCGGATGGCGGCTGTTCTCACCCCGGTACCATCCTGGAGACGCCCTGACCGACCACCTCACCTTCGCCCTCAAGTACGAGGGTATCAACCTGTCGGTCCTGACAGCGCTGTTTTCGTCGAT
>SKZO01000391.1 GCA_007127335.1 Spirochaetales bacterium | reverse complement strand
CGTGATCGGGATGATGCCCGCGGTCGACTCGGTGCCGCTCATCGTCGCCGAGGCGGAGGGGTTCTATGCCGACGAGGGGCTCGAGGTTCGTCTCGAGCTCTTCCGCGACCAGTCGTACCGCGAGGCGGCGCTCCAGGCGGACACGATCGACGCGACGGTGACCGACCTCGTGAACACGATCCGCTCCTGGGAAAACGGCGCCGACTATCGCGTCCTGACGTCGACCCGGGGGATCTTTTCGGTGGTCACCGCACCGGGGTCGCTGGTCACGACCAGGGCCGACTGGCCGGCCGCTCCGGCCCGGCTGCGCACCGGGCTCCTCGAGGACAGCATCATCTTCTACGTCGCGCAGCGGATGCTCGAACAGATCGGGCTCGACCCGCAGCGGATGGAGATCATCCCCACGACGCAGATCCCGGTCCGGGTCGAGATGCTCGTCGCGAACCGCCTGGACGCGGCGGTGCTCCCGGAGCCCGTGACGAGGATGGCAGTCGCCGGCGGAGCGCACGAGATCGTCCGGACCGACGAGGTGTTCGACTGGACCCCCGGAGTGCTGCTCGCGACCGGAACGGCTCTCAGAGAGAAGCCCGACGAGCTCGAGGCGCTCCTGCGCGCCTACGATCGTGCCGTGGAGGCGGTCAACGCGGATCCCGACCGCTACCGTGCGGTGATCGTCACCACGGCGGGCTTCCCGCCTCCCACAACGGAGACGATGCGGCTGCCCCGCTACGTCCCGGCGCAGCCGCCGGACTCCCGACACGTCGCCGACGTCGCTTCCTGGATGATCGAACGCGGGCTGCTGCGCAGCGCGCCCCCCTACGGCGAAATCGTGTCGTTCCTGCGCGAGCGAACCCACCCGCACTCCTCAGCGATTCCGTGTGCCGGGTGTAACTGACCCCATCATAGCCTCGCGGGACTGCGCGGCGGGCCATGCGGGGCGTGAGGTCTTCGCCGGAGTCACGCTTGAGGTGGCAGCCGGCGAAACGGTCTCGATCGTCGGGCCGTCGGGCTGCGGCAAGTCGACGCTCCTCCTGACGCTTGCGGGCCTCCATCGCCCTTCGCGGGGAACGGTCCTCGTTGACCAGACACCAATCGACGGCCCGGACCCGCGCATCGGACTTGTTCTGCAGCAGTACGGACTCTTCCCCTGGTTCACGGTGCTCCGAAACGCGACGCTCGGTCTCGCGATTCGCGCCAGACAGTCCGGTCGTCGCTTCGACGCTGCCGGCGCGGCAGACACCGCGCGCACGCTTCTCGCCCGCCTGGGACTGGATGGCAGAGAGTCGGATTTTCCACGACAACTCTCCGGCGGCGAGCAGCAGCGGCTCGCGCTCTGCCGCACGCTCCTGCTCGAACCGGAGGTGCTCCTGCTCGACGAGCCGTTCTCCGCGCTCGATGCGCTGACGAGGGAGGAGCTTCAGGACCTCCTGCTCGGTCTGCTTTCCGAGCGCCGCGTTGCCGCGGTGCTCGTGACGCACAGCGTGGACGAGGCAGTCTACCTCGGAGACCGCGTCGGCATTCTTTCCCGGGATCCGGGGACCGCTGCGAACGAGGCTGCGCGCCTGCTCCTCGCGGAGAACCCCGCAGGCCGACGGGGCGTCGGCAGGACGGATGCGCTGTACCATGACGCGTGCGTACGGATGAGACGCCGGTTCGCGGAAGCAGTTCGTGCCGAGGCGGCCCGTGCGTAGGTTGTTCGTCGGACTCTGCTGGATCGTCATCCCCTGGTATCTGCTGTCGCTGGTCGTAGGCACGCGAGTCCTGCCCTTCCCGCACGCGGTTGCGGTACGGTTCGTCGCGCTCGCCCTGCCGGCGCTTCTGCGCCATGCCGCCGCGAGTCTGCTGCGCGTGCTCGCGGCGCTTCTCGCGGCCTCGGCAGTTGCGATACCGCTCGGACTCGCGATGGGCCGAGTCCGTGCGTTCGACCGGGTGTTCTCGCCGGCAGCCTACCTGCTCTACCCCGTCCCGAAGATCGCCCTCCTGCCGATTCTGCTGCTGCTCTTGGGCACCGGTGACATCTCCCGCGTCGCACTGCTCGCGCTCGTGCTGGTGTTCCAGCTTCTGCTCGCCGTGCGCGACGGGGCCCGGGACGTGGACGCGCACTACCTCATTTCCCTTGACTCGCTCGGAGCAACGAAGGCGGACCACCTGCGCTACTGCGTCTGGCCGCTCGTGCTGCCGCGCCTTCTCACCGCTGTTCGGATCGGCAGCGCGACGGCGCTCGCCGTACTCTTCTTCGCGGAGACCTTCTTCACCCGCTACGGCCTGGGCTACTTTATCATGGACAGCTGGATGAAGCTCGCCTACCTCGACATGTACGCGGGCATCGTAGCGATGAGCCTGCTCGGCTTCGCCATGTTCGTCACAGTCGATCGGATAGAGCAGCGCGTGAGCCGGTGGCAGGGCTGACGACGACACTGCTATACTGTTCGAATGACCGATACACCACGGCAACCCGACGTCAACTACGACGAAAGCCGCGTACCATCCTGCGAGCTGCCGGACCCGCTGCACACCGCAGACGGGTTGACGATCAGCACGGCCGCCGAATGGGAGTCGCGCCGACGCCCCGAGCTGCTCGACCTCTTCAGGCGCCATGTCTACGGCCGCGTGCCCGAGGAGGCCCAGGCCGTCCGGCTCGAGATCGAGCATCAGGAGTCCTTCGATATGACGGACGCCGCGGCACGGGCGACGCAGTACCGGATGCTCCTCGTCGCAAGACGGGGCATGCTGCCGATCGATGTGCTCGCGGTCCTGCCGCCCGAGTCCGAGCAGCACCCGGTGCCCGTCGTGATCGCACTCAACTTTCGCGGCAACCACACCGTCTGCGACGACCCGCGGATACGCATCACCCCGTCATGGATTCCGCCGGATGCGGGCGTTGAGATGAACCGCGGGACCGAAGCAGGCCGGGGCATACGCGCAAGCCGGTGGCCGCTCGACCTCATCGTCGGTGCGCAGACAGGGCTCGTAACCGCCTACTGCGGCGATCTCGACCCCGACCATGACGACGGATTCGCGAACGGGGTACACGGGCTGGTCGAGTCTCCCCGGAACCGACGTGAGGAATCATGGGGCACCATTGGCGGGTGGGCGTGGGGGCTCTCGCGCCTGGTGGACCTTCTGAAGGAGGATCCGCGGGTGGACTCGTCGAGAATCGCGGTGCTCGGCCACTCACGGCTGGGCAAGACCGCGCTCTGGGCGGCAGCGCAGGATGAACGGTTCGCCGTCGCGATCTCCAACGAGTCCGGCTGCGGTGGCGCGGCTCTCTCGCGGCGCGAGTACGGCGAGACGGTGCACGCGATCACGAGCCGGTTCCCGCACTGGTTCTGCTCGACCTTTGCCGGCTACGCCGGGCGCGCTCATGAGCTCCCGGTGGACCAGCACGAGCTTATCGCGCTCCTCGCCCCCCGCCCTGCCCAGGTAGGCAGCGCGGAGGACGATCGCTGGTCCGATCCCTACGGAGAGTACCTCGCGGTACGGCATGCAGCCCCGGTCTACCGGCTCTACGGCTACGAGACGGTGGAGAGCGAGGCCATGCCGGCCACCGGCGTGGTCACCGGAGCGCGCGTGGGGTACCACTGCCGCAGTGGGGGGCATGATCTTGCCCGCGAGGACTGGCAGATCTACCTTGAGGCTCTGACAGCATGCTGGAGGCAGCAGTGAGACGACGGAATCAACGGCGGGGCGTGGCGGCGAGACGCGGTGCGGCCGCGCTCGCCGCGGCGGCTATCGTGCTCGCGGCGGCCGTGCTGGCCTGCGCACCGCGCGAGGGGACGACCCCGGTCACCGACGAGATGCGGGCGGCCGCGCGTGTGGTGATCGAACGAGGCGAGATGCCCGACTGGCGCACCTGGGAGCTCGAATCGACCGAGCGAGGAGTTCGGTACATCGACCTCGTACCGGGTACCGGACGCAGGCCCGACTGGGGCAATACCGTACGGGTGCACTATCACCTGTGGCTCACGGACGGAACGCTCGTCGATTCATCGCTCGAGAACGACGCGACGCCGTTCGAGTTCGAGGTCGGCGAGGGGCGCGTTGTGCCGGGGTGGGAGAATGTCGTGCGTCACCTGCGCGCGGGCGGCGAGTACCTGATCGTGGTCCCCCCGGAGCTCGGGTACGGGCGCCGGGGAAGCCGGACGGTGCCGGGAAACGCGACGCTCGTCTTCTACCTGGAGATCATAGGCGTACGATGAGATGCTGGAACGAGGAGACCGATCTCGGTCGGTGACTCCTGATACCATTCGACGAACTCAGCGATGGTACGCGGCGTTTCGGGCAGCGTGATGCCGCCCCGCGCAACGTCCTCCGCCTGGTGAGTATCCGACCCGCTGATCGCAAGCAGGCCGTTCTCGACCGCGAAACGCTCGGCCCGTTCGTTGCCTGAGTCATGCCGCGGATTCCCGTTGAAGACCTCAACCCCGTCGAGCACGGCAGGGTCCGCGGGCCGGTCGTTCCGGAAGGGATGTGCCTGGAAGACGAGCGCTCCGGCATTCGAGGCGAGCTCCCGGAACGCCCAGGGGTCGAGCGCACAGAGATCCGGCATGTCGGCCAGGGTCTCCTCGTCTATCCCGTAGACGAGGAAGTCGCGTCCGGGGTAGCTCGCGAACGTGAGCTCGAACCCGGGCAGTACGGTCAGTGGCGTTCCGGACGCCTCGCGGCGAAGCGCACGGTATCCGGAGAAGAAGCGATGAACACGCTCACGCCACGAGGACACTCGGCGGAAGAGCGGAAGCGTGGCAACCAGATGGTCGGTCGTGATGATCGCTGAATAGCCCGAGCGCAGATGCATCCGCACGAGCTCGCGAGGCTGAAGCTTCCCGCACGGGCTCACGACGGCCGTGTGGGCATGGGTTTCTACTTTGATATGGGGCACCGTGTAACCTTAGCGAAAAACGTATGATCCGCAAAGGGGCCTGCTCGTCCCAATCGCCGTCGCGCCTGTCACACCCGTCTTCGGATCGCGAACATCGCGCCTCCGCACAGAAGCGCGGCGAGAAGGATGAGCGCGCCCATACCGGTGATCCCCGCGGAGAACCCCCAGCGGTCTATGGTCGCCCCGAGCAGGGGCGTGAGCACCGCGCTCCCCTCAGCGCCAGAGAAGAAGTAGACGCCGAGCACGGTCCCGCGGTTGCGCTTCTCGACGGTCGCGGTGATGTGCGCCTCGGACGTGGGCATCCGGACGAACATGAGCACACCAAGGGCCAGCAGTCCCGCCGCAAAGGGAACGGCAAACGGCGCGAATACGAGCGCCACGATCGCCGGCCCGGTCAGCAGGCCTGCGGCGACGAGCACCCGCACGCGCCCGAGCCGGTCGGAGAGCAGGCCGCCCAGCGGTGCGGCAAAGAAACCGGCCGCGAATATCACCGAGAGGAACCCGGCCGCCACCGCCTCGTCGACACCGCGAACATCGGCGAGGTAGAGCGGGAGGTACGGGATGAGTGAGCCGACGCCGGCTCCCATGATTCCCGTCAGGATGAGGAAGAAGGTCATGTGGGCCACTGCTGCGCGGCTGCGCGACGGCCGCTCGGTGCCGGCACTCGCGCCCGAAGCGGCCGTCGCCTCAGGCTCGTCGGTACCCGCAGGACTCGCGGCGGGCAGCCGTCCAAGACCCATCGCCCCCATGCGGCGCGAGATCAGTACGAACAGCACCACTCCGAGCACCGCGACCGGCGCCGAGAGCGTCAGGAAGGTGCCCCGCCAGCCGAGGGCGGTCACGAGCCCCGCCGCCATGAGAGGCGCGAGGAAGAAGCTCGTACTCCCGCCAATGATGTGCACCCCCATCGCGCGGCCCGTGCGGCTCGGGTGCACGAGGTTGCCGATCACCGCCGAGGAGGCGGGGTGGTACCCGCCACCGGCAATGCCCATGATCAGAAGCCCGCCGATGAGAACGGCAAAGAGCGGCGAGAGGCCGACGACTACACCGGCCACGGCAACGCCGGTGATCCCGAGCAGCAGCAGGTACCGCGGCCCCACACGGTCGGCCAGCCAGCCGGCGGGCAACTGGCCGACTCCGTAGGTGATCGTGAACGCCGCCGTGACCAGGCCCGCCTGTGCGTAGGTGAGGCCGAACTCGTTGCGGATGAACGGGAGGAGCGGCACGATGAGCGCCGTGAGGACATGGTGACTGAAGTGCGCCCCGGCGAGGAGCCCTATGACCGATCCGGCGCGGGGTGTCGCCTTGAGATCAGCCGGCGTGGTGTCTGCGGTCATAGGGGGCACTGTGCACGATTCCGCCGGGCGTGTCACCCGCTTCGGCCGCTGCGGTACGCTTTGACCGCCTGTTCGGTGTCGAGATCGAGCGTGATCGCCGGATCGTCAAGGTGCACATGGCCAACCGGGTAGCGGGCGAGGAGCTCGCGCATGGGACGGCCTCCGCGCGGCTCGCCGCGCAGCCGGGGTATCAGACTCGAGTGGATCAGCACGGGATGGCCGCGCGTTTCCCCGTAGTAGGGCACGATCGCGCGCGCGGTGTGGCGGTCAGGGGTACCTGCGGAGCCGCCTGCGGCAGGGACTGCCGCCGCAGGGGCTGCCGCGGCAGCGACCGCCGAGTAGATCGGCGGCAGGAGGGCCGGCATGTCGCCGGGCGCGACGAAGAACCAGGCCGACGTGACCTCGTCCATGCCCGCCTGGATCGAGCCCACCATGCCCTCGCGATAGTGGGGGTTGTCGACCACCGTGAGCCGGGGCTCGTCGCGTGAGCCGGCGGCCTCGACGACGGCGGCGGCCTCGTGACCGACGACGAGGATCACGCGTAGACATGCTGAGAGCGCATTCCGGACGGCGATCCGCACGAGCGGCGCTCCGTCCATCTCGCGCAGCATCTTGCTGCCCGGCATGCGCGACGA
This sequence comes from Spirochaetales bacterium, assembly GCA_007127335.1. Lineage (GTDB taxonomy): Bacteria > Spirochaetota > Spirochaetia > DSM-27196 > SLST01 > SLST01. The sequence continues at coordinate 828 of SKZO01000391.1, read as the reverse complement.
GAGCCCCGCTGCGAGCACGATGCAGTCGCACTCTGAGGCGCGCATCTACGCCGACCCGCGCCGCGTCGGCCGGCCTGACGTCGTGGCGGTCTGCGCCGCGCGGCCGGCAATCCGCAGCTGGAGCCAGTGCCGGTTTGCGATCGACCGCACGTGGCGGCCCGAGGCGACCGGCCCGGTCTCGTCGCCCGCGTCGATGCGAAGCCCTATGTGGTAGCCGTCGAACTCGTCGATCGTCACCGTGAGCTCGAGCGACGCGCCACGCACGCTCGGATGCTCGTGCGTGACCGACGAGCTCTTGCCGATCGAGAGGAACCCGTCCGGCAGAAGCGGATCGATCAGGTCGACCGCGGCCCGGATCGCGAGAGACATCAAACCGGCGGACGAGAGCAGCGGCTCAATGTCGTCGGGAAGCGAGTTTCCGTACGTGTCGCGCTCGTCCACCACGTGGTGGACGGTTCTCGTGAGCCCGACTCTGATTCCCGGAAACTTCATGGGACCTCCTGCGATTGGCGCCTGACAATCGCAAGCGTACCACGACCGGCAGCGCTTGCCAAAGCCGCGGCCCCGCGCCTTCAAGCCCGGACGCAGTGGACCGACGGCCCGGACGGTAGTAGAGTGGACCTATGGCGGGGCAGGCGTTTTACAGGAGTCCGTCACGAGGCTCCCGACGACGCACGGGGAGGCCCTTTCGGGTCTACACGCTCGCAAGCATCCGGGAGCATCCGCGGTGGGCCGAGATCCCGCCGACGCATCGCGACGCGCTGGATATCGTCGGCCGGGTGCTTCCTTTTCGCGTCAACGACTATGTGATCGACGAGCTCATAGACT
>SKZO01000185.1 GCA_007127335.1 Spirochaetales bacterium | reverse complement strand
GCACCGGTATCCGGATCGTGATCGTTGCCGGAGCGAGGCAGCGGATCGACGAGATACTCGAGCGCTACAACGTCGCCTGCGAGAAGCACCGCGGGGTGAGGATCTCCTCGCCGGAGGCGATCCCCTTCATCAAGATGGCCGCCTTCGACTCGGCGAACCGCGTGATGACCTCGCTCGCGGGCCAGGGAGTGAACGCGGTGATCGGGAACTGGGTCCGTGCGCGGAGCCTTGGTGTGGTGGACGGGGTAGATTTCCAGGACGCAGGGGCGGTGGACAAGATCCGCGCGGATCTCCTGCGGGGCGTCCTCGATCAGGGGGCGATTCCCATTCTGCCGTGCATTGGGTGGAGCGCCTCCGGCAAGCCGTACAATGTCTCTTCGCGCCAGCTCGCCACCGAGCTTGCGGTCGCGCTGCAGGCGAGCAAGCTCTTCTTTCTTGCCGAGATCGATCCGCTCACCGGCGACCGCTACACGTTGGATCCGGACATGGACTCCACGCCGGAGGGGCGGGTCTCACGGCTCACCGTGGAACAGGCGACCCGGTTCACGGTGCTGAATGAGGGCCTGACCGATGATCTGGGCTGCGAGCTCGTGAGGCTGGGCCTGCGCGCCGCGAAGCGCGGGGTGGAGCGCGTACACGTCGTCGACGGCAGATCACAGGGTGTCGTCCTGCAGGAGATCTTCTCGAACCTTGGCGTCGGTACGATGATCCACGCCAACCAGTACGAGTCGATCCGGGCGATGACCCGTGCCGACGTCGCCGACGTCTACCGGCTGATGCAACCGCTGGTGCGGCGAGGGCTTCTCGTCAGCCGCTCGGAGTCGGAACTGCACGAGCAGATCGACGACTACGTGGTGTTCGAGACCGACGGGATGGTCCACGGCTGCGCCGCTCTGCACATCTACGACGAGTCACAGGCGGAGATCGCCGGGCTTGCCGTCGACGACGACTACGAGCACTTTGGCATAGGGCAGCGGATGGTGCAGTTCCTTCTGGAGGTGGCGCAGCGCACCGGGCTGCACCAGGTGTTCGTGCTCACGACGCAGGCAAGCGACTGGTTCGAGCAGCTCGGGTTCCGTCCGGCGAGCGTGGATGATCTCGTGCCGCTCAAGCGCGAGCGCTACGATCACAGCCGCAGGTCGCGCATTCTCATTTACGACCTGGCTTGACGACTTCCACGCGCAACTTTCGCGCGACCTGCAGGCTCACCGCGCGCGGCGTTTCGTCCGCCTCAACCAGTACGGTTCCCGCGGCACGGTTGCGTTCGACGAGGGTGATCTGCGTGCCGGGGACGAGGCCGGCCTCCTTGAGAAAGTCGAGGAAGCCGCTCTCCTCGTGATGCTCGACGCGCACGATCCGCACCGTTGCCGGTGCCGTGACGTCCGCGAGGGTCGTTCCGACCGGGCCGGGGAGCCGGCCGCGGGAATCCGGAATGGGATCGCCGTGCGGGTCGCTCGCGGGGTATCCAAGGATCTCGTCGATCCGGTTGAGCAGGCGATCACTGATCGCGTGCTCGAGGACCTCCGCCTCCTCATGGACGTCGGCCCAGTCGAGCTCGAGCACCTCGACGAGGAAGAGCTCGATCAGCCGGTGCCGACGGACCACATTGAGCGCCTCGCGCCGGCCTCGCGCCGTGAGCGCGACCCCCGCGCGCGGACGGTAGTCGACGAGACCAGCCTCGCTGAGGCTCTTCATCATCGTGGTCACGGTGCCCGGAGTCACGCTGAGCGCCTGCGCGAGCTCGCCAAGGCCCACGAGCTCCTTGTCCGACGACTCGGATGCCGCGAAGATCTTCTTCAGGTAGTTCTCGGTCGTGCTGCTCACCGGTCGCCGGCGTCGCGTCTACTTCGCCGCGGACGTTCCGGACGGTGCCTGCTCGGCCTGCGATGCAGCGTGCTCGCGCTCCGCGATGAGATCCTCCAGTCGCTCCTTTTCCGCGACGAGCTGCTCGAACGAGAGCTGCGACGCGTCCACCGTGGGGCTTTCAGGGACACGGATGCCCTGCTGCCGCAGGAAGGCGTCGATCTTTGACTTGTTTCTCGAGTACCCGTAGTACCCGGCTGCGGCGACGCCGAGGCCGACGAGAAACCCGGTAACGTGACTGTTGTTGATAGCCATAGCAACTCCTACTCTATTGATAGCCGAATCGTGCGATCGAGTCCTTCGAGCCCTTCGAGCGACGCATCGTGGGTGCGCGAGACTTCCTTCATCTGGCTCAGAAAGCTGTCCGGCGCCTGCGGACTGCCGCCTACCACGTCGGCGATCATTGAGGTGGCGAACTGCACGAGCGACTCGGCGCCCTCGCTCTCCCGGTACCGGCGCACTCGCACCGAGTACTGCCCCCTCTCGTCCGCCGGCGACACCTCGAGCACATAGCGCTCGGGCGCCGTACCCGTGAGGTGGCGCGCGAAGGTCGCGAGCCACGCCACCACCGTCGCCGGCAGCACCGTACCCCGCGCAAAGGCGCTCGCGAGGTAGATCACCGAGAGTGTCTCCGGATGAAAGTCGCCGCGCTGCCGGTACTCGCGCCAGGCGTGGCTCAGGATCGCCGCGGCCGTCCCGGCGCCGGCCGCCGTCGTGAGGACCCTCGTTACGGGCGCCGCGGAGGCGACCAGGCGTGCCACGACCGCCGCGGCGACGGCCGCACCGGAGAGGAGCCCGTAACGGTCGACCGACTCGTGCGGCGGGCTCGTCCCGATCGCCACGGGACGCATCCCGCGGGTGACGCTGATCGCCACGGCGATCCGCATCACGAGCTCGCTCGCCGCGATCTCCCCCTCGTCAAAACGCGCGACGATCGACTGCGTCGTCCGGTTGTACGAGAGCACCTCGATGCCCGGGTGGGTGCGAACGTCACGTTCGACCGGCTCGAAGCTCGAGAGCGCCGGTTCCACCTTGAGGCGAAGCCGATTGGGGAGGCTGTGGACGATGGTCAGGCTGTGATATGCCACTACCGCTTCCCTCCCTTCGAAAGATCGTGCAGCAGGAGCCGCGTCGAGTTGGCGACGACCATGACCGTCGTCGCGTTGTGCAGCACTGCAGCCCAGAATACCGGAAGGTAGCCGAGCGAGGAAAGCACCAACCCGGCCGAATTGATGCCAATCGCCGCCGCGAAGTTCTGCTTCACGATCTGCATCGTCTGCCGGGCGAGATTTACCGTTCCCGGGATGAGGAGCGGGTTGTCGTGGGCGATCGTGATGTCGGCCGCCTCGATCGCGATGTCCGTCCGGTTTGCACCCATGGCGATCCCCACGTCGGCGAACGCGAGCGCGGGTGCGTCGTTGATCCCGTCGCCGACCATGACGACCTGCGTTCCCTTGGACTGGAGCCGCAGTATCGCGTCGGCCTTGTTCTCAGGCATCACCTCCGCCTTGAACCGGTCAAGCGCCATGCGTGAGGAGACGACCTCCGCCTGTTGCTCCACGTCTCCGGTGAGAAGGATGATGTCGTCGTACCCGATATTGCGGAGCCGATTGACCGCCTTCTTCATGTTCTCCTTGAGGTCGTCCTGGACTCCGATCAGCCCCGCGAGGCGTCCGTCGCGGGCGATGTAGACGACGCTCTCGCCACGCGTCGCGCAGTTCGCTGCGATTTCGTGCGCGGGGTCGGCGTCCACGCCGTGCTCGGCAAGGTAGGCGCGGCTTCCCACGAGGATCCGGCTGTGGCCGATTTTCGCCTCGACGCCGCGTCCGGCCTGGACCTCGACGCCGGATGTTCGCAGGCTGCGCGCACGCATGCGTCGGCCGTGAGCGATGATCGCGGAGGCCATGGGGTGGGTCACGGTCTTCTCCGCGGCCGCGGCGTACTCGAGGAGCTCGGCGTCCGTGACGGCCGGATCGATCGAGCGGACGATAGTGACCACCGGGCGTCCGGTGGTGATCGTACCCGTCTTGTCGAGCACGAGCGTGTCCGCCTCCGCGAGGAGCTCGAGGTAGTTGCCGCCCTTGATGAGCACGCCCTGGCGCGCGGCGTTGGAGATCGCGCTCGCGAGCGCCGTCGCCGTCGAGAGGCGCACGCCGCAGGAGTAGTCGATGATGAGCATGTTGAGCGCGCGTATCGGGCTCTTCGTCACGAGGAAGACGAGGCCGGCGAGCAGGAAGTTTACCGGGATGAACTGCGCGCTGAAGCGGTCGGCGAAGAACTGGATATTCGCCTTGCGGTGGGTTGCATCCTCCACGAGATGGATGATGCGGCCTACGGCCGTCTCGTCGCCCACCTTCCTCGCCTCAATGGTGAGCGAACCGCTCCTGACCACGGTGCCGGCGAACACTTCGTCGCCGGCGGCGCGGTTCGCCGGGAGGAACTCGCCGGTGATCGAAGCCTGGTCTACGGCCGCCGCGCCCTCGATGATGCGGCCATCCACGCTGATGCGCTCGCCGGCGCCGGCCAGCACGCGATCGCCCGGCTCCACCTGCTCGAGCGGTACGCGCACCGCCTCACCGTCCACGAGCTTCCAGACCTCCTCCTCGCCCACGGAGAGCATTTCCCGGATCGCCTTGCGCGTACGGTCCATGCTGTAGGCGGTCAGGAGCTCGGCGATGTCCGCGAGGAGGATGATGGTCAGCGCGGAGACCGTCTGACCCGCGAGAAGGCTCGCGACGATCGCCGTGGCGCTCAGCGTATCCGCGTTCGGGCGTCGGTCTTCTACCAGCGACCGTACGCCGCTCGTGAAGATGGGCCAGGCGAGGCCGACGCTCGCGAGAAGCGGCAGCCGGAGGAACCGTCCGATCCCGCCTGCGCCGGCGACACCGGCACCCGAGCCTCCCGCGATGCCTCTGCCGAGCAGGCTCACGAGCAGCGTCCCGCCGGCTGCGGCCACCCTGCCTGCGAGCTCACCAAGCGGTTCGTTCTGGATGCGTCGCTCGCTGACGGGGAGCTCGAAACGGACGGTCCGCTCCTCTTTCAGGGCGTCGAGCGAGTGGTCGCCCACGGCGTACTCGGCAGCCTCGCGGAGCTCCTCCACCGTTGTCTCGTTGGCTCTGAACCAGATGAGGATTGATCCCGACGCCGGGGTGAGGGTCACGCGCTCGACGCCGTGGTGGTCGCGGATGCGCTGTTCGATCTGCGTCCGTGCCTCTCCGAGGTATCTCAGCGCGTGGTTTCGAAGCCGCACCCGGCCCGGCAGTGCGTGCGCGACGGTGCATTCGAGGATGTTCTCTCTACGTCTCGTGCCAAACTTCATCGGGTAGTACGACCTCACAGGCCGGATCGAGCTCGGTTTCAGCGAGGAACCGCCGTACCCGCTCCCCGAGCCGCTTCTGCGCAACCGGGTCGAGCGAGACGAAACGCTCGGCGTTCGTCACGAGCAGGTCCGTGATCGACTGGACCAGGTTCACGATCTGTGACTCCCGTACCGACGCGTCATACTCGATCACCAGTGTCGCAGTCTCCCGGCTCACGCGGGCGGCGCGGACCCCGCGAACCGCCGCGATGATCGCCGCTGTGTACTCGTCCACCGGCGTCGATTCCGGAACATGCGCGATCGCCGGCACCCGGACCCGCACGCGGCCCGGCAACGAGTGCGCGACCGTCACTCTGGTCATCATCGCCTCGAGGACTCTCTTCATCCTGTCGCCTACCGGGAACCGCGGCGGCCGGCCATATAGGCGAAGGCCCACCAGAGCAGGGTGATTCCCGCAGGCAGGCTCGCGCTGTTCCTGCGCGCGAGGTGCACCGTAGCGGCCGTCATCAGGACGGTCGGGATGAGGAAGTCCAGATCGGCCACTCCCCGGCTGAGATCGAGGATCGCGCTGTTGAGGGCGTCGACGAGGTCGTCGGTCTGCTTTGTCAGAAGCGACGGAGCCGGCCGCGCTATACGGGGTTCGAGACCAAGGAGCTTCAGCACGCCCGCCTGCACCGTGTGTACGTCGATCCGCTCCTGCTCGTAGACGACGAGCACAGTGCCGGTTCGAGGGTCCGCCGCCACCGCCGAGACGCCGGGGAGCCGCGGGAGCTCCTTCGAAAGGCGTGCCGCGTCATCAGGCGCCCCCAGGAGCGAGGGGCAACGCAGCCGAAGCCTGCCGGGCAGCTCATGCACGACCTCCAGTACGCCCCAGAAGTTGAGCGCGACGGCCGGCCGAGCCGATCTTCTGTGTGCGAGGAGCGCGGAGGCGACCGCGCCGATGACCAGATGCAAGACTCCCTCCGTAGGGGTAGAGTACTGAAGAAGGGGTGACCGGAGCAACCGTCGTATCCCCGAGCCGTGGGGCGATTGCCCGGTCGCCGGGGCTTTTGTACCTTTCCCTCGAATCAACCAAGTGAGGGAGCCACATGTCGAAGCACCAGTTTCAGACCGAAGTCTCGCAGCTACTCGACCTCATCGTGCACAGCCTGTACTCGCACAAGGAGATCTTCCTGCGCGAGCTCGTCTCCAACGCCTCGGACGCGCTGGACAAACTGAAGTACCTGACGATGACCGACGACGCGTTCAAGGAGTTTCCCTTTGATCCGCGCGTCGACATAGAGTTCGACGAGAAGGATCACAAAACGCTGACCGTGACGGATACCGGGATCGGGATGAACGAGGAGGAACTCGTTGAGAACCTTGGTACGATCGCCAAGAGCGGTACGCGCGGATTTCTCTCGCAGATCACCGGCGATGCGAAGAAGGACTCGAACCTGATCGGGCAGTTCGGCGTCGGCTTCTACAGCGCCTTCATGGTCGCGGACAAGGTAGACGTCATCAGCCGCAAGGCCGGCGAGGACCAGGCGTGGAAGTGGACGAGCGACGGCAGGGGCGAGTTCGAGATCAGCAAAGCGGAGCTCGACACGAACGGGACGCAGGTCGTGCTTCACCTGAACGAGGACGGCACGGAGTACGCGAACCGCTGGCAGATCCAGGAGACCGTCAAGAAGTATTCGGATCACATCGCCTTTCCCATCTACCTGCGCTACACGAAGACCGAGTACGACGACAAGGGCAAGGAGAAGGGCAAGGAAGAGAAACTCGAACAGATCAACGAGGCGAGCGCGCTCTGGAAGCAGTCGAAGAGCGATCTCAGCGAAGACGACTACAGGAACTTCTACAAGACGATATCGCACGACAGCGAGGATCCGCTGTTCTGGCTGCACACCAAGGCCGAAGGGACGATGGAGTACACCACGCTCTTCTACGTCCCGAAGACCGCGCCGTTCGACATGTACCAGGTCGACTACCGGCCCGGCGTCAAGCTCTACGTCCAGCGGGTCTTCATCACCGACGATGAAAAGGAACTGATGCCGACCTACCTGCGCTTCCTGCGCGGCATCATCGACAGCGAGGATCTGCCGCTCAATGTCAGCCGCGAGATTCTGCAGCAGAACCGGATCATGAACAGCATCCGCACCGCGAGCGTGAAGAAGTTCCTTGGCGAGCTGCAGCGGATCGCGATCGAGGACAAGGACCTCTACCTGAAGTTCATTGAGCAGTACAACCGGCCGCTCAAGGAAGGGCTCTACCAGGACTTCGCGAACCGCGATACGCTGATCGAGCTCGTGCGGTTCAAGAGCACGAGCGAAGAGGGGTGGACGAGCCTGGAGGGTTACAAACAGCGGATGCTCGCGGACCAGAAGGCGATCTACTACGTCACCGGCGGCGACGAGCAGACCCTGCGCAACTCGCCCCTCCTCGAGGCGTACCGCAAGAAGGATATCGAGGTGCTGATCATGGACGACGATTTCGACGAGATCGTCGTTCCTTCGATCGGGAAGTACCAGGACCTCGAGCTCAAGGCGGTCAACCGGG
>SKZO01000072.1 GCA_007127335.1 Spirochaetales bacterium | reverse complement strand
GGTACGATTGCCTCGGCAAGTCTCCCGGCGGAGCAGGCGCGTATGTAATGGCCGTTCAGCCATTCGAGCTTCTGATAGTCGAAGACGGCGGGCGCCTTGTTGATTCTGTCCAGCGAGAAGATCCGCTCGAGCTCTTCGAGCGAAAAGATCTCCTGCCTGTCATCGTAACTCCAACCCACCCTCGCGAGATAGTTGATCAGCGCTTCGGGAAGATAGCCTCGCTCGCGAAACTCGAGCACTCTCGTTGCCCCGTGCCGCTTACTCAGCTTCTTCCCGTCCTCGCCTACAACGAGCGGGAGATGGCAGAAGACCGGCTGCTGCCAGCCAAACGCCTCGTAGAGCAGAACGTGGACTGGTGTAGACGGAACCCACTCCGGTCCGCGCATGACGTGGCTGATCTCCATCAGATGGTCGTCCACGACCGCGGCAAGGTGGTAGGTGGGAAACCCGTCGGACTTCATCAGCACCGGATCCGCGGGCAGATCCTCGTTGTTCCAGGTCAACCCGCCGAGCACGACATCGTCAAACCGCGTGACCCCCTCGAGCGGCGTCCGGAATCTGATAACCGGGGCAATGCCACGATCGCGATACGAAGCCCGCTGCTCATCCGACATGTCACGGAACCTGCGGTCGTACCCCCCTTTTCCGTCGCTCGCCTCTCGCTGTGCCGCAAGCTCCTCTGCCGTATCGTACGCCGGATACGCATGGCCTGCCTCAACGAGCTGCGCGACGTACCGGCGGTAGATCTCCAGGCGTTCGGACTGGATATAGGGCCCATGACCGCCGCCCACGTCAGGCCCCTCGTCCCACCTCAGGCCGAGCCAGGCGAATGTGTCGAAGATATCCTGCAAGGACTCATCGTTGTACCGCTCGCGGTCGGTATCCTCGATGCGCAGGAGAAAGACGCCCGCCTCCGACCGTGCGAAAAGATAGGCGAAGAGCGCCGTTCGCACACTCCCTATGTGCTGAAGCCCCGTCGGTGACGGAGCGTATCGAACGCGTACCATATGCCTCCCTACTGCCGATACCAGGTGAGAAACTCCCGGATTCCCTCGGCCGCCAGCGTAAGCGTCTCGTCATCCGGGAGGAAGACGATCCGAAAGTGGTCCGGCGCAGGCCAGTTGAACCCGGTCCCCTGCACGACCAGTATGTGTTTCTCCTGGAGGAGATCGAGCACAAATTGGGCATCGTCGACGATGCCGAAACGCCTGGGGTCGAGCCGCGGGAAGAGATAGAGGGCCCCCTTCGGCTTCACGCAACTGACTCCGGGGATCGAGCTGATGAGCTCATGCGCGAGGTCACGCTGCTCATACAGCCTTCCCCCGGGCACCACGAGCTCGTTGATGCTCTGATACCCGCCCAATGCGGTCTGTATCGCGAATTGCGACGGTACATTGCTGCACAGGCGCATATTCGCGAGGATGTCGAGCCCTTCACGATAGTCCTGCATCAGGAGTTTCCTGCCGGACAACAGCATCCACCCTGAGCGAAATCCCGGGGCGCGATAGTTCTTCGAGAGACCGCCGAAACTCACGCACACGAGATCACTGCAGACACTCGCCATCGTGACGTGTTCCACGTCGTCGTAGACGATCTTGTCGTAGATCTCATCGGCAAAGACCATCAGCTGATGCTCTGCGGCGACGTCGTGAATCGCCTCGAGCGTCTCTCGAGGGTAGACCGCCCCGGTAGGGTTATTCGGGTTGATCACGACGATGCCTCGTGTGCGCTCGGTGATTTTCGCACGGATATCGTCCACGTCGGGCAACCACTCCGACTGCTCGTCGCAGATGTAGTGCACCGGCGTGCCCCCCGACAGACGGACCGCGGCGGTCCACAGCGGGTAATCGGGCGCCGGGACGAGCATCTCGTCGCCGTTGTTGAGCAACCCCTGCATCGACATCACGATGAGCTCGCTCACGCCGTTTCCGATGTAGATGTCCTCGATCTCGACCTCGGGAACCGCGCGTTGCTGGTAGTACTGCATGACGGCCTTTCGGGCCGAGAAGAGTCCCTTGCTGTCGCAGTAGCCCTGGCTGTCGCGCAGATTGAGGATCACGTCGTGAAAGAGCTCGTCCGGGGCGTCCAGTCCGAAAGGTGCGGTGTTGCCGATGTTCAGCTTGAGAACGCGGTACCCTTCCTCTTCCAGGCGCTTGGCCTCCGAGAGCACGGGACCCCGAATGTCATAACACACGTCAGCCAGCTTTTTGGACTTGGATACGTTCAACATAGCGTCAGCCTTCATACCGTCAGATAGAGAACACCCAGTCCCGGGCCTCTTCGATCCGGGATGAGAGGAACAGCACCTGGAGATTCGGCCGCTGGCGCTCGATCTCCCGATCCATCTTGTCGCGCGTGTACTTCTCTCGCAGCGACGCACGAGTACTCTCCACCTGCCGGGCGATCGTCTCGTCGCGCTCGCCGAACGGCTCGAGCATGTGCGCCGTGAGAGCCCTCACCAGCGGATCACGGGACTCCTGGAGCACGGCCGACAACTCAGCGCGGGCCTCGTCCCGTCTGGACACAAGCATCAGGCCGAACGCATACGCCCACCGTATCCAGGCGGGTTCCCGTATACCGCCGCGATCCTTGACATCGCCGTAGTACTCAACCATCCGCTGCCCGTCGTTCGAGAGCAGGTGAGGAACGCCGAGCTCCACCGACAACCTGGGCAGCAGCCGCGGTTTCCGATCCCGGATGAACTGCTCGAGCTCCCGTATCTTGTCGAGTCGGCCCGTGACGACATAGGCGTTTACGAGAATTCGCGCGCGTTGGCTCGTCAACCGTGTCCGCTCGTAGGCCGCGCGTTCCAGATGCGAGATCAACCCCTCCCAGTCCTCCTGCTCCAGCAGCGTGAAGATCCGCCAGTTGTACCCGAAATAGCCGTTGAGTCCTACGAGTACGAGCGCAAAGACTGCTCCTATGGGCCAGTTTCCGCTCCAGAAAATGCTCGTGTACTCCCAACCCAGTACAAAGGCGGGCATAAGGAAGATGAGGGCAAACGAGGCGACGAGAACGACGTTGAAGATGATGAACAGTATACGAAACTTCATGGATGCTCCCGCTGACTATACCAAAATACCGATAATGTTCAAAGTTCTTCTCATGGAACCGATGTGCTATAGTACCGGGAGAGGTATATGAAGAAGTTCGAAGTCAGCTCGCTCGAGGCCGGTCACTACTTCACGAAGCCGGTGTTCCTCGATGAACGGTACATCCTCCTCTCACCGGAAACGCCAGTGACGGAGGAAATGGTCGACCGGCTGCGCCGGTGGTCCTACCAGTCGGTCCTGTCGGAGGGTGACCCGGTCGCAAAGCCGATCGCCATCAGCGACGGGGGAGCTGAGGCGATCTCGGTCTCCGTTGACCGCGACGTCAAGGAGAACGCGCTCTTTCGGGAGGCCGAGTCGTACTACCACGAGCTGCTCGGATTCGTTGAGCGTATCTTCACCAACTTCGTCACGCGCAACGATCTCGCCGAACGACAGATCAGCGAGATGATCAAGCGGGCGATCGACCTGGTCCGCAGCCATCGTCGCTACATCCTGCGCCTCTCGGACATGAAGGCCCGGGACAAGAACTACATCGTTGCCCATTCCGCCAAGACGGTTATCGCTTCGCTTGCGATCGGCATGACGCTGCGACTCCCGTCGCACAAACTGATCGAGCTGGGCACAGCCGCCCTGCTGCACGAGATTGGGATGATTCGCCTCCCGCCGCAGCTCTACATGTCTCAGAAGAAGCTCGAAGAGAAGGAGATGCGCGCTATCTCAGCCCACACCGTGCTTGGGTTCAAGATCCTCAGGGCCGCCTCGTTCCCGATGAGCGTCTGTCTCGCGGTTCTCGAGTGTCGCGAAAATGTCGACGGAACCGGGTACCCGAGGAAGCTGACGAGTGAGAAGATCAGCCTGTACGCGAAGATCATCATGGTCGCCGGGTCCTTCGCCGCCATCACCTCCGCGCGACCCTATCGGAGTCCTCTCGACGGGCACAGCGCGATCGTGGAGATGCTGAAGCAACGTGGGCGGATGTACGACGAGACGGTTCTCAAGGCGCTGATTTCCAACCTCAGCATCTATCCGATTGGCACCTATGTCGAGTTGGCCAACGGCACCCGGGGCATGGTGGTCGACACGAATGCCAATAATGCCCGAGCGCCAATAGTGCGCGTTGTCGCGGGCCCTCACGGTGAGCTGTACGCCGAGCAACCCACTGTGGATACGTCGTCGAGTGAGGAGTACCGTGTTGTCCGCGCCGCCGCCGACCAGAGCGGGTCCGGCTCGACGACGCCGCCTCAGAAGGAATGAATGATGCCCATGGTCAACGTGGTTCTCCCGGACAGACAGGTCACGGTTTCCCCGGAAACTCTCCTTTCGGATCTCTGCGCCGACTACGACACCGACCCGAAGAACCCGGTCATCGCAGCAGTCGTCAATAACGAGGTGCTCGACCTCTCCAGACGCGTGCGGATCAACGCGTCGGTTACGCCGGTTCATCTCCGGAGTGACCCCGGCGTCCGCTGCTACCGACAGTCGCTCTGCTTCCTGCTCGCGGTCGCGGTACACCAGACCTATCCCGGACGCCGCCTGATCATCGGGCACTCTCTTGGCGAGAGTTACTACCATTATTTCGACGATGACGAACCGGTCGACGAGGCGACCCTTGCCCGCATTGCCTCTGAGATGAGACAGATCGTGGGCAAACGTCTGCCCATCACGCGTCGGCTCATTGCGTACCGCGACGCGTTTGATTCGTTCGTCGAGCGTGGAATGAGCGAAACCGCTGCATTGCTCGACCATCGCAACGAGTCTCGGGTCACCGTCCATCAGTGCGGTGACTTCCTCGACCTCTCGCACGGCCCGCTCGTTCCCCACGCCGGGATTCTGGAGCACTTCGACCTGACCGCCCTCGAGCCGGGATTCGTGCTCAGGTTCCCGCCACGCCGACGTCCGACGACGATGAACGAGTACCGGCACAGCCCTCAGCTGTTCGCGATCTACCAGGAGTACAAGAACTGGGGACGCATCCTTGGCGTGACCTCTGTTGGCCGGCTCAACCAGAAGGTGGTTGACGGCTCGATCAGCCAGTTCATCCGGGTCAACGAAGCACTTCAGGAGAAGAAGATCGCCGACATCGCCGCGGCTATCGAATCACGCAGGGAGAGCGCACGCATCGTGCTCATCGCCGGACCATCGAGCTCGGGCAAGACGACATTTACCAAACGTTTGGCAATCCAGCTTCACGCCCAGGGGCTCGAGCCGAGGCTGGTCTCGGTTGACGACTATTTTGTGAGCCGCGAAGAGACCCCGCGGGATGAGGACGGCAACTATGACTTCGAGAGCATTCGCGCGATCGACGTCGAGCTGCTGAACGATCACCTGGTGCAGCTGTTCGCCGGTGAACCGGTGCAGCTGCCGAAGTTCGATTTTCGCACGGGGGCCCGCGGCTTCACCGGGGCGACGATCAAACTCGAGAGCCGGGACATCCTGCTCATCGAAGGGATTCACTGTCTGAACGATGAGCTGACACCACGCATCGACCGGCACGCCAAGTACAAGATCTACATCTCGGCGCTGACCCAGCTCAACCTGGACGACCACAACCGGATCTCGACCACCGACAACCGGCTCGTCCGGCGCCTGGTGCGTGACTATCAGTTTCGCGGGCACTCGGCACTCGACACGCTGACCATGTGGCCGTCGGTCAGGCGAGGAGAGCGGAGCAATATCTTCCCGTACCAGGACAACGCGGATACCGCCTTCAACTCGGCCCTCGACTTCGAGCTCGGCGTACTCAGAAAACACGCTGAGCCGATTCTCCGGCACGTGAAACCGTTCCACGATGTCTACGACGAGGCAATGCGTATGCTCGGCTTCCTCGACAACTTTACGAACATTCCGGACAAGCTGGTGCCCGACTACTCGATCGTACGTGAGTTCATTGGGGACAGTGGTTTCCGGTACTGACCCGCTCGGTCTGGTGTTCCGGAAACGGCAGCAGCGACCAGTCCCCGCGCATCGTTGGGTCACCGAGCGCCCGCCGCAGCCGCCGCAGAAAGTCCGCGCGATCGAGCGGGTGTCCGCCCATGCGTTCGACGTGCGGCGTGTACAGCTGTGCATCAAAGAGATGATAGGCGTGACGATCGAGGAATCGGCACAGTCCGATCAACGCAGCCTTGGACGCGTTGGACACATGGCTGAACATGCTCTCTCCAAAGAAGATTCGTCCGAGTGCGACGCCGTAGACACCGCCCACCAACTCTCCCTCCCGCCACGCTTCACAGCTGTGGGCGTACCCCAGCCGATGGAGGCGGCGGTACGCCTGCTGCATGTCACGGGTAATCCACGTTCCCGGCTGTCCGGGACGCGCCGTCGAGGCGCACCGCTCGATGACCCCCTCGAAATCACGATCGAGTGTCAGTTGAAAGGTACCCTTGCGCAGCACGCGCGCCATGGACCGTGATACGTGAACCTCTCCCGGTTCAATCACGAACCTGGGGTCGGGCGACCACCAGAGCACCGGATCTCCTTCGCTGAACCAGGGGAAAATGCCCTGTCTGTAGGCGGACAGGAGCATGCCCGGTGAGAGGTTCCCGCCTGAGGCGATCAGACCTTCAGCGCCGGCGGTATCCGGACCGGGAAACTCGAAGTGCTCTTGGGCGGACAGCCAGGGAAACGACGACGCTACGATTCTTCCTCCGCCTCGGCCCGGGGTGATTCGGGAGTATCCGCGCTCTCGTGCATTGGACTCCCGGGGGTGATGATAACCTCATCTGCGAGGATGTCCGCGGTTGCGTGTCCCCCGTCCTGGAGATCGCCAAAGAGCACGGCGTCCACGAAGTAGCCCTTGATCTTCTCCTCGACGAGCCGGGCAATGTTGCGCGCGCCGAACTCCTCGGAGAATCCGTGTTCGGCAAGCCAGGCTATGCACCGGTCGGTGACCTCGAGGGTGATGTTCTTCTCCTGGAGCTGCAGCCCGAACTCGGCGATCTCCTTTCGCACGATACTCTCGATCGTCCGGTCACCAAGCTTGTTGAACTGGACGACCTTGTCGAGTCGATTGCGGAACTCGGGCGCGAAGAACCGTTCCACGGCCTCATCCACGGCTTCACTCGTGACCCGTGTCCCGCCGAAGCCGATCATCGGCTTGCCGATCTCGCGGGCACCGGCGTTCGACGTCATGATGAGGATGACGTTGCGGAAATCCGCCTTGCGGCCCTGGTTGTCCGTGAGCGTGGCGTAGTCCATGACCTGCAGCAGCACGTTGAAGACTTCAGGATGCGCCTTTTCGACTTCGTCGAGCAGGAGCACGGCATGCGGGGTCTTGCGCACCACGTCCACGAGCTGTGCCCCGTCATCGTATCCCACGTATCCAGGCGGCGCACCAATCAGCCGTGACACCGCGTACCGCTCCTGGTACTCGCTCATGTCAAACCGGTGCATCGCGATTCCCAGCGTCTGCGCGAGCTGTCGGGCCAGCTCAGTCTTGCCGACTCCGGTCGGACCGACGAAGAGGAACGAGGCGACCGGCTTGTCCGCGCCCCGAAAGCCCGCGCGACTTCTCTTGACGGCCTGAACGACTGAGTCGATCGCCGCGTCCTGGCCAAAAATCACGCGGCGAAGCGCCGGCTCGAGCTCCTTCAGACGATCCTTCTCGCTGACCGATACGCTTCGCTCCGGCACATTGGCGATCTTCGATACGACCCGCTCGATGTCGAGCGCTCC
>SKZO01000038.1 GCA_007127335.1 Spirochaetales bacterium | reverse complement strand
TCATTGCAGAACCGCAGGTTCTGCGGAAGCAAGGGGGGGCACGGGACCCCTTGCTTCATTCCCACTCAATCGTCGCGGGGGGCTTGCTCGACACGTCGTAGACGACTCGGCCGATCTCGGGAATGCGGTTGGTGATACGCGCGCTGATCGCGAGCAGGTCATCCGGAGCGAAGGGGAAGACGTCCGCGGTCATCGCGTCGGTGGAGTTCACCGCACGCAGGGCGAGGACGTAGCCGTAGTGGCGCGTGTCGCCGGTGACACCCACCGAGCGCAGCGGCAGGAGCACGCAGAACGCCTGCCATATCTTGTCGTACAGACCACGGTCGCGGAGCTCGGCGATGTAGAGCGCGTCGGCCTCACGCAGGATCCGGCACTTCTCAGGCGTGACCGCGCCGAGGATCCGCACGGCGAGTCCCGGACCCGGGAAGGGATGCCGGGCGATCACGTCGCGTGAGACGCCGAGGATGATGCCGAGCCTCCTCACCTCGTCCTTGTAGAGCCTCGAGAGCGGCTCGATGAGCTTGCCCTGCTCGCGCTTCGCCGCGACGAGGGGGCTTCGCACGTTGTGATGACTCTTGATCACGTGCGCGTAGGTGCCCACGCCCCCGCCGGACTCGATGATGTCCGGGTAGATCGTCCCCTGGGCGAGGGAGTAATCACCGGGAATGCGTTCTGCGATCTCGCGGCTCTGCACCCGGATGAAGAGGTCGCCGATGATCTCGCGCTTCTTCTCAGGGTCGTCCACGCCTTCGAGCGCGGAGAGGAACTCCTCCTCCGCATCGATCAGATCAAGGTGTCGGGCCCCGAGGCGTTTCAACGACGCGCCGACCTCGTCGGTCTCGCCCTTGCGCATGAGCCCGGTGTTCACGTACATGAGATAGACCTGCGACGGATCGAGCGCCCGCAGCAGGATCGCGGCGACGACGGTCGAGTCGACCCCGCCGGAGATCAGGAGCAGGACCGGCGAAGTGCCGACGCTTTTCCGTATCTCTGCGGCTGCCGCATCGGCGTAGTCTTCGAGCGACCAGTCGGTCGCACAGCCGGCCATCCCCACGACGAAGTTCTCGAGGATCCGGTTCCCGTGCTCGCAGTGGGTCACCTCGGGATGAAACTGGATGCCGATCTGTGTGGCAGAGAACTCGATTGCCGCAGGAATCCCGTGCTCGCTCTCGGCGACGACGCGAACGCCTTCCGGAACCGCCACGACGTGGTCGCCATGGCTCATCCAGCTCGTGAAACCCTCCGGAACACCACGGAAGAGCGGATGGTCACCGGTATACCGGAGCCTCGCCCGCCCGTACTCCCGTGACGTCGAGCGTTCGACCCTGCCCCCGCGCTGGGAAACCATACGCTGCAGGCCGTAGCAAATCCCGAGTACAGGCGTCGGCAGATCAAAGAGCGCAGGATCCGGCACGGGTGCATCCGCGTCGTGCACGCTCGCCGGGGATCCGGAGAGCACGATTCCCCTGACCGTCAGCCCCGGAAGGTCGGCGAGGAGCGCCGCCGGAGTCGTTCCCGGCAGGATCTCGCTGTACACGCCGAGCTCACGTATCCGCCGACCGATCAACTGGGCCGTCTGCCCCCCGAAGTCGAGTACTACGATCGCGTCCACGGGTCCACCCTGGTGATCGTCTGGTCACGCTCGTACCCCACGCCGACGAGGTCGACCGGGCAGCCAACGTACTCCTCGATGAACCGCACGTACTCGCGTGCTGCCCGGGGCAGCTCGTCGTACTGCCGGACCCGCCCGATCCTTTCACGCCACCCGGGGAGCGTCTTGGTTACCGGTCGGCACCTCTCGAGCAGATAGGCGGAGGACGGAAAGACGTCGACCACACCATCGTCGGTCTCATAGGCGATGCAGACCTTGATGTCGTCGAGGGTGTCGTACACGTCGAGGTGCGTGAGCGCAAGCCCGTCGATCCCATTTGCCCGAACAATGTACTTCAGCGCGACGAGATCGAGGTACCCGCACCGCCGCGGGCGACCGGTGGTCACCCCGTACTCGCGTCCGACCTCACGCACGAGGTCTTCCAGACCCGAATCGTCGGCTGACCGGAACTCGCTTGGAAACGGCCCGTTGCCGACCCTCGTGGAATAGGCCTTGAAGACACCGATGATGCGGTCGATCTGACGGGGCCCGATTCCACCCCCCAGACTCGCGCCGGCGGCCGCAGAGTATCCCGAGGAGACGTACGGATAGGTGCCCTGATCGAGATCGAGCAGCGCACCCTGCGCGCCTTCGTAGAGCACCCGATCATCAGGGGAGGTGTGCGCCATGAAGTCGACGAGATCAACCACCATCGGCCGCAGACGCTCCATGTGCTGTTCGAGATAGGCGCGCGACTGTGCGTCGAGCCGCTCGCGTACGGCGGGTTCCTCGGCATCCGCTACGCGTATCCCGTCGCGGGACGCCTTCATCGCGTATGCAACGCCTATTCCGCGGCCGGTTGTTCCAAGCGGCTGGACGCGTTCGGCGTCCTTCACCCGGTCCATCTCCCGGTAGCCCGGGAGCACGAGATGCGCCCGGTCCGAGACGAGCACGCGCCCCTCCCAGTCTACGCCCTGGCTCGTGAGCGTGTCGAGCTCTTCGAACAACGCGCCCGGATCGATGA
Source organism: Spirochaetales bacterium (assembly GCA_007127335.1). Taxonomy (GTDB): domain Bacteria; phylum Spirochaetota; class Spirochaetia; order DSM-27196; family SLST01; genus SLST01. Next base: position 53,729 of record SKZO01000038.1, on the reverse strand, counting down.
CCATGCCCGTGCCGAGCACGACAACCGTCCTCTCCGACAGGATACCCGACGGGACAAGATGCAGCTTGTACGTCTCTCCGCCCTGGACGATCGTATGCCCGGCATTCGCCCCGCCGGAGTAGCGCACGACGACCCGAGCCTCTTCGGAGAGGTAATCGACGATCTTGCCCTTCCCTTCGTCACCCCACTGGGCGCCGATTACGACTATCTTCATGACACTTCCTACCGCGAATAGTTGGGCGGCTCCTGCGTGATCGACACGTCGTGGACATGGCTCTCCTTCAGGCCGGCCGGCGATATCTTAACGAAATTCCGGTAGGCCCGCAAATCGGCAACCGTGCGGCATCCGCAGTACCCCATTCCCTTGCGCAGACCGGTGACGAGCTGATGGACGAAGGGCCGAAGCTCGCCCTTGTACGGTACGCGTCCTTCGACGCCCTCCGGAACCGGCTCTTCGTTGTCCGAGATCCGGTAACGGTCACCGCTGCCGGCCTTGATCGCCCCGAGTGACCCCATGCCCCGGTACGATTTGAAGATCCGCCCCTCGTAGATGATCTCCCGTCCCGGCGATTCCTTCAGCCCCGCGAACAGATTACCGATCATGACCGTACTCGCGCCGGCCGCGATCGCCTTGGTGATGTCACCGGAGAACTTGATCCCGCCATCGGCGATGACCGGGACGTCGGCGGCCGCCGCCTCTTCGGCAGCCCAGGCAACGGCCGAGAACTGGGGAACCCCGATTCCCGCGACAACCCGAGTCGTGCAGATCGACCCGGGTCCAACCCCTACCTTGATCGCGTCGGCGCCCGCGTCGATCAGCCGCTTCGTTCCCTCGCGCGTGGCGACGTTGCCGCCGACGACCGGAACCGGGTACGTGCGCTTGATGTGTCTGATCGCATCGACGACGCCCTTGGAGTCGCCGTGTGCCGTGTCGATGACAACGAAATCGACTCTGGCGTTGACGAGCGCGGTCATCCGCTCGTCGAGATCCGTCGTACCGACGGCCGCCCCAACGAGGAGTCGCCCATGGTCGTCGAGCGCAGCGGAAGGGTAGGAGTTGTGTTTCTCTATGTCCTTGACGGTGATCAGACCGATCAGGTGTCCGTCTGCATCAACGACCGGAAGTTTTTCGATCTTGTGAGCATTGAACTTCTCCTGCGCGCTCGCGTAGTCGGGAGTCCCCACGGTCACGACGGGATCAGGGGTCATGACATCGCTGACCTTGAGCGAGTAATCGGCACAGAATCGCATATCCCTGCTCGTGATGATGCCTACGAGCCGGTCCCCCTCGACGACCGGCAGTCCGCTGATCCGGTCACGCTGCATGATCGCCGCGACCTCTTCGATCGTCTGACTCGGCCTGACGGTCACCGGGTTCTCGATCACGAGATTGAGAAAGCGTTTGACCGCGGCGACTTCATCGGCCTGATCCACGGCACGCATGTTCCTGTGGATAACCCCTACCCCGCCTTCGAGCGCGAGCGAGATCGCGAGCCGTGCTTCGGTCACGGTATCCATTGCCGCCGAGACGATCGGCAGGTTCAGCCTGATATTCCCGACGAGCCTGGTCCGCACATCGGTCTCTCCGGGCATGATGTCCGCGTAGGCCGGCAGGAGCAGCACATCGTCGTAACTCAGTGTTTCCTCGATCTTCATCGTTTCAGGTCCTCCTCCACCTTGTTCATGCGATCGGCATATTCTGCGGCAAGTGAGCGGGCACGCTCGGAAGCACAGCCGGTATACGATCCGGGATCCTCAAAGAAGCGCTGCGGGTCTGCGCCGACGCGACGAAGCGCCGCGTCGAGCTCGTTCCACAGCTCAGCACGTCGCCGAAGAACGGTTGCGAGAGAACTCGCCGACTCCTGCGCCTCGATCGTCGCGGTTCGCAGGTCCTCGTGTGCATCCGCGCGACCTGCCGTCGCGAGCAGTGTATACGCGGCCTCCGCGAGTACGAGGTCACCGGTCAGATGCAGGTTCTCGCGCATCCGCTGTCCGTCCACGTGAAGCGTCTCCACTACGGTGTTCATCCGCTCGAGCGCGGCGAGCATTCCGGCGAAGTAGTCGACGACGAATCGGCCGGAGGCCGAGTTGGTCAGGTCCCGCTGGTGCTCGGAGATCTGGTCGAGAAAGAACGTTGTCACGCGGGGGGCGAACGCCTTCCAGAGGCTCTTCACATGCTCGGAGTTCCAGGGATTGCGCTTCTGCGGCATCGTCGACGACCCGACCTGATCGCTCGTGAACAACTCCCGGATCTCGTCGATCTCCGTCCGCTGCAGGTTCCGCAGGTCGTCGGCGAGGTTCGCGATGATTCCGAAGGCCACGTTGAGCTCGAGCAGCAGCCGCAGCAGGTACTCGGGCTCGACCATCTGGGTCGAATGATCGCTCGGCATGAGTCCGAGCGTCTCGAGCGTTGAGGCCTCAAAGGCGAGAGGATCACGAACGAGCAACGAAAGGCTGTTGTAGGCACCGACGGCTCCGGCGAGCTTGCCGCGCGTTTCGAGCGAGCGCCGCGAGATCTCCTCAATGCTCTTGCCGAGCCGTGACACATACTCCGCGATCGCGAACCCGAACGTAATCGGCACGCCGTGCTGTCCGTGCGTGCGGCCGACCTGCAGAGTCGCCGCGTGCTGCGAGGCGAGATTGATCAGCAGGCGCTCGAGGCGGAGCAGGCGAGGAAGGATCACGCAGCGCACCGCGTCCCGGTAGCGAAGCGCGTTTGCCGTATCGAGGATGTCCACCGACGTGGCACCCACGTGCACCAGCGACGCCGCCTGCGGCGGAAGGTGTCGTTTGATGACCCGCACGAGGGCACGGACATTGTGGCGCGTGATGCGTTCTTCCTCGTACACGTCGTCGGAGCTCACAGCGGACTCGAGCCCGTCCACCGTCGCAGCGATCGACGTGGTCAGCAGCCCTCTTTCCTCGAGATGTCGCCGCAGCAGGGCGGCCTCGACGCGGGTGCAGTAGCGGACGGCGGCGTCTTCGGACAGGTAGTCGGCCAGCTCAGTGAATGCCTCCGCGTTCGCGTCGTAATACCGGTGATCGAGCGGCGAGAGGTTGCGGAATACGGAACGAGTCTCCATGCGGCATTGTGACAGAAGCCGCATCGCTTGTCAAAGCGACTGTTCATTACTGCAGCGATTTGTGATACTACCGACATGCGAGCGCGCGTCCTTCTGACTCTGTCATTGGTTCTCTGGTTCTCGGTTTCGTGCGACACCAATCCGGAACCGGCTCAGCTGAACGAGGTCGGCCGAGTGGTCACACCGCGAGGCGGCGGCGGGATCGTGCTTGCCTCCGAGACAGATGCCGACCCGGCTGATCGCTCGGAGAGCGTCGGACCCGAACTGAAGGTCCGGCTGCCGGCAGAGTACATTCCCTCTCAGGCGGTGAACGTCTCGCTGGACATGGACGAGACAGAGGAGCAGATCATCGTCTTCAAGCGGCGGGACGACCCGGACGATCTCATCCGGCTGCTTGTCGTCGCGTATGACCCGATCCGCAGCAGCTGGATCCGGGCATGGGAAGGGGTGACCGCGGCCACGAGCGTGCGCAGCTTCTCAGTCTATGTCGACGATCTCGTCGGTGATCACGAACAGGAGATCGTTGCGTTTGGAATCAACAACGATGGAGAGCAGACCCTTGACGTCTTTCGTCGCACGAGTGACATGCTCGGGCTCGGGCTCTCCTATGCGCCGATTCTCTCGATCACCGCCGACGTAACGATCGAGGTGGAGAAGGTGCCGCGAGCGGAGACCTTCGAGGCGATGGAGTCGATCAACGCTCCGAGCTATCCGATCGTCGCCGAACGGCGCGACCGCGAGTCGGAGAATCCCTTTGACACGACCAAGACAACCTACTACTGGGACTTCACGGCGCGCCGCTACGTGGTGGGCAGGGTCGAGTCTCTCTCCGGAGAGGAGATCGCAGACGGCCGGCTGCGCGACCTCTTCGCCGGGACTGAATCGGATTTCGAGCAGTTTCTCGCGGGCCCGTGGTTCCGTTCCTCCGATGCGGATCTCACGCGACTGGCGTTCTTTGATCCTCGCGACCGGTCGATCGTCTTCCACAGCGGGCATCTGCAGCAGGCGTACCGGTGGACCAGCTCCACCAAGACCGTCTACGGCCGCGGAGCATCACTGTTCGTCACGAATCAGGCGATTCGCACCGTCAGACGACTCGTAAGCGTCACGGTCGGAGACCTCAACCGCATCACGATCTCGATCCAGGGAACCGACGGTCTCGACGGCACATACGAGCGTCTGACCGGTGCGCTGCAGACGGCCGTCCTTCGCTCCGAGGCGCGCGTGCGACTCTCGAGCATTGAGCTCAGCGGGCTCTACCGTGCCGACAATGGGGCCGAGATCGTCTTCAGTAACCCTGAGTTTACTTATCGCCACCGCAATCAGCGTTCGGTGGGTGGCTACGCATTGTTCACGATGGGTGATGACCTTGTGTTGTCGCTGAAGCACATCGACGAGAACCGCCTGCCGGTAGACCAGCAGACGTACCGGATGACCTTCAGCGAAAGCCGGTCTGACGATCGCCTGATCCGCCGGTTGCGCCTCGAGCCGGGCGAGCTCGGGATCGCGGGCTTCTTCGAAACGGGTCAGGCGGAGCTCGTGCTCGAGCAGATCACGACACTCGAAGACGATCAGTAGATGGGGAATCCACGGTAGCCGGCCCCTTCGAGCGCAGAGAACACGAGCGCCACATCCTCTGCGCTGCCTCCGGGCACCGGAACGAGCACGAGCTCGAGCGACCTCCCGTCACGGTGCACGGTCTCAATGTACGCGTCGAACCCTGCCTCCCGCAGATCGGACGCGAGGTGATCCGCGTTGTCGTGGTCGGAGAACGATCCGACCTGGATCGCGCTCACGCGTGGAGCCTGCGACCTGTCGTCGCCGATGCCATCCGTTCGGGCCTGGCCGGCAGCGGCCTCAGCGTGGTCCGACTCGAGGGTCGAGGCGTGTCGCGGGCCGGTGAGCAGGGTCGCCGGAAGGGAGGCCTCTTCCACGAGACGACCGGTGACGATGTGCATGGCGAGGCTCTGCGGGTGCAGCCGTTTGAGCTGCTGCAACGGTTCGAGTCCTGACTGGTTGAGCGATACGAGCACTGCGCTCTGCAGAAGGAGCGTGTCCGGCTCTACGTAGTCAGGATCGTCGAGCGCGGCCAACGTTTCGAGCAGACGGGCCGCGTCCTCGTGCCTCCCGCGCAGATGCATCGTACGAGCCACCAAGGCGTACGCGCGGCGTTTGATCTCATAGTCGCGGGCCTCGGCGACGACGGTTCGCGCGCGTTGCTCTGATGCAGCGATGCGACCGATCTGGAGCAGTGCCTGCGCCTGTGCATAGAGGCTCGTGAGGTCGGTACCGCCGGAGGCGATGTAGGCGGACTCGAACAGCTCGTCGGCCAGATCGTAGGCACGGATCGTCATTGCGAATCGTCCAAGCCGCGCCGCGGTGTCGGCGAGAAGCCCACGATCGTCGATCAGCGGAACAACCTCGCGCGCGACGCGTTCCAACGAGGCAACATCAGCGGCACGTTCGAGTACCCGCGAGAGTCGGTCGCGAAACTCGTCATGGGACGGATTCGCCGCGAGCCAGTCGATCGCCTCTCCAACGCCCGCGTCCTGCGCATCGCTTCCGGCCGCGAGGTGGTCCGGCAGAAGGATCATGACACACAGGCAGAACACCAGCGGAACCGTGTGACGCGCACTCGGCTGCGAGCGCTCGTCATGCCGCCGGCCGCGCCACGTCCGGATGATGGAAGGAACTGTTTCCACGTGTCTAGTGTCGGCGCAACCGGTCGCGCATATGAATCGCAGCGCTATCTGCGACTCCGCAGTCCCCGGAGGAACTTGAACAGCCCGATTCCACCAACCGCGAGCAGGCCGATGCCGCCAAGGGTAAGCAGCGCTCCTCCGATCCCCAGCCCGACGCCGCTGAGGATCGTCAGGACCCCTGCTCCCGCGACGATCCCCCCGGCGAGGCGATCCTCTCTGCTCGAAGCGCCGACGACCACGCCGGCGACCGTGACGATGCCTCCCACGATGAAGGCCCAGGGTCCACCGAGCGAACCGAGGATAAGGAGCGCCGCGCCTCCAACTAGTCCTCCAATACCCGCTGTTCCCTGTCTGACGAGCGTACTCGTAGGGACTATCTCTCTTCTGTCACTCATCGGTAGCCTCTCTCCATCTCCCGCCTGGTACGGTCTCAATGCCGAAACGACCGTTGACCGGTGAACACCATCGTGACGTTCCGGTCGTTGCACGCTTCGATCACCTCGTAGTCGCGCAGACTCCCGCCCGGCTGCACGACGGACGTGATCCCCTCCCGAATGCCGACGTCAACCCCGTCGCGAAACGGAAAGAAGGCGTCGGATATCATGGAACTGCCGGGCAGACCGCCGCGTTCGGCAACGGTCTGTTCCCAGATCTCCCGTCCCTCGCCACTCGCCGCGATGTCGTGGTACGCGACCGATCGACGTTCCCAGGCGAGCCGGTCGGCGTGCTTGCGGTACGCCTTGTCCCGGGCGATCTCCGCCACGCCCACCCGGTCCTGTTCGCCGGTCCCGATGCCGACGGTGACCCCGTCCTTCACATAGATGACCGAGTTGCTGGTCACGCCGAACTCGACCATCCATCCGAAGTACATGTCCGCGAGCTCGTCCTTCGTCGGTCTGCGGCTGATCTCATAGGTCTGCCCCTTGCGTTCGGTACGGGCCGGAGTGAAGTCCTCCGGTGCTCTGATTTCCGGCACCTGCGACCACTGCACGATGAGGCCGCCGTCGATCAGACTGGAGAACTCCACCACTCGTTGTCCGCAGTACTCCCGAAGCCGTTCGATGTTCCGAACTCGCATGATGCGCAGATTCCTGCGCGACGCGAGCAACTCGACCGCACCGGGCGAGAACTCCGGCGCAACGACGACTTCCGAGTACGAGTCTGCGATCTGCTGCGCCGTCTCCAGATCGAGCTCGCGGTTCACGGCTACCGCCCCTCCGAACGCAGCGACGCGGTCTGCGTAGTAGGCTCTGCGGTAGCTCTCGTCGAGCGATGCTCCCAGGGCCACGCCACACGGATTGTTGTGCTTCACGATGACGGTCGCCGGAGTGTCTCCAAGGTACCGCAGGATATTGAGCGCACTGTCGACGTCGGTGATATTGATCTTGCCCGGATGCTTGCCGCTCTGCAGCAGCTCGACATCGCTCGCGAGATACCGGCCGGGAGCGATCGTCTCCGTCTCGCCGAGCACGAGATTGCCGTTCACCAGTCTGTACAGCGACGCCTGTTGCTCCGGGTTTTCTCCGTACCGTAACCCCTGCTCCTCGCCGTCGATCGTCCATGTCGCCTTCTCATAGTAGAGCGTCTGGCGGCCCGACTCGTCGGCAAAGGTAACCTCCATGCGCTCGGGAAACCGGTCGGGGTTCATGGTGCGGTAGACGTCACGGCCGCTCATCGGACGACCTCGTATGGATCGAACGCCTCGTCCGGCGAACGGTCGCACAGGTACTCCGCGATCGCCCGATCATACCGGGCCGTATGTCCGAACGCCTTCTGTGCGAGGCGAAACCGTGTCTCGAGGACGGTCGCCCCGTCGTTCTCCTCGAGCTCATCGATCAGGCTCGAGTAGTCGCCGGGATCGCATACCGCGGCGACCCGCAGGTAGTTCTTGGCCGCCGCCCTGAGCATGCATGGCCCGCCTATGTCGATGTTGCCCCGGGCGTCCTCGGCATCGGCGTCGGAGCGCGAGGAGACGCTGCGAAACGGATAGAGGTTGACCACGACCATGTCTATGAGGTCCGCCTCGAGACGCAGGCGGTCCTGCTCGTGCGCCTCGTTGTGCGGCTCACTGAGGATCCCCAGGTAGATTCGGTAGTCGAGCGTTTTGACGAGGCCGCCCTGCATCTCCGGCTGTCCTGTGTACTCGCTGACCTGTTTCAGGCGCCCCGGTGCGCCGTCGCCGAGGATCTCCCGGATGCGCGTATAGGTGCCGCCGGTCGAGTAGACGACCAGCCCCTCCACGGCCATCAGACCGGGCACGAGCGTCTCGAGCTCGCTCTTGTCCGAAACACTGATCAGCACGCGTCGTACCGGCGTGCGGTCGTCTATCCGTCGCACTCGATTCATACGAGCCTTGTACCACGATTGCCGCCGAGTGTCACGAGCACAGGGGCCGCCACGCGTGACGGATCCCGGGCGAAGTTGATCTGTGGCCCCCCGTCGTGCTACCTTTGGCTGGTAATGAGACATATCTACTTCAGGCGAGTCCTTGGACCGGTGCTGATCCTGCTCGCCTCTACGGCCTTTGCGCAGGCACCTGAAGACGAGGACATCTTCGTTCCAACATATTCGCTCGGCGATCAGACGCTCGCGATCAACCTGGGTCTGTTCGCCCCGCTGTTCATCACCGGAGGGCCTGACGGGATAACGGGCCCGAATCTGACGCCCGGTGCCGCAGGGTCGATCGCGTGGGGAAGCCACCTCACCAACGAGATCAAGCTCGGAGTGGAGGTCGGAGGGAGCTTCTCCTTCACACCCAACCGCCGCCCGCTCTTCCTCGTGCCGATCACGTTCGAGTCGAGCTACCTGTTCCAGGCCTTCCCGTTCGAGTTCCCGGTGAAGCTGGGTCTGGGGATGAGTTTCGCGCGGTTGGAGGAAGACCTGAAACTCGATCCGTTCATCCGTCCGGGCGCGGCGATGTACTGGAACTACAGCTCGCAGTGGGCATTCGGCGCGAATCTGCGATACTGGATTATCCCGCAGATCTACAGCCAGGGAAGCGTAGCCGGTCCCGACGAATCGCGGATTGGGAACTTCCTCGAGCTCTCGCTCTCAGCGCTCTACCGGTTCTAGGAGACAGTTCATGCACAAGAACGTCAAATACACGCTCCTGCTTCTCGTCGTGGCACTCGCCGCCGCTATTGGCGCCTGCACCCGGCACCCGTACGGTCTGTTCGCGAGCATCCAGCGCGAGCGCCGAATCCCTTTTGACCGGAACCTGGGCAAGGAGCTCACGGTCGGTGCGTTTGCCAAGGCGGGAACGACCTACTTCGCCGCGACCGGCGCGCTCTCCTATCGCGACCAGGACGACCCTGCTACGGGTGAAAGACCCGAATGGGAAGCCACCCCGGCCCCTTCGGTCGATGGGCAGCCGTACCGCACCATGTCGCTCGTCGCCGCCGACGTGGGCGCCGGACAGCGGATCTATGCCGTGTTCGTGAGCCCGGATGCGGCCCGCTCCGCGGTCTACGCGATCGACCCCGCCGCGCCTGCCACCGCTCCGGAAGAGATCTGGGATCTCCCGACGGGAATCCGCAGGATCGACGAGATATTCGCGCTCAACGACGGCACCGAGTGGCTGATCGCCTCCGCCGCGACGACCGACACCCCGGCACATCACCGCCTCTACGCCTCGAGCGACGGAGAGACCTTCGTTCCTCTGCCCGGCACCACGCTCGACAATGCTCGGTGGATCGGTGTCGCGACGAACGGCACCGACGTCGCCTACGTCAGCACAACGGGCGTCATGCGCCACTCGGGCGGGCTCGACGAGGATATCGCGCCGGTCGACGCCTCTCCTGCCGTCGACGCCGCTCCTGCCAGGGACGCCGACGCGATCTTCACCGCGGTCCTCTACGACGAGACCGGCGATCTGCTCTGGCTCGCCGACAGCGCCGGACGCCTCTACACGAGCGACGACTTTGGCACGAGCTGGCAGAGAGGCGAGGTCAACCCGGTCAGCGCGACCAACGAAGACCCCATCTGGTTCAGTGCCCTCGCAGCCGTACCGAAGGGGCCGCAGACGATCATCATCGCGGGAACCCGCGGGCACGGGTACCGCAACGTGGGGGTCGCCGGTGAGGTGGACGCGACCACTGAAGTCTCGTCGCCCGACGTCCCCGGGTCGAACTACCAGGGAAGCAACCTCCCGTCCGCGGCGATCGAGGTGATCTTCGTCGATCCGGATAGGGTCACCGGCTTTCCGGTCGAGACCGCCGACGGAATGGAGGAGTGGGACGGCCACCTGCTCTTCATGGGAACCGCGCAGAAGGGCCTTTGGAGAACCCTCTCGTCCGATTCGGGGCCGAAGCAGTGGGTACGCGAGTGACCGGCCGGAGCATCACCGGTGCTGCTATTCGCGCAGGATGCTCCTGATCGCATCAGCGGTGTCGGGATCGGGATAGTTTGCGCCCACTTCATCGGCGTTCAGCCCGACGAGCTCGTGGCTCAGGTAGTGGATCCACGTGTCGTCCTCCGGGCGTTCGACGACGTGCTTCCGGCACCAGTAGTCGGGCTGAATCGGCAGTTTCTCGGGTGAGAATGTCCGGATCTTGTAATCGTGGACTGCCACCTTGATGTCATCCCGGGGGATACCCTTCTCGAGAAAGATCTCCACGAGATGGTTCACGGTGTGGCCTGAGTCGTAGATGTCGTCGACGAGCAGGATGCGGTCGCCGCTGCGCAGGTACTCGGGGCTATAGGTCCATCCGTCGACCATGACCCGCTCGCTCGTGTGGATATCGGTGTACGACCTCGCCACTACGGCAGCGTAGAAGACTGGTCGCTGCCCTCGACGCACGACCTTGAAGTACTCGCTGAGCACATTTCCCAGATAGGCCCCGCCGCGCAGACTCACGTAGATGACGTCAGGCACGAAGCTGTCGCCGTGGATTCTGCGGGCCAGTTTCACCGCGTTGTCGCGGACGATCGTCGGTTCGAGAAACTCTTTCGGCATTATCGCACCACCGTCAGTTGTCGTTCGTCGCCGTCTCGAAGCACGACGATCTCCCAGGTCCGAGTATCTTCGGACATTTTCGCGTAGTAGTCCAGAGGCGATTCGATTCGGTCTCCATTGATGGACCGGATCAGGTCGTAGGCGACCAGCCCGCCGAGATCCGCCGGCGTGCCCTGGTCGACCCGCGATACAACCACGCCGGCGTCGTCGGGAAGCGTCAGTCGGGCCGCAAGATCGGGCGTAATCGGGTACACGCTCATACCGGGCCAGAGAGCACGGCTCTGTTGGCGGATCGAGGCCTCGGACCGTCGCTCGGCAATGGAAACCCGCACCTCCACCTCTTCCCCCTGCCGGATCAGGGTGAGCAGCGGCTCGGCACCAACAGGCAGCTCGCCAACCATCAGTATGAGCTGATCGGAGTCGTGCAACGCCACGCCGTCGATCGCTGTGACGAAATCGCCGGGGTAGAGATCTCCCTCGGCCGGGGATCCGGAGAACACGCTGTCGATCAGCGCGCCGTGACGGCCCGGCAGCCGCATCGATTCGACCTGCCGCCGATCAACCGACTGAATCGAAACGCCGAGCCAACCATAGCGAACCTCGGCTCCGCGAATGAGCGACTCGATCGTACGGATCGTGTTGTTGATGGGTATCGCAAACCCGAGCCCTGCGCTCACTCCCGTTGCGCTGGTGATCCACGTGTTGATCCCTACCACCTCACCATCGAGATTCACGAGCGCCCCGCCGGAGTTGCCCCGGTTAATGGAAGCGTCGGTCTGGATGAAGTCGCTGATATTTCCGATCATCGAGCCGGAACGTCCGACTGCGCTCACGATGCCCGCAGTGACCGTGTTCCGGTACCCGAACGGACTGCCGATCGCGACAACCCAGTCGCCAACCCGGAGCGAATCCGAGTCGCCGAGCCGGGCAACGGGGACCGGACGCTGACTGCGGAATGAGACCATCGCAAGGTCCTTCCTGCGGTCGCGGCCCACGAGCTCAGCGTCGAGCTCGGTCCCGTCGTCGAGGACGACGGTTATCGCGTCTGCGTCCGCGACGACATGGTCGTTCGTCAGAACGTAATGGGTCTGTCCTGCGCGACTGACCACCACTCCTGAACCGAGCCCCTCGGACTCGAACTCGCGTCGGCCCGGTTCCTGCGCATCAGGCTCGCCGAACTGTTCGAACGGCAGACCGCCCGGGACGGCGAACCGAGCCCGGACATCGATACGAACGACACTCGGCAGCGTGGTCTCGGCAATCGAGCGAAATGAGCTCTGCAGGGAGCGCAGACCGTCGGTCGAAGCCGGTGCAGGGGTCTGGTTGCCCGAGCGGACGATCCGCGGCTCGCCTGTCGAACACGCCCCGAGCATCAGGGCGGCCAGAAGCGCGAGCGTCACGGCCGACAGGCCGATGCTGACGAGGGTCCAGAACGACAGCCCGCCGGATGTCCTTCGCGATGGCATCATGAGACCTCCACTGATTCCTCGGCGCGAGTCAGGATCTCAACCCCGTCGTCGAGTATAGCGATGGTGTGTTCGTAGTGTGCGGAGATCGACCGGTCGGCCGTCACGACCGTCCAGTCGTCGTCGAGTACCTCCACATCGTCTCCACCGAGGTTGATCATGGGCTCTATTGCGAGGACGAGTCCCGGCTTCAGGCGCGGATTCGGCCCCCGAGACACGTAGTTGGGCACCTGCGGCTCCTCATGCACGGCGAACCCGACCCCGTGCCCACAGTACGGGCGTACAACCCCGTAGCCCCGGGCCGTGACGTGGTCGTAGATCGCCCGTGAGATATCCTGGACCCGGCCACCCGGGTGTGCCGCCGCAATGCCGCGCTCCAGCGCCTCGCGAGTCGCGAGCAGCAGCCGTTCGACGTCTCCCGAAACCCGTCCTACGGCGAACGTTGCGGCCGCGTCGCTGATGTACCCGTCGAGATCAACGCCGATGTCGAGACTCACGATGTCTCCCTCGCGCAGGATGCGGCGTGTAGGAATGCCGTGGATGACCTCCTCGTTCACCGATACGCACAGCGCCGCAGGAAACCCCATGTAGCCGAGAAACGCAGGTCGTGCGCCGGAGGCCTGCAGCAAGGAGCGACACTGCGCGTCGATCTCCAGCAGCGGTAGTCCGGGCTCGACCATCTCACCGAGACGACGGAGCGTACGTGCGAGAACGATTCCCGACTCTCGTATAAGCTGGATCTGCTTTGGGTTCTTCAGTTTCACGGGCGACTCGTCCGCTGGAACTTACTATCTCGCCCCGGCGTTTTCAAGCAGGCCGCGGGGCGGCAGGCCAAGCTGCGCCTGCAGCAGGAGTGCGTCGGGCGAGGCGGGATCGATCGCGAGAGCCTCGCCGAGCAATCGCCGGGCTTCCTCGGTGGTCGGAGCAAGACGTGCCGCGGTGAGAAAGGCCTGAGCGCGCTGCCGCCCCTTGGCGTGCCTCGCAAGCAGCAGCGCGTTCTCGAGTCGTGTCCGCGCCTCGTCGCCCTCTCCGGATCGAGCCAGGGCGATCGCGGCATTCATCGCCGACTCCCACGCAGGCGACATGATGAAGCTCGCCGTGAAGTGCCCGGCCGCCTCAACCCACAGATCGGCTCGGGCAGCGAGCAATCCACGGTAGAACCGACTCCATGCCGGCTGCGGAGCTCCATCGTCGCGCAGCGAAGCCGCCCGTCGCAGGACGCGTTCGACCTCAACGAGGTGCTCGCGGGTAAACAGGTACCATGCCGCGTAGCGGAAGGAATGGTCACTCGGAAAGCGCTCGAGCAGTATCCACAGATCCGCCTCGTACCCCCGCCGGTCCGGGTCCTGCTCGAGCTGGAGCGCGAGCAGTCGTGCCTGCGCCTCATACCCGGTAGCGAACCAGGCGGTGAGCCCAGGCGGCTCGATCCCGGCAGCGCGGTGAGCGAGAGCAAATGCACGGGCAACGGCCCATGAGTCCGGATAGAGCGCCGATGCGCGAGTGACCAGCTCGAGCGATCGACCGCCGGCAGAAGGGCCGCCGCGGGCCGCCGTCAGATGAGCCAGATTGATGAACGCGTGCGGCGGTGCGGCCGGCGACGTTGCCGTGCCGTCGCCCACGAGGGCCTCGTAGATGCGATACGCCTCCTCGTCGTTGCCCGAGTGGTAGTGCGCGTCCGCAAGTCGCATCTGCACCTCCGGCCCCGGAGACCCGAGTCCCGACAGGAGTGAGACGGCCTCATCAAACCGACCGCGATCAGCGAGTATATCGGCAAGGAGGAGCGGCCAGGTCCGGCGCAGACCCGCCGCGCGGGCAAGCTCAAGGGCGTACTCCGGGTCATCGAGCAGGAGCAGCAGAACGGCATTGAGCGCATACCGTTCGTCCCCGGTCAGGCGCCATGCCCGTTCATAGTCGCGCGCCGGGCTTGCCGTCCCGAGCCGCGCGAGAAGCATCTCGTCGTGCTCGTCCTCCGGATGCTCCACGGCAGTCTTCCTGTTGGAGAGGAGCGCCCACGCATAGACAGCAGGCACCGCGTCTCCGAGCTCGCCGGATGCGATCTCGAGCGCCTCGTTCTCACGACCCGCGCGAACGGCAGCGTAGACCGCGATCGACCTGATCGTTGCGTTGCCAGGAAACTCACGCAGCAGGCGGCGTGCCGTCTCGTCCATTCCGTGTGTTGCGCCGTTGGCGCGATAGAGCTCATACGCGCGCCGGAATACCCGCATCCCGTCTCCCGCGGTACGGGCACGCGCGGCGAGCCAGGGGAGCATCGCGTCGGCCTCCTCGTAGAGACCGTCGGCGATCAGGATGTCGAGCTCTTCGAGCCCGAAGACGAGATCTCTACGAGACCGGCGTACAGTCACGCCCAGGACAATGCCCAGGATCACCGCGGCAAGCGTCACGACCGCCAGGACGAGAAACGCTGTCTGGCGGGTGCGGATCGTCATTCCTCACAGGCCCTGCGGATCGCGTCGAGTACCCCGTTGACGAATCGATACGAGTCGTCGGCACCGAACTCACGGGCAAGACCAATAGCTTCGTCGATTGTGATGGAGGCCGGGATATCTCGCTGGAACAGAAGCGAGTAGGTAGCCAGCCTCAGTATCGCGAGATCCACTTTCGCGAGTCGCTCGATCTTCCAGTGATCCAGGTGATCACGGATATGTGTATCCACTTCGTCGATGTGCTCGAGCGCGCCGCTGACGAGGAGACGACTGAAGGCGAGCGTATCCTCCAGACCAGGGTTCGGGTCGAGCCAGGAGAACTTCAGCAGCTCGTCGCGAGGCGTGCGTCCGACGTCCCAGCTGTAGAGAGCCTGCATGGCATAGATGCGTGCCTTTCGTCGCGACGCCATATCCGCCTACCAGGGCACGTTGGACTCAAAGACCGTGATTTCCGCCTCCGCCCGCAAGTCGCCCACGATCTTCTCGACGGCCCTGCCGAGGGCCTGCTGTTCCTTCTGGTTTGCGAGGAGATTCCGAATCTGTTGGCGCACCGTCACGTTCTGGCCCGGGAGAATCGGATCGTCGAGCGAGAGTATCCGGGCGGACCGCCTGTCGGTGACCAGTACGATATGCAGCGCGACGTTCGACTCGAGCACACCGGCAATGTCGCCCTCACTGAGCCCGAAAAGCGCCTCAATGAACGATCTGCCGAGCAGCTGCTGGCTCCTCGGATCATTGCGCATGAGATACCCGAAGTTATCCGCGCTGATCGCTGCGTCGTCGACGGCACGGCGTTCGAGCTGTTCAAATGTGAGCGCACCGCTTCGAATCTGCCTGCGGTACGCCTCGAGGCTGGCCCGGGCTGCCTGTCGCTCCTGATCGGTCTTCCCGCGAAGATCCACATAGACGTGGCGGAAACTGACCATCGCGGGGTTCGTGAAGGAGGTTGCCTGTTCGTCGTAGAACGACTGGATCTCCGCCTCACTCACGCTCATCACACCCTCGAACAGCCGGGATTCGCGCTGTCGAACGTACTTCAGCTTGATCAGCTCGTCGGTCACGTCCTCGAGGAAATCCACCCACGGCCGGCCGGTCTGCTGCTCTACCTGGAGACGAAACTGCTCTTCGCTCAGCGTCACCCCGAGCGCCTGACTCCACTGCTGGCGCTGGACGGCGAGATAGTTCCGGATCTCCTCCTGCGTGACTCGCACACCAGCTCGTGAGGCTGCCTGCAGCAGAAGCTCATCGTTGATGAGCGCTTCGAGAATCTGTTGTTTCTCCGCCGGCTGGAGCGCGCGGCCGATCTGCTGCTCGAAAAGAGCGACCTGCGCATCAACCTCGCGCCGGCCGATGTTGACCGTTTCCACGAGCCGGACGACGGCCACCGGACGATCGAGCACCTGGGCCGGTGCCGTCGCGGCCACTATGAGGATCAGGACAATTGCCACGGGAAACGCCGCGAACGGCGTGCCTCGGCGAGGGAATCTACTCTCAGACATAGCTCTCCTGGTACAATAGCACGGATTCAGACCGGATGCAGACTGGCGAGGCGGTCGAGCAGTTTCTTCGTGCCCGGCAGCTTGCCGTCGAGCTCGAGCCCACGCTGAAGGTATGCGTTCGCCGTTACCGCATCGCCGATATCCGCGTAGAGCTCAGCACCCTTCTTCAGGAAGAAGGCGAGCTCCTTACGCCCGAGATCGAGCAGCAGAACCTCGTCTATACAGTGGATTACCTCCCTCGGCGGCATCGACTCCGGCATCTTGAAGCAGACGAGCGCTCGCAGTTTCTCAACGACCTCGGTGAAGAAATGCCGGAAGTACGGCTGGTCGAACTCGTACTCGATGACCGCGGTGAGCAGACGGAATGCGTGGTCGTACTCTCCCCGCCGCTCGTACTCTTCGGCGAGCAGGAAGGCGCAATCCATGAAATCCTCGCGATCGAGATGCGCACGAAGATCGAACCCGTCGCGCTCGCAGAGACGGTCGTACAAATCAAGGGCTTCGTCCTCGTTCTGGTGCAGCAGGTCGTAGAACACGAGCCTGGACTGAAACTCGTTGTCGTCCGGGCGACTGCGAAGGAAGTCCCGATAGTCGAAGCGGACTTCCGGACGGAGGATCATCATCCTCCGGTCGTACTCTTCGCGCCGAATCGGGTCTACCAGCGTCTCGTACGCGCGAATGAGGCGCTGCATCGCCTCGACAGCATCTCCGGGCTCGTGATTGACATCAGGGTGAAGCTCTTTCGCACGCCTTCGAAACGCACGTTTGATCTGTTCTGAAGACGAGGTGACCTCGACATCCAGTATCTGGTAGTAGCTCTTCAACTGATGTTCAACCGTTTCCCGATCTCGGTTGCCTCCGCGGCGGAACTCAGCACGTCCGAGAACTTCAGGAACATGCCTTCGCTTTCCATCTGTTTCATCAGGCGCTGCAGTCCCTTGTCAGCCCCGATCGCCTTCTTGGTGACAAAGGCGAACGACCGTTTGCCCACAACTGTACCCGAACCACGCAGAAACTCCGAGACCTTGGCAGGGATCTTGCCGCCGAACAGCGATACAACCTCCGTACCGATTGCCACGTACTCGTAGATCGTCAGCCTGGTGTTGACGTCCCGACTCGCGTCAACGATGTCGACCTGATGTCCCTGCGACTGGATGCCCGCGGCGAGCGCCTTTGAGATCTCGAGAAGCTTGTCACGCTTCACCTGCGGGACGAATATCACCGCCACTCTCATCGATCCCCCTCGCCGCCACCGGCCACAGATGTACTACTCGACGTCAGCGTCGTTCGTCTCGTCACCGGCGTCATCGTCCTGGACCCCGAGCTCGACGTCCACGTCCGGAATCGCCTCGTCAGGCACCGTGACCGGCTCGTCTACACGCCACCACTCGACGACGCCCTCCTCCTGAGCCTCAAGGGCGCGCGCGGCCGCTTCAACGTCCGCGTCCTCCGGCGTTCTGTTGATCCAGGCATACCCGAACAACGTGACGAGGAAGATCGTGGCGATGATCGACGTAGCGCGAGTGAGGATGTTGCCCGAACGATTCCCGACGGGAGCAGCACCGCCTCCGCCGAAAATCCCGCCGAGCCCCTCGCCCTGCTCGTCCTGCATCAAAACGATGATGATCAGGAGAACGGCCGTGATTATGAAGACCACCAGGAGAAAACCACTCAGAATAGCCATACACTTCCTTCAATCGACAGGATTCGCTGAGAGAACTACGCGTCAAACAGCGCAATCGGCGCGAACGACTCGATCGCGAGCGAAGCCCCTCCCACGAGAGCTCCGTCTATGTTTTCCATCGCCATCAGTTCCTTCACGTTGGTCGGTTTGACCGAACCGCCGTACTGGATACTCAACCGCTGCGCGGCGTCCGGCGAGTACATCGCTCCGATCACCGTGCGTACATAGGCATGCACCGCGTCGGCATCCTCCGGAGTCGCCGTCTTGCCGGTACCGATCGCCCAGACCGGCTCGTAGGCGATGGTCAGCCGGTCGAGCTGCCTCGCATCAACCTGGTCGAGCCCCTCGCGCAACTGGGCACCGACGACTTCCTCGACGCGCCCCTGCTCGCGCTCCTCGATCGTCTCTCCAACGCAGAGTATCACCTCGAGACCATACTCGAGGGCAAGCCGTACCTTCCGGTTCACCAGTTCATCAGATTCCAGGTAGCTGTGCCTGCGCTCGGAGTGTCCGAGAATGACCACGTTCACGCCGACGTCGGTGAGCATGCGCACGGAAACCTCTCCGGTATGCGCTCCCTCAACCTCCGGCGCCATGTTCTGGGCACCGAGCAGGATCTTCGACCCCTGCAGGACGGCCGCGACCGCCGGCAGGGACAAAAACGCCGGGGCAACCATCAGTTTGCTGCGACTCGAGGAGAGTGTACGCACGAGCTCCTGCGCAAACTCCACCGATTCGGAGACCGTCTTGTGCATCTTCCAGTTTCCGGCGAGGTAGGGTGTTCGCATTGTCTACTCCTGGAGCGCCGCGATCCCGGGGAGGACCTTTCCCTCAAGGAACTCGAGCGAAGCCCCGCCTCCGGTGGAGACGTGGTCGATCTTGTCTGCAAGACCGAAGGTATTCACTGCGGCCACCGAATCGCCGCCGCCAACGACGGTCGTGCCGGCACACTCCGCAACCGCCTGTCCAATCTCCAGGGTGCCTTTCGCGAAGGCCTCGAACTCGAAAACACCCATGGGACCGTTCCAGACGAGCGACCTGGCGCCGGCGATCGCCGCGCGACACCGATCGATCGTCCTGGGTCCGACGTCCATTGCGACCTTGCCTTCGGGAATGTCGACGCCGTCGACGGGCTCCGGCGTCGCCTCTTCACTGAACTCTCCGGCAACCACGTGATCCATGGGAAGAATGAGCTCGACACCCGCGCGCTTCGCCTGCTCGATGAGATCAGTCGCCGTGGACACGAACTCTTCCTCAACGAGACTCGCCCCGATCGAGTGGCCCTGAGCCTTGAGAAAGGTGTACGCCATGCCTCCGCCTATCACGAGCGTCGTGCACTTGGGGAGCAGAGTCTCGAGAACACCAATCTTCGTGGATACTTTGGCACCCCCGATGATTGCGACGAAGGGCTTCGCCGGGTCCTCGAGGAGCGGCTGAAAGAACTTCACTTCCTTCTCGATCAGGAAGCCGGCCGCGGACGGCAGGAGGTGGGCCACCCCCTCCGTTGAGGCATGGGCACGGTGCGCACTGCCGAAGGCGTCGTTCACATAGACGTCGGCGACCCGGGCGAGTTCTCGGGCAAACTCGGTGGTGTTCTTCGTCTCCCCCTCGTGGAATCGCACGTTCTCGAGCATCAGAATCTCACCGCTTCGCAGCTTCCCAGCCGCCTCGCGGACCTGCTCTCCCACGCAGTCGGCAACGAAACCGACGGGGCGCCCGATCATAGCCGACAGTTTCTCCGCTACCGGCTTCAGACTGTACGCCGGATCCGGAGTCCCCTTCGGACGGCCGAGATGGCTCATCAGGACCAGAGAACCGCCCTGGTCGATAATATACTTGAGCGTTGGGAGGCTCGCTTCGATCCGCGTAGCGTCCGCCACCGCTCCGTTCTTCAGCGGTACATTGTAGTCAACGCGCACGAGCACACGTTTCCCGCTCAGATCAAGATCCCGGACAGTCTTCAGTGCCATACTACTCCCCCGCTCGCATTTCTCGAGATTTTGGGTATCGCTTCATAGTACAAAACGAGCACTCGCGATGTCAACGTGACAGCGCCGCAGCACCAAACTACCGCAGGCGGCGCACCCTCTCGTGGAGCACGGGAAGGAGATCCTGCGACGGCGACCCGAAGCCCGCCGGCGGCGCGGACCTGGAGCCGACAGGCTCATTCTGACGCTCGGCGAGCACAGCATGACCAATTCTGATCATGTCAACAAAACCTTTCACCTCCAGGGTCCCTTCCGAGATGAGATCGTCGACGGCGGTAATCACCAGGGTGCCGGCTACATCCTCGGGACGGTAGGCATACGCAAGCGCGTCCGGCGCCGGCCTCACGGCCTGAGGCCTGACGATGTCGAACCGATCGCCTGGAGACACGCCGTCCCGCATTCCGAGATCGACAACCGCGCGGCGAACGTCGCGCTGGAGGATCACGCCGCGCCCGGGAATCGCTCGAACGAGCGCGTCGGCGAAGGCGTCCGCACCGGCGGCCGCGCGATCAGGGCCGGTGCGAATCGTCATGAACTCCTCCGCGAGCGCACCCGTGCGTGCGACGTAGACGCCGGCGCGCCACTCAACTCCGAGCTCCGAAACCGCCACGTCGGTATGTATGAAAAAATAGACATCATGAGATCTTGCCCGCGCAAAAGCGTCGGCATAGCTGGGGACAACGGCAGCGTCGAGCAGGACAAGGCGGTCGAGCCCGGCGATCGTCCGGCGCAGGAATGCGAGCAACGCCTCCTCGCTCTCAGGGTACCTGTCGCTCTCGACGGTACGCAGGTAGAACGCAACGGGGGGTCTGGCACGAGCCAGAGTGAACTGATCGATCCCCCAGCGTGAGGAGACGCTTTGGGCGAGCGCATTCGCGAACACCTCAACGGTCTGCACGACCCGCCGATCGTCGTACCCTTCATCGAGCAGCAGCCGCAGCTCCTGTACGTAGGTTGCGCGAGCATCGACCTTGCGGAAAAGCTCTGCATAGGCGCGGCGCACCTCGAGGTCCAGGGGAGCGAGCTGCAGCGCGCGACGGTATGCCTTCAGGGCACGCTCGTACCGGAAGGCCCGCTCGAGCTCGGCAGCGTTCGACGCGCGGACACGGGCGAGCTCACTGCGCAGAGGGTGGTCCAGCTCGAGGCGTTCGACCGCGACCCACTCGGTCCATATTCGCAGCATCTCGTCTTCCGGGGAGAGCCGCAGGCCGGTTCTCGCGCTCGAAAGGGCGTCGTCGAGCTCGCCGAGCCGCAAGAGCGCGATTGCGCGCATGTACCACGCGCTGACGTCGCTACGATCCCCGGCGATGAGCTCTTCAGCGATCGTCGCCGCCTCGAGATAGCTTCCCTCGGCCAGCGCCACCTGCGCCCGCATCGTCATCGCCGCCCGGTTCAGCGGATCAATCGCCTGCGCCGTTCGTGCAGCGGCAGCGGCCCGCGCGAGATCGCCTGACCGGAGGTAGTACTGAGCCGCGAGAACATGCACCTCCGGGCGGTCTCGATGGACGGCGAGCGCGAGATCCAGATAGCGCCGGGCGACCTCCTCCTGCCCGAGGTACTCGTAGACGAGCACGAGCGACAGCAGCGCCCTGCGCTGTTCAGGGTGGAGCCGCAGCGCACGCTCGAGGTTGCTCACCGCCTCCACGCTCTGGCCGCGCGCGAGCGCGAGCTCGGCACGGCCAATCACCGCCTCCACGTTGTGCGGTTCGAGCTCCTGGACCCGACGAAAACTCGCCTCGGCCGCGGCCAGGTCTCCGCGTCCGATCGCTACCCGGCCGGCGAGGTTCAGCACGCGTGGATTAGTACGGGCGAGGCGTGCGGCCCGGTCGACGAAGTGCTGCGCTCGATCGTACTCCTCGAGCCAGAAGTACGCTTCCGCAAGTCCGAGTGCCGCATCGAGGTAGTTCGGGTTCTCGTCAAGGGCACGCTGAAACGACTCGACCGCCTCGTAGTAGCTCTCGCGCGCAAGGGCACGCTCCCCTCGGCGGGCGAGCTCGGATGCAGCCGACTGCGCGTCCACGCCGATCGTGACGGCGAGGAGCAGGAACAGACCGACGCTATGACGGATCCTTCTCATCCTTGGCCGCCACGATCTTGACGGTTTTGATCTTGTGTCCATCCATGTCCTGGATCACAAAGTCCATGTCACCGTAGCTTACCTTCTCGTACTTGACCGGTATCTTTCCGAACAGATCGAACACGAACCCGCCGAGCGTATCGAAGTCATCGTCCGGCAGGTCAAAATCAAGCTCATCATTGAGATCCTCAATGTCCACGCGAGCGTCGCAGAGGTATACCTTTTCCCCGATCTCGAGAATGTCCTCGCGCTCATTGTCGAACTCGTCCTGGATGTCACCGACGATCTCCTCGATGATATCTTCCAGGCAGACGACGCCCGAGACGCCTCCATACTCGTCTACCGCAACGGCAATGTGCACACGGCGACGGCGCATCTCGCGCAGCAGCGAGTCGAGCCGCTTGCTGTCGGGCACAAAAAAAGGTTTCCGGATGATCTTCTCAACGGAAAACTCCTCGCCGGACAGGTAGTACTGGAGAAGGTCCTTCGCGTAGAGCATGCCGACGACGTTGTCGATCGTGTCGCGGTACGCCGGAAGCCTCGAGTGACCGCTCTCCGATACCTTCTCGAGGACCTCGCGTGGCTCCATCTCAACCCCCACGAACGCCACGTCGATCCGCGGGACCATCACTTCCTTCACCGTCGTGTCGGACAGGGCGACAACTCCCCTGATCATGTCCTGCTTTTCCAGATTCAGTTCGTGGTACTCGCCACCCTCGAGCGGCTCTCCGCGACGGAAGATCCGTTTCAGGAACCCGTTTCGACTCACGAGAGGAACTCCTTGTCCAGCTTCTTCACCAGGCGCTCCTGCAGTCCGAGCATGGGATGATCCGCCACGTTCGCGCTCGACAGGTCATACCCGTCATGAGTATACCCTGCGAGGTGAAGAAGTGCATGCACATATACCCGGAGAAACTCCTGGGCCACCGGCACCTCGAAGACGGTCGCGTTTCGTTCGACAGTGGGCAGCGACACCGCCACATCGCCCTCGAGGACCGCGTCGGTATCGTTCGCACCTCGCGGCTCATCTGCGGCAAAGGTGAGAACATCGGTCGGTTCGTCAATCCCACGATAGGTCCGGTTGAGCTCCCGGATTCGGCCGTCATCGCACAGCAGAAGGCTCACCGCCCATCGCTCCCGCTGCAACGCACGGCAAACTGTCACAGTTATCCGTGCCGGATCCGGAACCCAATCCGGAGGGTCCACGTTCTCGCTGGAGACTTCGACCTCCTGCATTCTACTCGCCCCCCTTCGCATCCTCGCTCTCGTACGCGTTGATGATCTTCTGGACCAGGGGGTGACGCACGACGTCGCGGGACGTGAAATAGGTGAAACGTATCTCCGGCAGGCTCCCGAGGATGTCGACCGCATGCAGCAGTCCTGAGGCCTTTTTTCTGGGCAGGTCAATCTGCGTGACATCGCCGGTCACCACCGCCTGTGTTCCTTCGCCGATTCTCGTCAGGAACATCTTCATCTGTTCACGCGTGGTGTTCTGGGCCTCATCGAGGATGACGTAACAGTCGTTGAGACTACGGCCCCGCATGTAGGCCAGGGGAGCGATCTCTATGATACGCTGATCCTCCATCCGCTGGATGGTCTCGAACGGGATCAGGGACTCCATCGCATCGTAGAGCGGACGCAGGTAGGGACTGATCTTCTGCGCCAGATCGCCGGGCAGGAAACCGAGGCTTTCACCGGCCTCTACCACGGGCCGTGTAAGCACGAGCTTGCGTTTCCGTCTGGTGAGCACCTGGCTCAACGCGTGTGCGACGGCAAGGTAGGTCTTCCCGGTGCCCGCGGGACCGATCCCGAAGACGATGTCGTTCTCAGCGAGACCCTGCAGGTAGTACCCCTGCATCAGAGTGCGCGGGAAGACCGGGCGATCGCGGCCTGGAATCGTCAGACTGGTACGTCGTATCAGATCCTGAGGCGAGGAACCATCCTCCGTCACCGATGCATGGACTGCCTTGATGAGATCCCGGTTCGGGGTCTGGCCGAGCTTCATGTGAGACTTGATCTCGTCAATGATTCTTACCAGCGTATCCCGTATCGCGTCGTCTTCGCTCTCCAGGTAGATTTCGTTTCCGCGGTACAGAATGCGGGTATCGAGAAGCTCTTCCAGAAGCCGCAGGTTCTGATCGT
The DNA here is from genome assembly GCA_007127335.1 of Spirochaetales bacterium. Classification (GTDB taxonomy): domain Bacteria; phylum Spirochaetota; class Spirochaetia; order DSM-27196; family SLST01; genus SLST01. Next base: position 29,690 of record SKZO01000038.1, on the reverse strand, counting down.
TCGCGCCGCAGAACTCGCTCAAGAGTGAGGGACTCTCGAGCACGACGGCAGACTTGCTCAATAGTACTCCTTCATCGAAGTATAGAAGCCGCCTCGGTCAGTGGTCAAGAGATGCCCGAGACGGCACATCACGAGTCGCTGCCGAACACGATCGCCTCTTCATCGATCGTCACGGAGCTCGAGATCTCTCTTACCGGCCGCCACTGGAGCCGCAGGTCGACGGTTCCCCGCCACTGGTACGATCGCGTCCCTTCGTCAGCGGTTTCCAGCTGCGGCCTGCCCACGTATCCGACCGTCAGATCCCAGTCACCGAGATCGTGCACCGCGCTTACGCGAATGGACTGGAGATCGAAACCTGAGCGCACCCGGTCATCCCGGTTGAAGACGTTGAAGCTGCGCAGGAAGTCCTCCAGCAGGCCGCGCGGCTCTCGTCCGACCTCCCGGGCCAGTCGCGGAACATAGACGTAGCTCTGCGCATTGACCGACACCGTCTCCACCGAGAGGCGTACGAACCTGTGCACGACCAGCAGACCTCGGAACGTGTGCCTCAGTGAGCTCTCGGTGAAACGCTGGAGGTTTGCGCTCCACGTAAGCGACGAAGTCACCTGCGCGATCACGCGGTTTCGCCAGAACGGATCATAGTCGGACGAGAGGGACAGGCCGACGCGAGCGGTCGCCGGTCGCAGCATTTCCTCGCCCACGGGTCGCCAGCCAACCACGTCTCCTCCAGGAGGGAGAAACTCGTAGCCCACCGACCGGCGCGCCTCGTACTCGGCGGTCAGCGGACCCGCTCTCAGATTCGTGCGGTAGAACGAAAGCCACTCGTTCTCGATGTCGTAAGAGAGTGAACCGCCGACCGACAGATCGTCACGCGGCGCGACCGTCGCGCCGGCGGCCAGCGGATCGAAAACCCAGTCATCCTCGGGTCTGCGAACGCCCGTGCTCGCTGTCACGGAAACCGGGGAGAACCTCAGCGAAAGCGCGCCCGTATACCGCTCATCGAGCGGTGGCAGCGCTGCGGCCACCTGGAGAGACTGTGTCTCCTCCAGTCCGAGCGCCGCCGTCGTCTGTATCTGGTGCTGACGGAAGAACCGCTCGTCGTCCCAGTCGATCGACTCACCCTTCCAGACCGGTTCGTTCTCCACGATCTCGTCGAGCAGATACTGGTAAAGCATCAGGTTGGCCGTATAGGAGACCGTCGACCCCGACCACAGGCGGGTCCCCCGAAGCGGAAGCGCGCGTACCGTGAGGTTGTGCGTCAGCGAGAAGGAGGTGAAGTTCCAGGCTTGCCGCTGCAGCGACTCGAAGGTCGAGGCATCACCGGGGTCGTCGAGATCGAGATTTCGGTTGAAGACGTCACGGTACTGAATGCCCGTTGCGAGCGTTCCGTCCGCGCGAATGAGATCAGACCGCATGGCAGTCGTGTGGGTGAGCGAGCCGGTCGCGCGAACGGTCGCGCCGGCGTGGGCAACGGCGTAGTCGACGTCTGAGGCCCGCACCCACGGCGAGTCGAGGAAGGTCTGGTCCACGATAAGCAGGGGCGAGATAGCGTACCCGATCCGCGCGGCAAAGGGGTCGGGAAGCCTCGGCGCGGGGAGCGCCGGCTGGATGGGCGGAATCGCCAGAGCCGTGCGCGAGGGCTCCGCCTCATCAGGCTCATCGGTCACCTCCGGCCTGCCCCACGGCGGGATGATCGCCGGGGGTGGCGCGGTCGTGGGGGGACGATCCGGTTCGCGCGGCCTCGCGGGATGGCTCAGCAGCGTGCCTGAAGCGACCAGAGACAGCTCAGGCAGGCGCATGGACGTCGGGTAGAAGAATGCGGACTGGGGACTCTCGTGGGCCCTCGCAACCTCACGCGGCAGCTGCTCCTGCGCGATCTCACGGCTTCTCCAGTTCATCGCCACCACCCCGCGTTGCAGCGCGAGGCGATCCACGCGCTGCAGTCCCGACACATCGACCCGGTAGCTTGTGTCGAGCTGCCAGAGCAGCGACGTGACCGGCGGCGGAACAGCGCCGGGGGGACCGCCCTGTCCGAGAAGCCCGAGCCAGTCGATATCCTCACTTCGATCGCCGAAGTCGGCTCGAAACCGCCGATCACTGTAGGCCTCGAATCTGGCGTTCGCCGTCAGGCGCTCCGCCGAGGCACGGGCTGAGAACTCGAGGCCATAGCGGAACGGGAGAGTTACCGGGCCAACGTCAGTCGTGTTCCATGAGTGCCTCGTCTCGCCCGACTCCGTATCGATGAAGTACGGCGTGTACGCGACCCCTCCGCCGGGGGTATCGACTTCATAGAGGTGCCGACTCGTCGCGACGGCGAGGTACATCCGCACCTGTTGCAGCGGACCGATCTCCGGCCAGGAACCATCGAGCCCCACGAAGGCGCCGAGCTTCGTGTACACGTCCGCGAGCAGGCGAAGCGTCGCGTCAGGCGCAGGGGGATCACCGGTCGGGGTCTCCTTCGGGACGAGAAAGAGGCCCCGTATCTCCCGCTCGGTCTGCGGGCCTTCCTCTTCGGCGAGTTGCAAGAGCGAAAACGCGCTCTCCGGATCCTCAGGCGTACCGGCAAGATAGGTCGTGGTCTGGATGTAACCGCCCGCCCGATCTCTCGTCCCAAGCGACGGGTTGAAGAAGAGTCGGTTCCCGGGCCTGAAGAAGAGCGGCATATAGGCAAGCGGCACCCGCCCGACGTACAGCACTGCGTGGCGCAGTCCCCACTCGCCGGGGGCAAGCACCCAGATTTTGTTCGCGCGGATGGAATAGTTGGGGGGATCGGCCTCGGATGACGTAATCACTCCGTCGTCAAGGACGATCACGTCGTCGCGGGAACGCGTGATGTAGGTGCCGCCGAACATGAAGTCGATTCGCTCGCCATCGATCGTGCGTTCGCGTTGGGTCACTCCCTGGACGAATGCCCCCTCCCAGTCGTCGAGCTCGACGGTCAGCGCCTCCCCGGTGAACTGCTCGGTCGTACCCCCACGTTCGAGCACGTACCGCACGGATCCGGAGGCGGCGAGCGTTCGTTGTTCCTCGTTGAAGACGATCTCATCCGCGTGGATCCGGTGAACCGCGTCCCGCTCCTCGTCTCGAAGCGTCAGGATGACTCCGCCGCTGAGCCTGATGTACCGTTCGTCGACCTGTTCGAGGGTGAAGTAGCGGGTCCGGGTCGCCGAATCGACGACGAGCGGTGGCGTCGCGTCCCGCCGATCGATGGGACGGGCGCGTTCGATCTCCTCGGGCGGTATCTCGTAGAACGCAGCGAGACGACCGACCAGCGCCGGACGGTCCCCGCGTGTGGACAGACCGAGGACCTCGAGCCAGGTAACGAGCTCATGGAAGCTCGACGTTGCAATGTCCTGGGCGAGCGTGTCGCGAAAGAGCGAGTGTTCTGCCGGAAGCTCCGCCGGAAGCTCCGCCGGATCATCCAGGGCGGACGCGACGCCAGGCACGCACGCGACCAGCATCACCGCGCAGGCGAGACGCCGCACAGCATCACTCATCGAGGCGCTCACGCAGTGTTGCGGCGAGGTAGTGACCCGTATACGATGCCGGATGGCCCGCAATGTCGACGGGTGAACCGGTCGCAACGACCTCGCCACCACCGTCCCCGCCTTCGGGCCCGAGGTCGATGACGTAGTCTGCCTGCAGGATCACATCCATGTTGTGCTCGATCAGTACGACCGTATTGCCTTTGTCCACGAGCAACTGAAGCACCTCGACGAGCTTGCGCACGTCCGCGAAATGCAGCCCGGTCGTCGGCTCGTCGAGTATGTAGATCGTCTTGCCGGTGCTTCGCCGGGAGAGCTCGAGCGCGAGTTTCACCCGCTGAGCTTCTCCTCCCGACAGGGTCAAGGCGCTCTGCCCCAGGCGGATGTAGTCGAGCCCGACCGCGTCAAGGGTCTCGAGCTTGCGACGAGCCGCCGGAATCGCGTGGAAGAACTCGAGGGCTTCCTCAACGGTCAGCTCGAGCACGTCGTGAATGGTCTTGCCACGATAGTGGATGTCGAGCGTCTCACGGTTGAATCGCTTGCCCCCACAGACATCGCAGGTAACGTAGACGTCCGGGAGGAAGTGCATTTCGATGCGGATCGTGCCTGCGCCCTCACAATTCTCACAGCGCCCGCCCTTGACGTTGAAGCTGAACCGGCCCGGCTTGTATCCGCGCGCCCTGCTCTCCGGGAGCGACGCGAACAGCTCGCGCAAGGGGCCGTAGAGCCCGACGTAGGTTGCCGGATTGGAGCGCGGCGATCGGCCGATCGGGCTCTGGTCGATGTTGATGACCTTGTCGAGAGCTTCGACCCCCTCGATCGAACGGCAGCGGCCCTCCGGGAGGTGCGCCCGATTCAGCCGGTTCGCGAGGAAGGGGTAGACGACTTCGGACAGCAGGCTCGACTTGCCGCTCCCGGACACCCCGGTGATCACCGTGAGCGTCCCAAGCGGAATAAACACGTCGATCGCTCGCAGGTTGTTCTGCGACGCGCCGCGAATCTCGAGTCTCGATCCGTTTCCGCCACGGTGACCGTCCGGAAGAGGCATCGCGAGATCTCCGTTCAGATACCGGCCTGTCAGGCTCGTCTCACTCGCGAGGATCTCGTCGAGCGTGCCCGCCGCGACGACCTCTCCGCCGTGCACCCCGGCGCCCGGACCAAGATCAACGACGTAGTCGGCGCTTCGGAGGGTCTGCTCGTCGTGCTCGACGACGATCAGGGTGTTGCCAAGATCGCGCAGTCGCGTGAGCGTTTCGATCAGTCGTTGATTGTCGCGCTGATGGAGTCCAATGGTTGGCTCGTCAAGGATGTAGAGTACGCCCACGAGCGAGCTTCCTATCTGCGTGGCGAGCCGGATGCGCTGAGCCTCTCCGCCGGAAAGCGTGGCGGCCTTGCGGTCGAGCGTCAGATACTGCAGACCGACGCTCTGCATGAACTCGAGCCGGTTCGTGATTTCCTTGAGAATCTGCGCGGTGATCTGCGCTTCGGTCTCAGACAACTCGATGCCCGTGAGGAACCCGTGCGCCTCGGCTACGCTCATCGCCGTGACATCGTAGATGCTCTTCCCGTGAACGAGGACCGCGAGAGCCTCGGGCCGGAGCCTCCTGCCGTTGCAGGCGGCACATGGGCGCTGACTCATGAAGCTCTCGAGCCATTCCTTCACGCCTTCGGATGATGATTCGAGATAGCGCCTCTTGAGGTCGTCCATGATCCCGCGGAAAGGCGCCTGATACTCGAAACGACCGGTTTTCTTGCGATTCTCATAGGTGACGTGAACCGGCTCGTCTGTACCCTCGAACATGGCTGCGACGACGCTCTGCGGCAGCTGATCCAGCGGCGTATCCAGATCAAACCCCAGGTGCTTCGCTAGGCTCTCGAACCGGCTGCGATTCCACGCGCCTTTGGGACTGTACGGCAGAAGCGCGCCTTCGTTGAAGCTCTTTGATGGGTCGGGCATGATCAGCGCCGGATCGAACTCCAGCCGAACCCCGAGCCCACCGCACTCCGGGCAGGCGCCGTACGGATTGTTGAACGAGAAGAGCCTCGGCTCCAGCTCCGGGAAACTGACCTCGCTGTCAGGGTAAAAGTAGTGCTGGCTGAACGACTGCGTCTGCGCCCCCTCGCCGGTGCCCTCGGTGATATCAACGAGCCCTCCGGCCAGATCGAGCGCCGCCTCTACGCTGTCGGCCACGCGTCGACGACTCTCCGGACCGACTTTCAGCCGATCCACGACAATCGCGATCGTATGGCGTCTGCGTTTTTCGAGCGCGATCTCCTCGTCGAGCTCGGTCAGTCGACCATCGATGAAGGCACGCCGGAACCCTGCGCGGACGGCATCAGCGAGCACTTTGCGATGCTCGCCCTTCTTCCCCCTGATGACCGGCGCCGACACGGTCATCCTCGTACCCTCCGGGTACCTCAGAACAGCGTCGATGATCTGGTCGACCGTCTGCCGCTCTACACGACGACCGGTCCTCGGATCGTGCGGCACGCCAACCCGAGCGAACAGCAGGCGGTAGTAGTCGTAGATCTCGGTCACGGTGCCGACGGTGGAACGCGGATTTCTGCTCGTCGTCTTCTGCTCGATGCTGATCGCCGGCGAGAGTCCCTCAATGTAATCGACGTCCGGCTTGTCGAGTCGTCCGAGAAACTGCCTCGCATAGGCTGACAACGACTCAACGTACCGTCGCTGGCCCTCTGCGAAGATCGTATCGAAGGCGAGGCTGCTCTTCCCCGACCCCGACAGACCCGAGACAACGATCAGCCGGTCGCGGGGAAGTGTCACGTCTATGTTCTTCAAGTTGTGCTCACGAGCACCGCGGATGATCAGCCGATCCATCGTCTCGCTACACTACGACGGAGCAGTCGACGGATGCAAGCGATTGTCCTATCGTGTCGGAACCAGCAGGGGTTCTGGTTGCGGGTCGGCAAGCTGGCGTCGCGCGCGCTCGCCCCAGGCCCCGTCACGATCGATCTCCGAGAGAACGCGCCACACCTCAAAGGCGCCGCGATCGCGTTCCCCCCAGAGCGACGCCGCAAGGTAGTAGAGGTCGCGGAACAGACGGCTGTCCTCGACATACTCCCGAATCTCCGGGTGCCGCGCGGCATGTGTCATCACATCGATGACGGTCGAGAACTCGAACGTGGGGTCGCGCCGGATTACGGCCTCGATCACCGTCGTCATCGACTGGAGTACCGCCACCGTTGCGTGCCCGGTGGCCGCATAGTACCGGCCAAGACCCACGAGGAGCTCGGCAAGCATTCCTCGCGCAACCGTACCGCCGGACTCGGTCAGGCGGTACAGAACGAGGAAACGGTCAAGCCCATGCTCCGCGAGCGCCCGCTGAGGGTTCACATCCGCCAGCTCGTCGGTCGCGGGGTCGTCCTCCACGAGACGCATAAGCTCGTGCTCATAGCGCGCGAAGTCGCGTCGAATTCGATGCAGAGCGGCAATCTCATACCGGACGAGCAGTCGCGTGTCGGCGACCTCGAAGCGCTCCTGGTGATCGAGCGAACGGCGGAAGTAGTCCTCCGCGACATCAAGATCGCCAACCGCCCGGTATGCCCGTCCGAGGCCGTAGAGCGCCATGGGATTCTCCGGCGAAAGATCGAGCGCTCTGCGGAAGGTACGAATCGCGCCACCGAACTCACCCTGGTCCATCAACCGGTCGGCGCGTGCGATTGCGAGCCAGGCCGGCTCTGCCGGATCCGCCGACACCTGCGCAACGCTGCCGAGGAGAGACATCAGGATGATGACGGTTGCGATTCCTCGCGTCACGCTTTCCTTGTCGGCGAAATCGCGACGAGCCTGTACTACCCCTCGAAGGTCCCGGTGATCAGGAACAGGAACACCATGACGAAGAGAGCCACCGTCTCGATGATCCCGAGCACGAAGATGTAGTTACCGGTACCCTTCCCCGTCTCGCCCATGGCGTCGGACGCTGCCGCAGCGGCTCGCCCCTGAAACCACGCCGACATGCCGATCGCGATGCCGCCAAGAATCCCCGCTCCCAGGATGTACCCGGCATCTGCCGCTGCACCAACGGCCTGCGCGAGCCGGTTCATCAGAAGATACCCGTAGATGGTCTGGCTGAGCGGAAACCCCACGAAGGCAACCAGGATGAACGGCGCGGGCCGGTTCTGAACGAAGCACTTCTTCCACGCGCCTACCGCCGCCATTCCCGCCGTACCGGTACCCAGTGCAGAACCGACGGCGGCAAACGCAATCGCCGCTCCAATACCAATCAATCCCCAATTCATAGCCGCACTCCTTACGATGCCGATCTGTTAGTTTCGCTGAATGGCTGGTACTCGATACCAGTCCACTCCATTCCAAGGTGCCCCGAGAACTCGAGCAGGTTCAGACGAACGCCATGCACGACAACTGCGAGGCCAGCCATTATCAGATTGAGCGTATGCCCGAAGAGCAGAATCACGACCGCGAGCACGACGGCCACGCCTTCGGTGCCGACGCTGAGAGCCATCTCATTGAAGGCCTGGGCGATCGCCACCGTCGCGAGGCCGACCGCGAACAGGCGAATGTAGGAGATGATGTCGCTGAACGCCCCTATACCGTCGAACACGATCGTGAAGGCGTTCTTCAGACCGTTCACCACACCACCGAAGAATCCGAGCTCCCGGGTCTGTCCGCTGAAGAGGAAGACGGCGCCCATGCCCCCGCCGATGAGATAAAGCCCGAACGGCGGGAACTCGAGCCCGATGAACAGACTGACGATCAGGAAGTAGAGTCCGAGCAGGACGCTCAACCAGCCGAGCTGGGCAATCGCTCTGACCGCGGGCCTTTCGCGAACCTCACGGATGAAGTTCCACAGATGCGCGATTGACAGGTGAACGGCGGCCAGCACGAAACAGACCAACTGCACCGCCTGCGTGCTGCGAGGGTCAAAACTGTAGAGCTCGGGCACCACGAGGTACCGGAAGGGAACGAGCCGACCGATTGGCTCATACCCGAACCAGTTCCCGGTGATCGCCCCCCACGCGAGAGTACTGAGACTCAGGACAAGCAGGAGCACCGCACCGTCTCGAGCGGCACCGCGCCCGCGCGTCACCATCAGGAGGCCCGCCGCGAGCAGTATCGCCCCGTACCCGGCGTCCCCAATGATCATGCCCACGAATACGACGAAGAAGAGCAGAAAGAAGAGGCTGATGTCACGCTCCCGGTACCCGGGCACCACGCCGAGGAGATTGAAGACCGGCCTTATGATGCGAATCCACCCCGGGTTTCTGATCTTCGTCGGCACCGTGTCCTCGGGGTCAGGCTCGCGGATATAGGTGCCCCATCCGTTGTTGCTCGCGGCCTGACGCACACTGTCCACCGAGTCTTCCGGTATGTACCCGGTGATATAGGCGATCCGATCGGCCGTGTCCATTCCAAGCCGAACGTGTTCGTCCCGAAGACGCCGCTCGAGCTCGTCGGCTGCGTCACGAAGCGTCTCACGGTGGACCGTCGCCTCCGCGAGCCGTCGTCCGGCTGCCTCAATGCCCGACAGCTCCTTCTCGCGGCGCTCCTCGAGCGCACGCAGAGAAGCCTCGGGAGGACGGAACCGTTCCACTCCGGGCAACCCGGCAACCTCGTCAGGGGTGGCGCCGCTCACGTGCCGTCCATGCAGCCAGACCATCATGAACCGGATCGCCACGGGTCCCCGCTGGAACACGATGGCCCCGCTCGGGGCTCGTTTTCGGTAGTCCTTGGGAGACATGGAGAAGAGGTGGACCTCGATCTCTCGCTCTGCGAGCCATCGCAGGTCATCCGGATCAAAGTCGCCCCACGACGCGATGCGGCGGATCTCAGCATCGATCCGTTCCACGGCGTCTCGATGCTCTCGTCGACGCTCGGCGATCGTGTCGATTTCCGCCGCTATTTCGATCGCCCGGTCCGGATCGCCTGATCGTGACGGCTCGTCGGCCGGCGTACCGTCGGTCGCTGCATCGTGCGAGACGCCCTCCCGCGGCGAGACGAGATCGGTCTCCTCGGCGGGCAGCTCGACCAACGCACGCTGAACCGCCTCCCGTTGCGCCTGGAGCCGCTCTGTGCGCTCGTCGTGCCGCCGCTCGATCTCCGGGTGCAGGAGTCCAAGACGTTTCAGGTTGCCGATCTCCTGTTCGCGACGAGAGTCGAGTACAATGATCGTCGCCTTCCGCATAGGTACGATCATAGCGCCTCCGCATGCGTCTTCGCATCGATCCCGGCCTTCGCGATCTTCCCCCGGACGACGGCGGCCGTTTGCTGGTCACCGAGATAAATGCGGATCATCCGTATGTTGTCCTTCGTCTCCGGGATCTTGACCTTCTCGAACAGATTGACCCGCTGCGTCGTGATGCGCAGCTCCTCGCTCAGCAGCTCATGTTGCCTCCTGAGGACTCGTACTTCAGCGTCCAGCGCAAGCAGGCGCTTCAGGGCGTCGATACCGCGATCGACCCAGAGCGGCATTGCATAGAGATCGTACGGGTGTTCGGTGAACTCGATTCCCTCGAACACTGGAATGTCTATACCGGCGATATTCCCCGAGCTGGTACTGAGCGACCGGATCTCGAGCAGCTTCTCAAGGCCGATCTCCTCACCGAAGACCTCGACCCAGCTCATCGTCTGCCGGTGGAGACGCGCTCGTTCGCCATCCTTCTCCCGCATCTCTGCTTCCACCTGACGGATGACCATCTGCAGCTGCTGCTTCTTCAGCTGCAGCGTGGGCAGGTAGCGCTGGAACCGCTTCAGCGCGTCCTTCTGCTGCTTCAGCTCATTTTTCGTGAGCTTCACCTGCGCCATCTTCAGGCACTCTCCTCGTTCGCGGCTGCGGTTCGGCCCTTGGGCCAGAACCTGTTGATCAGTTCCGTCCTGAGCCCCGTCTCAGCCGGCTCGAAGCATTCGGCAAGGATCTCCCAGCCTCGATCGAGGGCCTGTTCGAGCGGGATGTTCACGGACAGATCCATCATGCTCGACTCGAACATCTCTCCGTACCGCAGAAGCTTCTGGTCCCAGTCGGACATGCGGAACCCCATCGACTTCTTCTCCAGAGACTCCTTGTAGTTCGCGTAGAGCGTGACCATGCCGTCCATGATCGCGCGGTGGTCTTCACGGGTGTCGCTGTTGACGAGCTGTTTCAGACGGGAGAGAGACCCGAACGGCTCGATGCGCCCGTTGCGCAGATAGTACTGGCCTTCGGTGATGTACCCGGTGTTGTCGGGCACCGGGTGCGTCACGTCATCGCCGGGCATCGTGGTCACACCGAGGATCGTGATCGAGCCGGCGCCTTCGAAATCGACGGCCTTCTCGTACCGTGAGGCGAGCTGGCTGTAGAGGTCTCCAGGGTAGCCGCGGTTCGAGGGGACCTGCTCCATGGTGATCGCGATCTCCTTGAGACTGTCGGAGAAATTGGTCATGTCGGTCAGCAACACGAGCACCTTCTTCCCGTTCAGCGCAAATCTCTCGGCGACGGCGAGCGCCACATCGGGCACGAGCAGACATTCGACCACCGGGTCGCTCGCGGTGTGCACGAAGAAGATCGTGCGGCTCATCGCCCCCCCCTCCTCGAGCACCTCGCGAAAGGAGAGATAGTCGTCGTACTTCAGTCCCATGCCGCCAAGGATGATCATGTCTACCTCGGCCTGCATCGCCACGCGGGCCAGCAGTTCATTGTACGGTTCGCCGCTCACGCTGAAGATAGGCAGCTTCTGACTCTCGACGAGGGTGTTGAAAACGTCGATCATCGGGATGCCGGTACGGATCATGTTCCGCGGGATGATACGCATCGCAGGATTCACCGACGGACCGCGAATCTCGATCAGATTCTCCTCGAGCCCGGGTCCCTTGTCACGGGGATTCCCGCTCCCGTCGAAAATCCGCCCGAGCAGGTTATCACTGAACGAGACCTGCATGGGACTGCCCAGGAACACGACCTCATCACCGGTTGAGACACCGCGGCCGCCGGCGAAGACCTGGAGTGAGACCTGTGACCCGTTCAGTCGGATTACCTCAGCGAGGCTCTTCCCGTGGGATGAGGTGACCATCGCCAGGTGCCCGTACCGGACATCCTCAGCGGTTACCGTGATGACGTTGCCTGCAATCGATTCGATCTTGCTGTAGACCTTGCGCATGGGAGCTCCTATCGCATCTCACCGACGATCGAGACCGCATTGTCCTCGACACCGGCCCGCATGGAATCAACGGCCTTCTTGATGTCCGCAACCAGCTCCTTGAAGGCGTCGCTCTGCCACTCGGTTCCGTTCAGATCCAGGAACCGCTGCCGAAGCTGGGCGAACCAGGCGCGCGCCTCCTCTTTCTGCCCGAAATTCAGGCGCGTCGTGAGTAGGTCGAACAGAATCTCAAAGGTATACTTCTGCCGCTCGACGCTCACCGCCGCGTCAACGGGGTCGAATGCATTCTGCTGGAGGTACACCGAATCGGTGAACTCGCTCTTCAGGTACCAGACGTAGTCGTCGAGGCTCGTTCCCTCTTCTCCGACGACCTTCATCATCTGCCCGACCTCGTTGCCGTGGTGCAGCACTTCACGGGCATACTCCACCATCCCCCGATCGATCGATCCCGCATACTTGCTCCACGACTCGAGGGGGTGAATCGACGGGTACCGACGTGCGTCCGATCGCTCCCGGGACAGGCCATGGAAGGCTCCGACGACCTTGAGCGTCGCCTGGGTCACCGGCTCTTCGAAGTTGCCGCCGGCCGGGCTCACGGTCCCGCCGATGGTCACCGAGCCGCGGCCGCCGTCGCGCAGGTTGACCACTCCGGCCCGCTCGTAGAAGGCGGCAATCACTGACTCGAGGTAGGCCGGAAAGGCTTCCTCACCGGGGATCTCTTCGAGACGGCCGGACATTTCGCGCATCGCCTGTGCCCAGCGACTCGTGGAATCCGCGAGGAGCAGCACGTTCAACCCCATCTGCCGGTAGTACTCGGCAATGGTCACCGCGGTGTAGACGGACGCCTCTCGCGCCGCAACCGGCATCGAGCTCGTGTTGCAGATGATGACGGTTCGTTCCATCAGGGTGCGGCCGGTCCGCGGATCGATCAACTCCGGGAACTCCCGCAGAGTCTCAACGACCTCACCGGCGCGTTCGCCACAGGCGGCGACGATGACGATGTCCACGTCGGCATTGCGACTCGTGATCTGCTGCAGGACCGTCTTTCCGGCCCCGAAGGGGCCGGGAATGCAGTACGTCCCGCCGAGCGCAACCGGGAAGAAGGTGTCGATGATGCGTACCTTCGTGACCATCGGGTCGGCGGGTTTGAGCCGCTCGGCGTAACACTCGATCGGACGCTTCACCGGCCACTCGAACATCATCGTCACCGGTATCTGCTCTCCCGAGGAGTCCTCGAGGACCGCGATACGATCTGTGACGACATACTCCCCTTCGGACGCGATTTCCTTCACCGTGTACGTGCCGTACCGGTTGAACGGGACCATGATGCGATGCTCGAAGATGCCTTCGGGAACCACACCAAGCGTGTCCGCACGCTCAACCCGATCGCCGATTGACGCTTTCGGCGTGAACCGCCACTTCGTCTCCCGGTCAAGCGCCTCGATGTAGACACCGCGATCGAGGAAGAACCCGCACTGCGCAGCAAGCTCCGGCAATGGATTCTGCAGGCCGTCGTACACCTTCGCGAGGAGACCCGGCCCCAGTTCGACGGCGAGCAACTCGCCGGTGAACTCGACGTGATCGCCGACGCCGATTCCGGTGGTCATCTCGAAGACCTGAACCTCCGCTCGAGACCCGCGTACACGGATGACCTCGCTCTTCAGACGGCGGCGCTCCTCGCCACTCTCAGTGTCGATGTACCCGACCTCGTTCAGAGCGACTTCGCCCTCGACCTCGACGGAAACCATGTTGCCGTTCACGCCAATGACTGTTCCTCGTGACTGGCTCATTCGCTGTGCTCCTGGTAGTAATCGTTCATTATCTGATCGCTGATCCGCGCGAATCGGGCCTGCCCCTGATCGTGATCGAAACGTCGTCGCCGCGCGTGTATCTGAAGGCGAAGATAGTAGACCGCAATATGCTCGAGATCGAAATAGTGCCCCACCTGCAGCTGATCGAGAAACAGCCAACGAGCGCGGTTCAGCGTGTCTTCCGCGGAAAGCGGCGAATCGTGGGCCATCGCCTCACGGGCCGCCTCACCGATCTCAGCAGAAGTGTCACCGTAGTCACCGTTCTCGTCGGGTCGCAGGTAGTGTCCCGGCTCGGTCGACAGGCGTGCCGCCCGCAGGCGCACGAGACCGTTTCGCAGGCCACGTTCGAAGCCGGTCCAGGCCCTGATCACCGGGCTCGCCGAGGCACACGTCCCCTCCGGCGGGTCGATCGTGGCATTCCGAACGAGGGCCAGATCAGACGCGCTGAGATGCTCCGCAAGGAGGGCAAGGAACTCCTGCGGCTCGGTGGCGTCGCGTTGCTCGTAGCTGAGGAGCGGAAGGCTCGCAACCAGGAAATAGTACTGACTCACGCCTGCTCCTACGTGTCCTTTGCGGCCTCGCGGATCGTCTCCGCCAGCCGGGGAGTAACGTAGGCACACAGCCCTTCGGCAACCGCATCTACGGTGAAGTCGTAGTATACGCCGTCGCGCGTCGACACCCGGAACCCGCTCTGGATTCCGGCGGCAGCCTTGATCTCGGCTCCGGACCGGAGATAGTCGGCGAGCTTCGTTCGAAGCGACGATTCGAGCGTGGCGAGGTCCTTTTCCGAGAGCAGCACGTCGATTGACGCATCCGTGCCCTGCGCCCAGGCCCCGATCACCGTCTCGACGGCCCGCTCGAGCACGCCGGCATCGAAGCTCTGCTCCACGGCGTTCTCGACGACGGTCCGGAACATGGCGGTCAGCTGCGACTGAACGTTGAGCAGGAGATCCCTCGCGGCCTGTTTGACGGCCTCCTTCCCGGCGGCCTCCTGTCTGGCCCGATCGCTGTTCGCCTGCTCGACGATCTCGGCCGCGCGGGCACGCGCCTGCGAGATGAGATCTTCGGACTTCTCCTCAGCTGAGGTGATGATCTGCTGCGCCTGTTTTTCCGCGCCCTGCACGCCCTCGGCCTTGATCGTCTCGATGAGTTCCTTGAGCTGGGTATCCATGCTGACCTCGTGATCTCAGATTGGGACAGGAGAATAGTAATGGATATGCTCCCCCAGGTTCAAGGGAGAATTGGAGATTTCGCCCCCACTACACCTCACCGAGCCGGAGGTCTCCGTGAATCTTGAACGCATGACGGTCCCGCTCGACAGTGAGACGGCGGTGGGGAAAGTAGTACGGCAGTTTCCGCTCGACCAGGTCAACAGCCTCCTGTTCGATTCCCGCACGGACGGCGGGTGGAACCTGCTCGAGGGTGACCATGTCGACCTGAACGACGTACCCCCTTCCCAATCGCGATCCGTACCCCGCGGTGAAGCTCGCACCCACGTTGAACAGCCCGTCGTGCGCGCGGTTCGCAGTCTCACGATGACGAGGCCGTGCCGGATGGAGCGGGTATTGATCTCCGTACCTCTCTTCGAGCTCGTCGTTGACGCTGTCGAACAGTCGCTTGAGCGTCGCATCGAACTCGATGAGACGGGGATGCCTCACCAGCGCACCTCCCAGAGGATCGGGTCTGCAGCGGTCACGATATCCGACAGCGAGACGGCGAACGAGGCGGTCGCAGCCCCGGCGACCGCGCCTGCGCTGCCCGACACCACCG
The DNA here is from genome assembly GCA_007127335.1 of Spirochaetales bacterium. Classification (GTDB taxonomy): domain Bacteria; phylum Spirochaetota; class Spirochaetia; order DSM-27196; family SLST01; genus SLST01. Next base: position 14,512 of record SKZO01000038.1, on the reverse strand, counting down.
GCCGAGGCGGGGTGAGCAGGAATCGCATCTCGTACCCTTCGAGACTCCGGGCGAGCTCCTGGGCACGTGGATCACCGCGTCCCGCGGCGATGACCTGACGCCAGTGTCCGTCGCTTTCCGAGAGCCGGACGTCAAGAAGGTCGGCTCCCAGGAATGCGCGAAGAGAGTCGACGTCGGCGAACGTGATCCGGGCGGTGACGGTGACGAGGTCGTCATCGCGAACGATCCGGTGCGATCGCAGCCGCAGTCCTTCCACCTGGAGGACGGCCCGGTCAAAGTCGCGCCGGCTGACGGGAACCGGTCGCGCCGCGTCGCTCTCGTCGAAGACGCCGGTCTCCCACGCCTGACGGTCAATGAGGTACACGAGCTCAACGGTCCCCGACCCGTCCTGCCTCAACGAGATCGTCGTGTCGGTGCTCAGGCAGCCTCCGAACAGCATGGCGACTAGCGCAAACCCGAGGGCGCGTCGTACAGACCGCAAAACTCTCATGAGGCGATAGTAGTACAACGACTCTTCTGCGCCAAGGTCCGAGGGAGACGTCGCACGGTCACCTCAGGTGCACGTCGGTCTTCCCGAATCCGCCCTCTTCCGGCCGGGCGTACTCGAATGCAGCCACGTGCGGATGCTCCCGGAGCAGCTCGCGGACCCCCTGCTGGAGGACACCCTCGCCCATGCCGTGGACGATGCCGAAGTCACGCAATCCCGAGAGCAGGGCGCGGTCGATCTGACGTTCGACCGCCGCGAGGGCGTCTTCGAGCCGGTATCCGCGGAGATCGAGCTCGAGTGACGGAGCATGGTCGCCGGCGGAAGCTCCCGCGTAACTGACCGAGGGGTCCTCTTCGCGGAGACGAATCGGTACAAGATCGTGCTCCTCGACCGGCAGGCGCACCGGTCCAAGCTGCACGATCCAGGTCGTCCCCTTGCCTCTGCGCTGTACCACGCCTTCCTTCCCGCTGCTGCGCAGGCGCACCGCCACTCCCTCCGACGGCCGGGAGTCGTCGAGAGTCGCGGCAGGATCCGGAACCTCCGCGGAAGGTCGGTCACGCCCGGCGACGCTGCGCGCAGGCGTTGCTGCTGAGTCGCGCTCCCGCCCGAGATCGTCGCCGATCTCTGCGATGAAGGCCTTCACGGCCTGCGTCTTCTCCTTCGTGAGCTCGCCCTCACGGATCTCACGCACGAGGTTCTCGAGTCGGCTTCGCGCCTCTGAGGCCCACTGTTCGAGCTCTCGAAGCCTGCCGCTGCGTACTTCCTGCTCACGCCGCTCGAGGTCCTGCGCGCGCGCGGCAAACCCACGCGCCTCCTGGTCAATCACGCACTCACGCCGTCTGATCTCCTGTTCCTGCCGGTGCAGCTCCTGTTCCCTGTCGGTCAGCCGACGGATGATTCGCCCGGTATCGTATTCCTCGCCGGCCAGGTACGCCTTCGCCTGCGAGGTGACCGAACGCAGTATGCCCATCTGCGAGGCGATCTCTACGGCGTGGCTCGAGCCGGGAACCCCGGGAATGATGTGGTACGTCGGACGAAGGCTGTCTGAGTCGAACTCCACCGAGGCGTTCAGCGCCTGCGGATGTGTGAAACCATAGTGCTTGAGTCTCCCGTGATGAGTGGTGACGACCGTGAACGGCCGCCTCGCGAGGAGCTCGTCGAGGATCGCCATCGCAAGCGCACCGCCCTCCTCCGGATCTGTTCCGGAGCCGAGCTCGTCGAGCAGCACCAGCGACGTATCGTCGGCATGGTTGAGTATACGGGCGATATTGCGCATGTGGCCGGAGAAGGTCGACAGGTTCTGTTCAATGCTCTGCTCATCGCCGATATCGGCGAAGACACCCGTGAACACCGGAACCTCGCTCCCCGGCCCGGCGGGAATCTCGAGACCGAACTGGTTCATCAGCGCGAGAAGCCCGATCGTCTTGAGCGTCACGGTCTTGCCGCCGGTGTTGGGGCCGGTCACGATGAGCACGCGCTTGCCGTCCGGCATGTCCACGTTGATCGGGACGGCGGCATCGCCGAGCAGAGGATGTCGCGCGCCGCGAAGGAGCAGCCGTTCAACACCCGGATTCGCCCGCTCGCACCCATAGTCCCGAGCAAACCGGGCCCTGCACAGCACCAGATCAATATCAACCGCGAGCGCGCGCGTATCGCGCAGCGTACCAATCGCCCCGCGACAGAAGCTCGAGAGATCCCGCATGATCCGCAGCAACTCGTTGCGGTACCGGTTCTCCGCCTCGACGACGGCATTATTGCGTGCCACGAGATCCTCCGGCTCGACGAACACCGTCGCGCCCGACCCGGAGACCTCGTGGACGATGCCGTGCAGCTTCCCGCGGTGATCCGCCTTCAGCGCGAGCACGGTCCGACCGTCGCGTTGCGTCGGCACCGACGTGCTGAGCAGCCGTTTCACATCATCGCGCTGGGCAAGAGATACCGCGCTCTTCTGAAGATCCTGCTGCGCGCGCAGGATCTCGCCACGGATCGCACGCAACTGAGGGATCTCGCGTTCCCGCACGGAGCCGTCGGGGTCTACGTACCGGAAGAGTCGCTCATAGATCGGACGCACCGGCGGATGATCACCGATGAACGACGCGAGTCGCGTCGCGGTGCCGGCCGCGTCCGCCGCTGCGCGGAGGTACCGGTGCAGCGCATGTGAGCTGCTGGCAAAGAGTGCGATCCGGGCGATCTCCGGCGGCTCGAGCACCGTCCCTTCCTTGGCAACCCGGTCGAGGATAGCGGTGACTGCGGGGAAGCTCAGGTCCGGAAAATCGACGGTGGTCGCCAGACAGGACTTGAGGACCTCCACGCGGTCGAGCATCGCGCGGATTGCCCCGGCTTCAGTTCGCACTCGCTCACGACGGATCGCGGCAGCAGCTTCGTCGGTGAGACAGCGCTCCCGAACCCGGTGTCGAATCTTCTCGAACTCGAGTACCCGCAGCGAATGCCGGTTCACCGGTGCACCCCGGATCGACGGTCGACCGCGGCCGCCGCCCGCACTTGCAGCCCATGGGCCGATGCCAGGAAGCGGTAGCTCGAGCCGGCGGGCCCGGACACCAGGATGGTCGGCGACGCCTTCGGGTCACTCTGCCCGGTCTCGCCGCCGGCCGCGGAACCCCGCGCAAGCCGCACCGTCTGGCGCACGACTCCCTCGACCGAATCGAGCACCGCCACCTGAGGCCCGGCGAGATGCTCGATGAACCCACGAACGTGGACGAAATGGGTGCACCCGAGGACGATCGTTCGTACGCCTGCCGCGCGGAGCCGTTCGATCGACGGATGCAGCATCGCGGCGAGCTCACGGTCATCGAGCTCGCCAAGACGGGACTCGATCGTGCGGACGAGCTCATCAGCCGCGACCAGCTCGACCCGCTCCCCAGGCGCGAAGCGGCTGATCAGTCCCGCGAGGTAGCCGCCACCGACGGTTCGACTCGTGGCGAGCACGCCGATCCGACCGGACGCTCCCCGCTCAACGGCGGGCTTGATCGCCGGCACGACGCCAACGAACGGCACGTCGAACTCCCGCCGCAGCTCGTCGAGCCCGACGACACTCGCCGTATTGCAGGCAAGCACGATCAGTCGCGGATCGGCGATCTCCACGAGCCGGGCAACCGCATCGAGCACGATTCGGCGCACCTGCGACTCCGGACGGTCCCCGTAGGGGAAATTGGCGGTATCAGCGTAGTAGACCAGACGCTCTGCGGGAGCGCGAGCGCGAACCGAGAGCAGGTACGGGACACCCCCGAGACCGGAATCGAGGAACCCGATCGGGCGATCACTCATCGCCAAAAAGCCTGGAGAAGGCGTCGCGGGCGCCGCGATCGTCCTCCGGCTTCTTCGTGCCGCCGCGCGAAACCGCAGCCGGGCGGAAGAAGTCGCAGAAGTTCGCGCGGTTCTTCTCCCGCACCGGCTCAGAGATCGTCTCCCGGCACTGCCATTGCGCGCCCGTGTCGTAGAAGTCGCAGTTCAGACAGACTTTCGCATCCGCGCCGCACGACTCGCACAGGGTATTCCGGTATATGCGCGACGGAAGCGGCTCTCCGCACTCGAAACAGGTGGCCATGGGTCATGATACTCCTCCCGGTACCGTCGCTTCAATCGGTCGTCCGGGAGAGACCCGCAGACCCGCTTCGCACAGTTTCGCCGGCGCTTGAGTTCCGTCGCCACCGGCGGTACGATCGAACCATGTTCAATCCGCACGAGTCGCGGACACCGTCCGCGGAAGCAGAGGAGCTCGCGCTGCTGCTAGAAGACCGGAGATTCATCTCCGACCTCAACATGCCGGGGCTCAGTCTTGCCGGGATCGGGATCAGGGGGAACTCCTTCTACGGCTGCAACTTCGCCTCCATGACGATCGCGAATGCAACGGTGACCGAGTGCTCGCTGGAGCTGTGCTTCTTCCCGTTCGCCTCGTTCACCGACGTAACGTTCTCGAACGTGAAACTCAAGAACTGCGTGTTCGGTGCGAGCCGTGTCGTACGAATGTCGTTCACCGGGTGTAACGTGATCCAGTGCAACTTCAACGGGCTGCAGGCGAGGGAAGTCGTCTTTGATGACTGTGATCTCCTTCACTCGCGTTTCAACTCCGCGGCCCTTCGGGAGGTGCGCTTCGAGAACTGCAATCTCAAGGAGACGCGGCTCCTGCGGACGGCGATCACGGAGACCGAGTTCCTCTACTCGAATCAGGAGGACGCGATCTTCGCGATGGAGGACAGCTGGTAATGAACCTCTACAGCCATTACTCGTTCGATACCCTCTCGAACTCGTACCTGATCGGACCGACCGGCGGCGGCGATGCCGTTCTCTTCGATCCGGCGACCTTTGACGTCCCACTGCTCGAGCTCGTTGAGAAACAGCGGTACTACGTCAGATTCGTCGTGCTGACCCACTGCGACGACACCCGACTCGACGGTCTGCGCACGCTGCGGCGGGTATACGACTGCACGGTCTACGCGGCCCACGCGACTGTGCTCGGCTCGCCGGCGATTCCGGTCGCCGACGGTCAGGTGCTCGACCTCTGCGGAAAACCGTTCAGGGCCATCGCGATGCCGGGCAAGGGCAGCGACAGCGTCGCCTACCACCTGGACGGGTTCGTGTTCACGGGTACCGCGATGAGCGCCGGCGAATACGGGTCGGTGCCGAACCCGTACGCAAAGGCGCTGCTGCTCGAGGGCATCAGAACCCGCATACTCACCCTGCCGGAAGAGACCGTGATCCTCCCATGCCACGGCCCTCCGTCGACGGTCGCCCTCGAACGCGAGACCTTCCCTATGGAAGCGCCGACACCCGGCGCAGCGTTTCCCTGAAATCGTCCGGGATCCGCGCGGTGAAAGTTCGGGGCTCCGTCTCGCCCGGCAGCCGGATCGTCAGCCGCACGGCGTGAAGCGCAAGACGTTGCGCACGCAGCCGACTGTCCGGCCGGGAGTAGACCGGATCACCGACGATGGGGCAGCCGAGAGCCGCCATATGCACACGAAGCTGGTGGGTACGCCCGGTCAGCGGGTGGAGCGAAACCAGAGCGTACGAGCCGAACCGGCGCAGAACCCGGTATTCGGTGTGCGCGCTGCGCCCTCCGTCGACCACGGCGAAACGTTTGCGGTGCCCGGGATCGCGCGCGATGGGCAGGTCGACCGATCCGCGTTCGGCCGGCGGAGCGCCTTTCACGACCGCGAGGTACTGCTTGCGGGTCGACCGTTGCTTGAACTGCGCCGCGAGCTCGGCGAGCGCGGCGGGGTGCTTCGCCGCGATGATGACCCCGGACGTGTCCTTGTCGAGCCGGTGGACGATTCCTGGTCGGGCGTCGGCTCCAAAACGCTCACTGAGCGACTGCACGTGGTGCATGAGCCCCTGCGCGAGTGTTCCGGTCCAGTTTCCGGCGGCCGGATGGACAACCATACCGGCCGGCTTGTCGATGACCACGACGTCGTCGTTCTCGTAGAGTATGTCCAGGTCAATCGGTTCGGCCGCGATCGCCGAGACGGCCGGGTTGGCCCAGGACACCTCCACGACCTCGCCCTCCCTCACTCTTCGGGAGAGTCTCACCCGGGTCGAATCTACCAGGACGACGACGTCGCGGGACCGGATCTGACTCCTCGGAAACAGGCCGAGCCTCTCCGACAGGAAACGGTCGACCCGCATGCCGCTCGCTGCCGCATCAACTGTCGCGGTTGCACGCGCCCGCTCACTCATCCGACGCTTCACGGCGTCCGAGCGCGTAGTCGACGACGGCAATCACCCCGGACAGCGATACGGCTCCCACGAGGACCCGTGCATTGTCCCTCCGGCTGAAGGGAACCGCGCCCGGCGGAGCGATGAGTGGGGGGAGATACTCGGCGCTCAGCTCACCCACGGTAATGCTCGCCGCGATGAAGCGTCCAAGACCGTACAGCAGGCGCGTGGCGAGCAGCGCGAGAGGGAAGCTCCCGAGGCCAATGATCTCAGCGCGCCTCAGATCGCGCGCCCACAACGGGAACTCGTCCTCTTCGTAGGGCTCGGCATCCGGGACCACCGGACGATCGGGGGTCTGTCCGGGAAGCGTCGCAGCGATGAGCAGGAGCATGCCCAGCGACACCAGACGGCTCACCGGCAGTCTCACGAGCGGGCCCCGAACAAAGCGCTCCCGATCCGGACCTCGGTGGAGCCCTCGGCGATCGCGATCTCGAAGTCGTCGGTCATACCCATGGACAGCGTATCTACCCCGGCCTCCCCGAGCCTCCCCCGCAACCGTTCGTAGAGCAATCGTGTTCGGGCAAAGGCCGACGCGATCTTCGCCTGATCGCTGACGAAGGGCCCGATCGTCATGAGCCCGCGCACATCCAGCCCGGCAAGCCCGGCCATCTGCTCGGCCTCGTCGAGCAGCAGGGATTCGTCCTCATATCCGGACTTGCTTGTCTCACCGGAGCTGTTGTACTGGACCAGCACCGAGCATCGCCACCCGGCGGCCTCGCACCGTTTTGAGAGCGCCTGGGCCGTCGCGAGCGCGTCGATGCTCTCGACCCAGGAAAAGAGCCCGGGCACCATCTTCGCTTTGTTCCGCTGGAGGTGACCAACGAGATGCAGCTCGACCGATTCGGCTATATCACCGTACTTGGACGCAGCCTCCTGCACACGGTTCTCCCCAAAGAGGTTGATGCCGGCGCGTCGGGCTTCATCGACGACTGAACGCGGGTGGGTCTTCGTCACGGCGAGCATGCGCACCGACTGCGGGTCACGTCCCGCACGGGATGCAGCCGCCGAGATACGTTCTCTGATCGCGCGAAGCCGGTCCTCGATCACGAGGCCAAGTGTAGCAGAACCGCGATGCTCGTTCAATTTGTCCCCGGGACGTCCGGGAAACGGTCGCTCACGTACGGTCGCTGTTGACTTCGTTCTCGTCGGTGGACTACCTTCACCACGATAAAGAGGTCACCATGAGCGATTCATTGTGGAGTGAACGTCAGAAATCAACCTGGCGCACGAAGGTCGGACTCGCCGAAATGCTCAAAGGCGGCGTGATCATGGACGTCACGAGTCCGGAACAGGCCAAGATCGCTGCCGACGCCGGCGCGCAGGCGGTCATGGCACTCGAACGCGTACCGGCTGATATTCGAGAGCAGGGTGGTGTTGCGCGCATGTCGGATCCGCTCATGATTCGCGGCATCCAGGACGTCGTAACCATCCCGGTAATGGCCAAGTGCCGGATCGGCCATTTCGTGGAGGCACAGATCCTCGAGGCACTCGGAGTGGACTTCATCGACGAGAGTGAAGTGCTCACCCCGGCCGACGAGCGTTTCCACGTCAACAAGCACGACTTCAAGGCGCCGTTCGTCTGCGGCTGCCGTGACCTCGGGGAAGCATTGCGCCGTATCGGCGAGGGCGCGGCGATGATCCGCACCAAGGGCGAGGCCGGCACGGGAGACATCGTCGAGGCGGTACGCCACCTGCGCACCGTGACCGATGAGATCCGCAGGCTCGCTGCGCTTCCGGCCGAGGAACTGATGACTGCGGCAAAGGAACTTGGCGCCCCCTACGATCTGGTCGTGGAAGTCGCACGCACCGGGCGTCTGCCCGTGCCGAACTTCTCCGCCGGCGGCGTGGCGACGCCGGCCGACGCCGCGCTCATGATGCAGCTCGGGGCCGAGGCGGTCTTCGTCGGGTCCGGCGTCTTCAAGTCGTCGGATCCGCAGCGACGCGCCCGTGCCATCGTCGATGCGGTCGCCAACTATGACAACCCCGAACGACTCGCCGAGATCTCCCGGGGCCTTGGAGAGCCAATGTCCGGAACGAGCACCGCTACAATGGACGACGGGCAGAGAATCGCGGGCCGCGGCTGGTAAGCGGCCGGTACGGTGAGCCTTGCAGGAGTTCTCTCGTACCAGGGAGGCTACGCACGCCATCTCGAATGCCTGAAGAAGGTGGGGGTTCGTGCCATTCCGGTACGAAGCGTGGATGCCCTCGAGCGGATCGACGCCCTGATCATACCCGGAGGCGAGAGCACGACGATCGGGATGCTCATGGAGCGTTTCGGCGTGATGAGAGCGCTCGTCTCGCGGATCGCGGACGGGTTTCCCGTGTTCGGGACCTGCGCCGGCGCGATCCTTCTCGCATCCGACATCGAAGACAGTGACCAGCCGCGGATTGGAGCGCTCGATATGACCGTCCGCCGCAACGCGTACGGCCGCCAGATCGAGAGCTTCGAAGCCGATGTGCGAGCGGAGCTTCCCGGCGTACGTCGGGCCGACGACCCGTCCGGCCCGGAGTGGACCGGCGAAGCCTTCCACGGAGTGTTCATCCGGGCACCGCAGATCGTGCGGGTGGGTCACGGCGTGCAGACGGTGCTCGCGTTCGAGGGTCAACCGGTGCTCGTTCGCGAGAGGAACCTGCTCGCGGCGACGTTTCACCCGGAGCTCGCCGACGACCATCGCATCCACCGCTACTTTCTCGAGCAGGTGGCCGGCCTCTGACCGGCGCCGGGTTCAGACGTCGCGAGCCGCGTTGTACGCGTCGATCGCATCGAGGAGCCGGCGCGGTGCGTCACCGAGCCCGATTCCCGCAATCTCGCGCGCCGAGTCCGAACGCAGCTGCGCGATCCGACGATCGAGGAGCGCGATCGTCCCGGTCTGCTCGAGCGCACGGCGAACCCGGCCGATCTCGTCGGGCGACAACTGATCACGTCCGAAGCAGGCCCGAACATCCTCCCATTCGGTCCCAGCAATCGCCTCGAACAGTGTGAGCCGATGCAGCGTCTGCTTGTTCGCCATGATGTCGGACCCGACAGGTTTGCCGGTCTGGTCCGCATCTCCCATGATGCCGAGCTGATCGTCGCGTATCTGGAAGACGACGCCCTGAAGATCCCCCCACCTGCAGAGCGCATCGACGACCATCGCGTCGGTCCCGGCGAGAATGGCTCCAAGCATCAGCGGGAGCGAGAAGGTGTAGCGGCCGGTCTTGAACTGATAGACGGAGACGATCTCGTCCTCGGTTGCGGGCGCCGGGTCATGACCGTTGGCCACGTCCGCCATCTGGGCAACACCGACCTTGGCGATCTCCCGCGCGAGCAGAGACATCAGTCTGACTCTCGTCGACTCCTCGATCTCGATCGAGCTGATTGCCGCAAACACCACGAGAATCGCGACGTCTCCGGCGCAGATCGCCATGCTCTCCCCGAATCGCCGACGGTGACGGAAACCATGGTCGGACCCGTACCGACGATACTGCTCGAAGACCGCCGGCGAGCCGCGCCGCAGCGGATCCTCGTCCATGATGTCGTCGTGAATAAGCAGAAACGACTGCACGAGCTCGACGGCCGCTGCCACCGTGTAGACCGCGCCGTCGACAGGACGCCCGAATGCCGCCGCGGAGGCGGCGACCAACGAGCCACGGATGAGCTTTCCCCGCTGAGCAAACTCGAGCATACGGACGCGCAAATCGTGACCCCACCGGTTCACGTCAGCGAGCTCGTCGCCCAGTCCTGCGTCAATGTCACGGAGCGCATCCACGATCGGCTGCCGGTGGACCGCGAGTTCGGCGATCATCGGCCGGCCTCCAGCGAGCTGCCCGCGCCGGCAGCTCGACGGGGGGCAAGGAAATTGATCGCCACCTGGGCCATGATCCGTGCGCGGGCCGGTTTGACTTTCTTCCGGTACACGACGAACGGGTCGTCGGCGATCTGCGCGGCGCTCCAGTTGTACATGTCTGAAGCGGTCCGGATCGGGACGAGATAGCTCCGTGGTATGTAGCGGTACCCACGTTCTGCTTCGGCCTGCCACTCGCGATACCGTGCGAGCTGAGCCTGTACGAAGCCGCAGAACTCCTGCGGATGGGTACGAGCCTCCGGCTCGGTCAGATCAGCGAGCGTGGTCTCCGAGATCGGGAGATAGATGCGCCCGAGCGCATTGTCCTCGTCGATATCCCGGATGAAGTTGATGAACTGCATCGAACGTCCGAGCATGCGTGCTGCTTCATCGGCCTCGCGGCTGAGCCCGAGTATCCGGGACATGTACAGCCCGATCACCTCGGCAGACCCGTATACATACTCGAGGGTCTCCGGCAGCGTCGCATGGACCCGTTTCGTCAGGTCGAGCTCCATTGAATGGAGAAACGCGTCGGTCCACGAAGGGTCGAACCCTGCCCGTTCGGCGAGCTCGACGAAGGAATCGATGATCACATCGCCGGCCGGGTTCCCCGCAAGGGCCTCGCGATAGGCCGCCGCGAACTGTCTGAACTCCTGCGCCTGCTGCGGAACCGAGTCAACGAAATTGTCGGCGACACGCACGAACCCGTAGAGCAGGTAGACGTCGTCACGAACCTCGGCCGGAAAGAAGAGGCTGCTGTTGAAGTACGTCCTGCTTCCGGCGCGAAAGACGTCACGGTGCAGCTGCGTGGAACGCATGATGGACTCCTTCCGCGAAGAATAGCGCCCGCGGACGACACGGGCAAGGCGAATCGAGGGAGGGGCGGCCCAACCGTGCCCCGAAGCCGTCCAGACCGGCCTCTCACAGAATTTACGTTTTCATCGGCCATTTCTGGCCTGCACACGCAAACTCGTCAGAAATTATACCAAAAGAACGGACAAATTCTGTTTTGTTGCTTGACAATGGGGCCCATACCACCTACATTCTCGCTTACTTTGGCGAGGTCACAGGGATTTTGCCTATGATTGAACGTTTATGTGGAGGCATGATGACCGAAACGAAGCGAACCGCTGCGCAGGTTATCGTCGACGTGATCGAGCGCGAGGGCGTCGAGTATATCTTCGGGCTGCCGGGCGGGGCGGCGATTCCCATCTTCGACGCGCTGGTCGACTCGCCGGTCAAGCTCGTCCTGACCCGCCACGAACAGGGAGCCACGCATATGGCGGACGGATACGCACGCGCAACGGGCAAGCCGGCCGTCGTGCTCGTCACCTCCGGTCCGGGAGCCACCAATACGATCACGGGCATACTGACGGCGCAGATGGACTCGGTGCCCATGGTGATCGTCTGTGGCCAGCAGACGCGGAACAACCTGGGACTCGACGCCTTCCAGGAGGCCGACGTCTCCGGCATCTCGTACCCGGTCGTGAAACACAGCTACCTCGTCCGCGACCCTCAGGACATACCACGCGTCATGCGTGAGGCGTTCTACCTCTCCAGGACAGGGCGTCCCGGCCCCGTGCTCGTCGACGTCCCAAAAGATGTCTCGAGCGCGCTGATTGAACCGGACTACGACGAAGAGTTCCACCTTCCGGGATACTCCGTCCCGGGCCAGGGCGAGATGGAGGATATCCACGAAGCAGCTCGCTTGCTGCGCCGCGCGCGCAAGCCGATCCTGCTTGTCGGCCACGGCGCGGTGATCGCCGGGGCGGAGGCTGCGGTTGCGCGGCTTGCCGAGCACTTGAGGATCCCGGTAACGAACACGCTGCTCGGGAAAGGGTGCTTCCCCGAGACCCATGAGTTGAGCCTCGGTATGCTCGGCATGCACGGGACCGCCTATGCGAACAAGGCGATCGTCGACTGCGATCTGGTTCTGTCCATTGGCAGCCGCTGGGACGATCGGATCGTGGGGAACTACCCGAGCTTCTGCCCGGACGCCGTCAAGATTCACATAGACGTCGATCCGGCGGAGTTCGAGAAAACGCTTCGAATGGACTGTGCGATCCACGGAGACGCACGACTGGTCGTTGAGGCGCTCGCCGAGATCGCCGAGCCCGGTGACACCGGGGAGTGGCTGAAGCAGGTTCAACGGTGGAAGCGCGATTACCCTCTCAAGTTCAGGAAGTCGGGGAAGCTGCGGGCTGAGCACGCGATCGACGAGATCTACCGCCAGACCGAAGGTCGCGCGGTGGTGACCACCGACGTGGGACAGCACCAGATGTGGGCAGCCCAGTATTACCTGTCGAGCGAGCGGTTCCAGTGGATCAGCTCCGGGGGTGCCGGCACGATGGGGTTTGGCTTTCCTGCGGCGATAGGCGCCCAGTTCGGTCGTCCCGACCGCACGGTGGTCGCGATCGTGGGCGACGGAGGCTTCCAGATGACGCTGAGCGAGCTGTCCACCGCGGCGATCCACAGGCTCCCGATCAAGATCATGATCATCAACAACCGGTATCTCGGAATGGTGCGGCAGTGGCAGAATCTCTTCTACGACAACCGTCTCAGCGGCGTGGACATGGAGGGCAACCCCGACTTCGTGAAACTCGCCCAGAGTTACGGGATCAAGGGGTTCCGCATCCGGCGCAGCGCCGACGTGCGGAGAATCATCTCGAACGCACTCGACTACAACGAAGGACCGTGCCTGATCGAGGTCGAGGTGGAGAAGGAGGACAACGTCTTCCCGATGATACCGGCCGGCGCAAGCCTGTCGGACATGATCCTCGAGCCACCCAAGGTCAAGATGGCGAAGCCGCAAGGGAGCACCTGATGTCAACCGAAATGCAGACACGACCGAACAAGACGAAACTGAACGAAGAACCGCAGGAGGCATTCGAGAAGCACACGATCAGCCTCTATGTGGCGAACAAGCCCGGCGTCCTGATCCGTATCGCCCTGGTCTTCGCTCGGCGGGGCTACAACATCGACAGCCTCGTGGTATCCCCGGCGCCCGACCCCGACTTCTCCACGATGAATATCGTCGCCTCCGGTGACCGCAAGACACTCGATCAGATCCTCAAACAGCTGAACAAGCTCGTCGATGTCGTGCACGCCACCGACCGGACGACCGACGACGTCATCCATCGGGAGCTCGCGCTCATCAAGGTGCACTGCGAACCCGAGCTGCGAGGGGAAGTGCTCCAGCTGTCGAAAGCGCTCGACTGTGAAACGGTGGACCTCGGCGAACGCAGCGTGACTTTGCAGGCGACCGGAAATACGGATAAACTCGACGCGGTCAGTCGCGTCTTTGAACGCTACGGGCTGCTCGAGATGATCCGCACCGGGAAGGTGCTCATCGCCCGCGGTGAGACGTTGACGCCGTAGACAGAACGAGAGGAGATCGCATGTCACAAAACCTCTTCAACAGGGTGTGGGACCTGCACACGGTCACCACCCTGCCCACGGGTCAGGACCAGCTGTTCATTGGACTGCACCTGATCCACGAGGTCACATCGCCTCAGGCATTCCAGATGATAGAGGAGCGCGGACTCGACGTGCTCTATCCGCGGCGCACGATCGCCACGGTCGACCACATCGTACCCACGGCGAACCAGGAGCGCCCCTTCGCAGACCCGCTCGCGGAGCAGATGATGCAGGCTCTCGAGCGGAACACGGGAAAGCACGGGATCGAGTTCTACGACCTGAGCACGGAGCACCAGGGGATCGTGCACGTCGTCGGCCCGGAGCTTGGAGCCACGCAGCCCGGGATGACGATCGCCTGTGGCGACTCGCATACGTCTACGCACGGTGCCTTCGGCGCGATCGCGTTCGGTATCGGGACGAGTCAGATCCGTGACGTGCTCGCGACGCAATGCCTCGCGATGGCTCGTCCGAAAGTGAGGCGGATCCAGGTGAACGGCTCGCTCGCGCCGGGCGTGTCGGCAAAGGACATCATCCTTCGCGTCATCGCCGACCTTGGCGTCAAGGGCGGCATCGGCTACGCGTATGAGTACGGCGGTACGGCGATCGATGCGTTGTCGATGGAAGGACGGATGACCGTCTGCAACATGAGTATCGAAGGCGGCGCCCGCGTCGGCTACGTCAATCCGGATGACACCACTTTCGACTACCTTCGTGGTCGCCGCTACGCCCCGTCGGGCAAGGCCTTCGATCGCGCCGTCGACTGGTGGCGCGGGATCGCGAGCGGACCCGACGCCGAGTACGACGACGTCTACGAGCTCGACGCGTCGAGCCTCGAACCGATGGTGACATGGGGCATCAACCCGGGGCAGGCAGTGCCGGTTTCGCAGCAGATGCCGAGGATCGCTTCGCTTCCGGCAGGAGATCGCGAGGTCGCCGAGGCCGCATACCGGCACATGGGGTTCGAGGACGGAGCGCCGATCGCCGGAACGAAGATCAACGTCGCCTTCATCGGATCGTGCACCAATGCCCGGATATCGGACCTTCGGGAGGCGGC
>SKZO01000140.1 GCA_007127335.1 Spirochaetales bacterium | reverse complement strand
GGCGGTCGGAATCGGGGTTGCGGCGGTCGTGCCGGCCGGTGGCGAGCGATCGCCCGTCCTGCCCGAGCTCACCTGGCTGTCCGGGTACGAACAGACGATGGATGCGTCGAAGCCGACCGTCGTCACTGCATGGGCGACGTGGTGCGGACCGTGCACCGCGCAGATGCCCGAGATCGAGCGCTTCTACCTCGACCACGGTGCCGAGGTCAACCTCGTGACGCTGAATCTCACCGCGACGGAACCGTCGGTGGACGCGGTGCGTGCCTACCTCACAGACAGCGGTCACCGGTTTCCCGTCGCGCTCGATCCCACCGGTCGGGTCGTGGAGGCGCTGGACATCACCGCGACCCCCACGACGGTGGTGTTCGACGCGGAGGGCCGGCAGAGGGTGCGGAGAGTCGGAGCCGTGAATGCCGACTGGTTCGCTCGAAGAGTACTCCCTCTGCGCCGATGATTATGGTAAGATGGCAAACGCGATGCGCAGGTGCTTGCTGCCCATAGTTTTACTCGTGTTCTTCTTCTCGTGTGCCGGAGTGCCGGATCCCCCGGAGGAACCGGAGCCGGATGAACCTCCCCGCGAGGAGCTAGTGCGCCCGCCGGTCGACGTCACCGAACCGCCAACCCCGGAGATCGATGACCCGGTGGACGAGGCGCCCGAGGAGGATGTTCCGGAGGCGGTGGCGACGATTGAACCTGAGGTACGGCCGGTTACCCTGCGGCTGGTGAACCCGAGCGATCCAGCGCGGCTGTCCAGGACGCGGTTTCTGCTCTCCGCGGTCGTCAGCGACGGTGCGATCGCCTCCTATGAGATCGAGATGCTTTCGGGGCCTTTCGCGCCGCGGCCGTTCGAAGAGTCCTTCGAGGTCGTTGACTTTTCGACCCTGCCTGATGACGAGCGAACCGTCTCCGTGCGTGCGATTCGGGATCCGCTGCTCGTGAGCATCCCTCCCGGCTTCATCGATGGGGCCGCCTATACCCTGCGCCTGCGCGCGACTCTCGAGGACGGACGCCGCAGCGAATGGATGCAGATTGAGACCGAGACGCGCTTCGAACTCCCGGCGCCCGGCATTGAGACGCCCGCACCTACCATCAGCAGACGGCCCCCCTTGACCCTCGTATCCGACCGCCGTGCGCAGGTCCTCGTAGGTCGTCAAGCTTCGTTCGTCGCGAACGAGCCTGGAACGGTTGCGATACCGTTCGACCTGGCTGCGGGGCGGTACGGCGTGCGGGCGCGGACGGTCACCGACGACGGATACCTGACGGCGTTCGGTGAGCCGGCTGAGCTGGTGGTTCTTGCCGACGCGCAACCGCAGCGCGCCTGGCCCGTGGACGGTGAGACGACACTCACCGCGCGGTCCGGACTGCAGTGGCTGTCGGTCGAAGGAGGCGTCGAGTACCAGGCGCGGTACCGGGCGGACGGGCAGGAGTCGTGGCAGCAGCAGCAACCGGTTCCCGAGACCTTCATCCCCATTCCGGACACGCTGAGGCCGGGCGCCTCATACGAGTGGCAGGTGCGGGTCCGCAACGACGCCGGGACCTGGTTCTCGTGGAGTCCTTCCGAGCGGTTTGCCGTGGGCAGCTTCGGACTCTCGTTCGCTCCGGTGATCCGCCCGGGTGAGCAGGCCACGTTCAGTCGGGGGGCGGATGACGGGGGACGTGACGAGCGGCCGGTGAGGCGGATAAGCTTGACCGTGCCGTACGAGGTGCAGGTGAGTCCACTCACGAACGACGAGCTCGTGACGATCGTTCGCTATGCTGCAGGGCTGGGCCTCGTCGAGGTAGACGAGCAGGGCGTCTGGTCGGCGGACGAAGACCGCGTGCCGCTCGTCGGGCTCGGTGAGATGGACTACGGTCAGCAGTTCGGGCTGCGACACGAGGACGCAGACCTTCGTGTGGTCTCCGGGTACGGCGCGCATCCGGCCGGCGGTGTGACGTGGGCGGGCGCGATTCGCATCGCGAACCTCCTGTCGTACGTGGAGGGTCGCCCCCAGGCATACGCCGCCGACGGGACGATGCTCGATATGCGCGGGTCGGGGTTCAGGCTCCCTACGGAGGCCGAGTGGGAGTTCGCGGCTCGGGGTCCGGCAGGGCTGCGGTACCCCTGGGGCGGGCAGCTCTCGGGACGGGTGGCCAACTACTACCGGAGCTTCGATCCCTTCGAGGATGTCAACGAACCGTACACGAGAAACGGCGGCCCCACGAATCCGGTCGGGTTCTTCAACGGAACCGTGCGGCAGGGGTTCCAGACGGCCAATGACGCGTCGCCTTTTGGCGTGCGCGATCTGGTTGGAAACGTCTGGGAGTGGTGCCACGACCGGTACGACCCCGGCTACTACGCGCAGTCCGAGGATGTCGATCCGGTCGGCCCGGACACGGTCGATCTGGGCGAGCGGAGCGAAGCGATCGTGCTCGCGACGGCGCTCGATCCAAACCAGCGCGTCGTGCGCGGCACGGCCTGGAACACGCGTGCACCTGACGTCCGGGTGACGAACCGAGGCCGGTACCCCGAGCATGGACGAAGCTTCAGCATTGGTGTCAGGCTCGTACGCAATCCGGTTCCCTAGTCAGCCGACGCCGTACCGCTCTTCGAGTCGCTCGTAGTAGTTGGTGATCTGACGGACCCACTGTCGCTTCTCCTGGTACGGGCGGTAGAAGAAGCTGCGCTTGAACCCGTAGATCATGATGTTCTTCAGCTGCTTGGGTGAAACCGAGAATCCGTCGATCGCAAGCTCGATCTCGCGCGTGACCGACGTGTTGCTCACCAACCGGTTGTCCGTACAGATGCAGAGGCTCAGGTTGCGGTCGAGCATGTCTCCAAGGCTGTGATCAGCCACGCCGCCGAGATCCGGGCAGGTCTGAAGATTGCTCGTGAGGCAGACCTCGACCGTGATCCGCTTGTCGGCGATGTAGTTCACGAGGTCTCGCACGTAGCGTTCGCGATCGGTGACGGCGTCGCTGTAGATCATGTCGGATCTGAACAGCCGCAATCCGTGCCCGATGCGGTCGGCGTGTATCTTCGTGATTGCCTGGAAGATCGACTCCGGCCCGTACGCCTCACCGGCGTGGACCGTCTTCTTCATGAAGTGGCTGTGGACGTAGTCGTAGGCATCCTGATGGGCGCTTGCCGGGTATCCGTACTCGCTCCCGGCGAGATCGAAGGCGACGACCTGGACCTCACTCTCGTTGCGCAGCTTGACGCTCGCCTTCGCGAGCTCGAGTGAGGCCATCCTGATCAGTTCATCGTCGCTCGAGTAGGGGTGGACGCGCGCGAGGTCGCCATAGTAGGCGCTGAACGCCGGCGTGAAGAAGCGCATCGCCGTTACGATGATGCCATATTCGAACGGCGGCTCATCCGGGTCGAGCGACGCGTTGAAACGGTCCCGGGCCCTGCGGAGTCCCGAGTCGACCGATTCCATCACCATCTCGAACGTCATCCGCTGCGTTACGTGGAGCTGCGGCGCGAACCGTACCTCCACGTAACGAACGCCTTCGTTGATGTTGTCTTCGGCGAGCTCGAAGGCAATCCGCTCGAGGCTGTCCGGGTCCTGCATGACCCGGCAGGTGTAGGCAAACCCGTGGAGGTACTCGTTCAGGTCCCGGTACGAGGTCTTGAACACCGTCTCGCGCAGTCCCTCCGGGGTTGTCGACGGGAGCTCGACGGCCTGGTCTCGGGCAAGCTCGATCAGCGTATCGAGCCTGAGACTTCCGTCGAGGTGCACATGCAGATCGTTCTTTGGTATGGCTCGGATGAACTCGGGTGGGTAGCGCACGGGTCCTCCTCCCGCTATTCTACCACGGCTGCGCGTCGTGCGACGAGCGCTCTGAACTGCTCGCCACGATCAAACTCGTTCCGGAACATGCCGAACGATGCGCATCCCGGCGACAGCAGTACGATCTCCCCGTTCCGGGCGGTGGCGACCGCGCCTTCGAACGCCTCTTCGAGCCTTCCGTACGGACCCTGGTACTCCAGTCCACGCGAGTCGAGCAGGGCGACGATGCGATCCGTCGCCGTCCCTTCGAGGAGGTGGATCGATCGGGCCTCGCGGGTGGCTCTCTCGAACGCCTCGACGGGAACGCCCTTGTCGCTTCCGCCGGCGATCAAATGGACCGGCTCGGCGAAGCTCGCGACCGCCGCAAGAGTGGCCTCCGCGATCGTCGCGGCGGAGTCGTTGACGAATCGCAGCCCGCCGGATTCCGCGACCAGCTCGAGCCTGTGCGCGATACCCGGGAAGTCCCGGGCGCGCCTGCGCACTGTCTCAGCGGACACGCCGAACAGCAGCGCAGCCGCTGCGGCGTAGAGCAGATTCGTCCGCTGGTGCACTCCCCCTGCGCGGCTTGCGGGATCGACGAGCCGGATTGGATCGTCGCGGTCGGGCAGTCCCAGTACGCCCCAGCCTTCCCGGAAGCCCGCATCCGCCCCGTCACGACCCGTCCACGAACCACTGGTCACCCGAACGGTACGATCCGGATGCCCGGGGCGATACCCGCGAGACCACCGGTCGTCGGCTGAGAGCAGGCACCATGAGTCCGGTCGCTGCGAGCTGAAGATCACCGCTTTGTCCGCCGCGTAGTCGTCCATCGATGCGTAGTAGTCCTGATGATCCGGCATGATGTTCGTCACGGCGCTGACGGTAAAGGCAGCCGTCGCGCCCGCCGCGACCGGGGTCAACAGCAGGTCTCCGAGCTGAAAGGACGAGAGCTCGAGGACGACCGGCTCGCCGCCTTTCAGCTCGCCGGCGAACGAGAGCGGTGATACCGTGATATTTCCGCCAAGACGGACGTCGGGATGCGACTCCGCGAGAATGTGGTGGAGTGCGCTCGCGGTGGTCGACTTGCCCTTCGTCCCGGTGATCGCGAGGACGGGGCCGCGGTGGGCTCGCAGGAAGAGCGAGATGTCGGTCTCGATCCGTCGTGCCTCCCGCAGCAGGCCCACGTCTCGCCGCACAGCCGGGTTCTTCACGACGATGTCGGCGGACCTGAAGTCGGCGACGTCATGCCGCCCGAGGACGAAGCGTATGGGAAGGTCGGAGAGTCGCTCGATACTGTCGGCGAGGTCGGTCTCGTCGCGCAGATCGGTGACGGTGACCTTGGCCCCGGCCTCAGCGCAGTAGCGGGCGCTCGCCGCGCCACCTCCGTGAGCTCCAAGCCCCATCACGACGACCCGCGCTCCCCTGAGCTCGTCGGCGCCCACGCGGCCCATGAGTACCTCCTGTTCCTGCGGCTACCTCTACTGTTCGGCCTGCCGACGCAACTCGTTGAGGTCGAGCGATTCCTCCGACACGCGCTCGATCTGGTAGATGACCCAGTCGTCACGCCTGTCGGTGCGCAGGGCGAGTCTGTCGACGACCCAGATGCCGGCGATGCCGGTGCGCCCGGTGACCTCGGCGATCTCGTAGTCCGGAAACCAGCGCTCGTAACGCGCCTCGAACCGTCGTTCTCCCTCAGGAGCGTCGAGCGGATGGATCTCGAGGTCCACGACACCGTACGGCTGGCGGTCCGCCGGGAGCGTGGGCATTCCCTCATCCCGCCATTCCTGCGCGTCGACGAATCCGGACTGCATCTCAACGCTCATGCGCTGGCGGTCGAGCACGAAGAGGTTGGTCACCTCGCGGATCAGGTCGGCGCCGGCGCGGTCGACCGTGGCGTCCTCCATCGTCATGTGATCGAGCATGTTGATGCTCGTATAGAACGCCTCTACCACTTCCTCCGGCGGAAGGCCGGCCGTGGCGCCCGGTTGCAGGGCGTTCCTGATGATCGTCCCGGGTATTGATCCCACCACGATGACGATGATCGCGATCGTGAGAATCTTCCGTCCATTGCGTCTGAGGCCCTCCTTGCGACGATAGGTGCGCTCGATGCGTTCGGTCGCCTGGCGTGCTTCTTCCTCGAGTCGGCTCTGCTCCTGCGACGAGATACGCTGTCGCACGCCTTGTTCGCGCCAGTTCCGCAGACGATCCGCCCAGACATTCGGGTCCCGCGTCGTCTGCGCCCCGGTGAGCTCGGCGTGAAGGACGTCGGAGACCTCTCGGCGGACAGATACGTCGCGATGGTGAGCCGGTACCACGGCCCCGGCCCGCACCCGCGAGTGGAGATCCTCTTCGTCCTGCGAGTCATAGGGAAACTCGCCGGTGATCACGAAGTAGGAGGCGGCAGCCAGCGAGAATCCGACATTCTCTTCGGGGCTGCGGTCCGGGTGGTTGAAACGCTCCATCCGTTTGATGCGAGCTTCGTAGTCCTGATGCTCACGGATCGACCCCATGATGTCGAGCGGGAGCACGAGCACGCCGCCGTCTCTGAGCAGTACTACCGTGCGCGTGTGAAACGGCGCGATAGGGACGTCTCTGTGCTCGAGCGCCGCGAAGGCGCGAGCCACCCGTTCAAGCAGCTCCAGGCGCTTGCTCGCGGTGTCGTGCAGCGCGTCCTCGAGCATTCTTCCCTCGGCATAGGGGCCATAGACATGGACCGTTCCGTCATGCTCGACGAATCCCTGCGGTTTCCACGCCTCAACAGCGTCGCCAACGACGATCCAGCCGGTCTGCCGCTGCTGGCCTGCGAGTTTGCGCAGGCTGGGGCTGTTCGACGGGATGCCCGTGTTCACTCCAAGCAGCTGAGTGTCATTGCGGGAGAGCGCAATGAGCCCGTTGTCAATGATTCGAACATCGAGTGCCATCTGTCCACCTTCCTGTCAATTTCACACCGTGGTCGAGGCTTCGTCAAACACTTCTGCCGTAAAGACGGAGAGTACCGTGTCCGGGCTGCGCCATGCGTCCGGTGCGAGACCGGCCTTTCGGCAGGTCTGCTCGAGAAATGTCTTGCGGTCCCAGCGATGCTGTGCGGCGACCTGCGGCAACAGGAGGCCGGAGTTGCGACCGTGCTCGATCAGAATGCCGTGCACGCCCGGCTTGATCGTGCGAACGTCGGCGATTGGTACCAGCGGCGAGAGAACCGAGACCTCGACAACGAGGTTGTCAGCCTCGTCCCGCTCGAGCGGCGGGAACCTCGGATCGCCGAAGGCCGCGGACACCGCTGTCTCGCGTACCGTGTCATACAGAGGGCGATCGGAGGTGATGCGACCGATGCACCCGCGCAGCCGCGGCTCGAGCCCGTCGATGATGTGCAGGGAGACGAAGGCTCCGGCGGGTGACTCGAGCTCCGGGAGCCGTCGCGGATAGTGTGGTTCGCGTCCCTCAATGCGCGAGATGATGCTTTCCCGTGCGATGCAGATGAGAGTTCGGCGACCCTGTGCTGAGAGCATGTGTCATTATGGATCTCCTCGTCTGCGGTTTCAAGGCTCATCGCGGCCGAGAAGCCTCGAAAGCCGGTGCTCGTCGGCGATTACGTGCAGGTTCTTCTCCTGCGTGGGCAGAACGAGTCCCTTCGGCCCCTCACGAGGGCGTCTGAGGTACTTCACCTGCGTGTAGTAGAGGTCCGCGCGTCCGTTGCTCTTCGCCCTGCTGTAGTGGATCGCGAGGTTGCCGGCGTCGAGCAGCACGTCGAGCGGGACGCTCTTGCCGTGTCGGCTCCTGATGAACACGTATCCGCCGGGGAAGTCGCGCGTGTGCATCCACACGTCGTTGCCTCTCGTCGCACGACGAAGCAGCTCATCGTTCTCCCGGGCATTGCGGCCAACGAGAATCGTGAAACCGTGGCTCGAAAAGCGGAGCCCCGGGGTCGGCTGACCGGAGACACCTGTCTGACGAGTAGCGCCGTGGTCGGCGACGAACCGCTCGATATCGGAGGTCGACATCGTCTGCAGGTCACGTTCGATTCTGGTGAGCTCGCCAAGGCGTGCCCGGAGGTTGGCGACTTCGTCCTCGATTGTTGCGCTGCGACGACGTAGGCGTCGAGCCTGGGAGAAGTACCTCTCGGCGTTCTCGCCGGGGGACTTCGCCGGGTCGATCTCGATGCGAACCGTTGCATTGTCCCTCGTGTAATCCTCAACTTCGACCCAGTGAGCCCCCGGCTCGATGCGGTAGATGTTTGCCGTCACCAGCTCGCCCGTCGTCTGGAGCCGATCCGCCTCTTCGTTACCGCTCGAGCGATCCTGGAGATCCGCAAGGCGCCTGCGTAGCGAGGCGCATTGGTTCTGCACGGTGCGTGTGGCGGCTTCGATTGCCGCTGCGCGCCGGTTCGCCTCCTCGATCTCCTCGTAGTGCCTGCGCACTGACTCGTTGACGTTCGTGTCCCATCTGGTCCTGAACTTCCTGAGACGAGGCTCGTGTTCCGGCGAGCCCTCGCGATCTTCGACCATGAAGGTCTGCCCACTGACCTCATTCCTGCCGGGCCTGCGGAAGAACGCGTCAACAATCGTTCCCGCCGCATCCGTCACGATGCAGTTGGCCGCGCCGCCCCAGAGGCGGATCCAGAGGATGGTCGACTCGCCGCCGCGCAGCAGGTCGATCCTGATGACGCGATCTGCGTTGACCTGTCGGGCGCAGGTGATGCGGGCGCCCTTGATCCGGGCGTTCAGGAGTTGCGCGAAACGCTGTCGAACCGGCGGGCGCGGCGGTCTCTTTGGAGTCGTGTGGATTCTGGTGAACCCGGTCTCGAGACAGATTCTGACTGTGCGTCGGCGCCCCGGGCGGAAGACCTCCAGGTAGAGATTGCGGAAGTCGGACTGAACCACCTGCTGGATGTGACTCCCGGCCAGATCGAGCTCTTCGAGTACCGCGTCGATTTCTCTCCAGTTAAGCGACAAGGAGGGTCACCTCACCACATCCTCAAGCCGTGCGGCGGTTTCGTCTCCCAACCGGGCGCGCACGGCACCTACAAGATAGAAACTCCCGGTCACGACGATAAGCCCGTTCGGGTTGTCGAGTACGAGGGCGCGCGCCGCCGTCAGGGCGGCATCAGTCTCTTCATGGACCGATGCAACCGCGCCGACTGCCGTGGCCGTCCGGTGAAGAAGCCCCACATCGCTCGCCTTGAAGGTCCCCGGACGTGTGATCACCACGTGCGCGAAATGCTTCGCAAGATGAGCGAGCATTGATGTATGGTCTTTCCCCTCTACCGAGCCGAAAATCGCCACGCGACTGCCCCTCTGTGGACATATCTCGGCCGCGGTGGCGCAGAGCGACCGTATTGACCGTTCGGTGTGCGCCCCGTCGAGAAGGATGCCGGGGGGGCCCGGTACCAGCTCCGATCGACCCGGAATCCATGCACCGGCGAGCCCGGCCGACATGATCGCCGGGTCGAGGTGTGGACGGACGGTGGCCATCACGAGAGCCGCGAGGGCGGCGTTCTGCGCCTGAACGGAGCCAAGGAGGCGCAGTCGGGCCGAGAGTTCGAGGCCGTTCCTGAGGCGAAGGCGTACCCGTGTGCCTGATCCGCAGGTCTGCGCTGCGAAGACCGGGATCTCGGCCCGGAAGGTGTGCACCGGCGCACGCCGGATCTCGGCGACCCGGAGGATCGTCGCGAGCGCCTCGGCGTGCTGCCTCGCGACGAAAACCGGTACGTTCCTTTTTATGATGCCGGCCTTCTCCGCTGCGACGCTGCGTATGGTACGGCCAAGACGGTCGGTGTGTTCGAGCTCGATTGGCGTGACGACCGCGGCAATCGGCCGGATGACGTTTGTCGCGTCGGTTCTGCCCCCGATCCCGACCTCAACGACCGCAATCTCGCACCGGGTCTCGCGGAACGCCAGGAAGCCGAAGAGCGTGACGAGCTCGAAATAGGTGGGGAGCAGAGCCGGGGAGGTCGTTCGTGAGATTCGGTCTACGTAGCGCTCGATCCGGTTGAAGATCTCGACTGCGAGCTCGTCGGTGAGCGATCCGTCGAGCACCCGCACGCGCTCGCGCGGGCTCTCGACGTGAGGAGAGGAATAGAGCCCGCATCTGCTGCCGGCCGCGGCGAGGGCCGACGCAATGAACGCGGCCGTCGATCCCTTGCCCTTTGACCCGGCGACGTGCACGGTTTCGTACGCCCGTTCGGGGTTCTCAAAGTCTGCCAGCAATGTGCGCATGCGGGCGAGCCGGTGACGGTGCGCCTGGTAGGCGCCGCGGTCGATCCGGAGAAAGGTCTCGCACCACGAATAGCCGGCTTCGACCGTTTCTATACCACCCATCACCGTTCGCGGAGCGCCCTCGCGTGCCAGTGAAAGCCCTCGTACTCGGCGAGCGCCTCCACGTGGGCCGCGATCTGCCCGTATGCGTCCGAGGACACCTGCACGACGCTCGTGCGTTTCACGAAATCATGGACGGACACGCCTGACCATGTGCGTGCGGTACCGCCGGTGGGGAGCACGGCGTTGGCCCCGGCCGCATAGTTGGCAAGGCTGAAGGCGGAGTGCTCGCCGAGCAGGATCTCCGCGGCCGATGTGATGAGGCTCATTGTCGACCAGGGCTCGGCGGTGCGGATCTGAAGATGCTCCGGGGCGATGTCATTCACGATCCCCGCCGCCTCCGCCATCGACGCGGCCAGCACGATGCCTCCGTACCCGCTGAACACGTCGCGAAGATAGGTCTTCCGGGGCTCGGGTGTATCGTCGATCAGGCGAGGCAGGAGGCGGGCAACCTCCGCGGCGAGTGTGCTGCTCGTGGTCACGAGGATCGCCTGCGAGTCCGACCCGTGTTCGGCCTCGATCAGCAGGTCGACCGCGACGCCGTTGGCGCCGGCCGTATCGTCGGCGAGCACGACGGACTCCGAGGGGCCCGCCGGGAGCCCCACATCCACCCGATCGCGCAGCAGTCTCTTCGCCGCGGCAACGTAGGCGCTTCCAGGACCGACGATCTTGTCTACTCGGGGTATGGACTCCGTGCCGTGGGCCAGGGCGGCGATTGCCTGGGCGCCTCCCATCCGGTAGACCGCGTGGACGCCGCATTTCCGCGCCGCATAGAGGCAGGCGTCGTCCACGGCGCCGTCCGGGGAGGGCGGTGTCGCGACCGCGATCCTGGGAACTCCCGCGAGGCGAGCCGGCACCGCGAGCATGTACAGCATGCTGGGGAATCTGCCGCGTCCCTGGGGTACGTAGAGCCCCACCGACTCGATCGGCCGGGTGCGCTCGCCGGCGAGCAGCCCGGGGCGCACCTCCGTCAGCTCGAGGGTGCGTGGCGTCTGGTGCTCGTGCGCGGCGGTGACGTTGGCGATCGCGTAATCGAGCGCTTTCCGGACGGTCGGGTCGAGACGGCGCTCGGCCTGATCGAAGTCCTCCTGCGGGACTTCGAAGGGCAGATCGAGCGGGAGATGGTCGAGCCGGTGGGTGTGTTCACGCAGTGCGGTGTCACCACGCGTCGCGACGTCCGCGACGATCGGTTCAACGTCGCCGACGATGTCGTCGATGGCGAGCTCGGCTCGGGCGAGGATTCGTGCGCGCTCGTCGGCCTCGAGCTCAGACCATACACGTACGGGTATCTTCATCGGCTCACTCTACCCGCTACTCGATTCGTGCGTCAAAGGCGTTGCTGAAGCCGGCATCATCGGGTAGCTTTTTCATCAGCAATTTCCGGAGGACACGATGGTAATCAAGCCGATGATTCGGAGCAATATCTGCATGAACGCGCACCCGGTTGGGCTCGCGCGCGAGGTGCGAAAACAGATCGACTACGTGAAAGAGCGAGGCAGCATACCCGGCCCCACGCGCGTGCTCGTTATAGGAGGCTCGGCCGGGTACGGACTCGCTTCGCGCATCGTCGCGGCCTGGGGCTGCGGCGCGGCGACCGTCAACGTTGCCTACGAAAAACCGGCGAGCGGGACGAGGACCGCGACGGTGGGCTGGTACAACACCGAGTATCTCGAGGATCAGGCGCGGGCGGACGGGCTCGATGTTTCGACCGTCTACGGTGACGCGTTCAGCGACGAGGTGAAGGACCAGACGATCTCGCTTCTGCGCGAGACCGGCGGTGTCGATCTCGTGGTGTACAGTCTCGCGGCGCCGGTTCGTACTGATCCACGGACAGGCGAGACATACCGATCGGCTTTGAAGCCGGTGGGAGAGCCCTTCACGGCCAGGACGATCGATACGATGACGGGCGAGTTCAGGACGGTCTCCGCCGAGCCCGCAACCGAGGAGGAGATACACTCGACGGTCAAGGTGATGGGAGGCGAGGACTGGGAGCTGTGGATCGATCGGCTCCTCGAGGAGGAACTCCTCCTTCCCGGAGCGATGAGCGTCGCCTACAGCTACATTGGCCCCGAGCTCGTGAAGCGTGTCTACCGGGAGGGGTCGATCGGCAAGGCGAAAGAGCACCTTGAGGCGACGGCGAAAGAGCTCAGCCGACGCCTCGAATCGGTGGGTGGCGCGGCGTATGTGTCGGTCAACAAGGCGGTTGTCACGAGAGCGAGTTCGGTGATACCGGTCGTCCCGCTCTACGGCGTGATTCTCTTTCGGGTCATGAAGGAGAAGGGGTTGCACGAGGGGCCGATCGAGCAGGTCTACCGGCTGTTCGCCGACCGGCTGTACACGGGCGGGTCGGTGCCCGTTGATGAGGAGGGTCGTATCCGGATCGACGACTGGGAGATGCGTGACGATGTGCAGCAGCGTGTCAGCGAGCTCTTTGAGACGGTTGACGACTCCAACCTGCGCGAGTTTACCGACATCGACGAGTACCACCGCGAGTTCCTCCGTATCCACGGTTTCGGTGTGGAGGGCGTCGACTACGACGCCGATGTGGAGCCGTAGGCCGCAGGCGGATTGGGACCACATGACATCAGACCGCGGTTTCGGTACAATGCCCAAAAAGCCCATAGGAGGTACCCCTCGTGAGTTACTTTGCTGATATTCCGAATATTCCCTACGAAGGCCCCGACTCGACCAATCCGCTCGCGTTCAAGCACTACCGCGCCGATGAACGCATCGGCTCCATGACGATGCAGGATCACCTGCGGTTCTCACTCGCGTACTGGCACACGATGAACGGACGCATGTCGGATCCCTTTGGCGTGGGGACGGCGATACGCCCGTGGGATTCGATCACCGATCCCATGGACCAGGCGAAGGCGCGCATGGAAGCGCTGTTCGAAATCCTGCAGAAGCTCGGTGTCCGGTATTTCTGCTTCCACGATCGTGATATCGCTCCTGAGGGCGACACGCTCGCGCAGACGAACAGGAACCTGGACGAGATCGTCGAGTTCACAAAGAACCTCATGGACGGCACACCCATCAGGTTGCTGTGGGGAACCGCGTGCCTGTTCACTCATCCACGTTTCGTGCACGGCGCGGCCACGAGCTGCAACGCTGACGTCTTTGCCTACGCCGCCGCCCAGGTGAAGAAGGCGATTGAGGTCACGCACTATCTTGGTGGGACGAACTACGTGTTCTGGGGTGGCCGCGAAGGATACGAGACGCTGCTGAACACCGATATGGGTCTTGAGCTCGACAACCTGGGTCGCTTCCTCACCATGGCCGTCGACCATGCACGCGAAATCGGGTTCACCGGGCAGTTTCTGATCGAGCCCAAGCCGATGGAGCCCACGAAGCACCAGTACGACAGCGATGTCGCGGCCTGCCATGCGTTTCTGCAGAAGTACCGTCTGACCGACTACTTCAAGATGAACCTCGAGCAGAACCACGCCGTCCTCGCCGGCCACACCTTCTCGCACGAGTTGCGCTATGCCCGCGTGAACGGCATGCTCGGAAGTATGGACGTCAACCAGGGCGACTATCTGCTCGGCTGGGATACCGACCAGATGCCCACCGACATCCACGAGGCGACGCTCGCGATGTATGAAGTGCTCAACAACGGCGGGATCGCGCCCGGAGGGATGAACTTTGATGCGCACCTTCGACGCGGATCGTTCGAGCCGTCGGATATCTTCATGGGACACATCGCCGGGATGGACGCGTACGCACGAGGGCTGAAGTCGGCCTGGGCACTCAAGGAAAGCGGTGAGCTCGAGTCGTTCATCAAGGAACGCTACGCGAGCTACGAGGGTGGGATCGGAAAGCAGATTGTCGACGGGGCGGTAGGCTTCAAAGAGCTCGAGAAGTACGCGCTCGAGCATTCACAGATAACCAATACTTCCGGACGTCAGGAGATGCTAGAAGGCATAGTAAACCGTTATCTTTAGTCTCGCATGAACATGGAAGCATTTATCCTCGGGACGGGTGGCACGATGCCGCTGCCTTCTCGGCATCTGACATCCGTGCTGCTCCGTCGTGAGGGCGAGCTCTTTCTCTTCGACTGCGGTGAGGGGACGCAGATCAGCCTGCGCCGGCTCAATCTGAAGTGGAAGAAGATCAACGCCATATTCATCTCCCACACGCACGCCGATCACGTCACGGGATTGCCGGGAATGCTCATGCTCTCGAGTCAGGTCGAGCGCGATGATCCCCTGTACATCATTGGCCCCCCCAAGATCCGGGACTTCGTGGAGGCGAGCCGCGACGTTCTCGAGATGTACATCAACTACGAGATCGTCGTGCAGGAGATCGAGAACCCCGGTTCCAGGCAGGTGGTGTACCAGGGCGATGGTTTTTTCGTCCGAACAATCCCCCTGCGTCACTCGCGCACCTGTGTTGGGTACGTGCTCGAGGAGGATCCACGGCCCGGACTGTTCCATCCGGAGCGCGCCGCCGAGCTGAACGTGCCGCGGGGGCCGCTGTGGGGTCGGCTGCAGCACGGTTCTACCGTCATCCTCGAAGACGGTCGGGTCGTCGAACCCGGGGACGTCCTCGGAGCACCGCGCCGCGGGCGGAAGTTCAGCTACGTGACTGATACCCTTCCACTCCCGTCGATCGCGGGGGAAGTGTCGAACTCCGATCTGCTGATCAGCGAGGGAATGTTCGAGGACGCGCTACGGGATACGGCGCACGGCAAGCGGCACATGACCGCTCGCGAGGCTGCACAAATCGCGGTCGAGGCGGGAGGCGTCAAGAAGATGGGGCTCATCCATTTCAGCCCACGCTACACCGATCGCGAGCTCACGAGACTGCTCGACGAAGCACGTGAGGTCTTTCCCCATACCTTTCTCAGTCGCGATCGCCAGACGATCGCGATCCCGTACGAGGAGGACGCGTGATCGAGGCGCGCGAGCTGACACGGCGCTACGGTTCGGTGCTCGCGGTTGACCGGGTCTCGTTCGATGTACACCCCGGGCAGGTCGTCGGCCTGCTCGGTCCGAACGGCGCCGGCAAGACGACGATCCTCAAGGCCCTCACCGGCTACCACTACCCGCAGGAGGGGAGCGCCCGCATAGGCGGGTTCGACATCGTCGCAGAACCCGTTGAGGCGAAGCGGAGACTCGGGTATCTGCCCGAGAACGCGCCGGCATACGGCGTGCTCACCGTGGATGAGTACCTCCGGTTCGTCGGCGCGGCGAGGGGGCTCTCCCGAGCTGAACGCCGCGCGGCCATGGAGCTCGTCGCCGGCCTCTGTGGGCTCAGTTCCGTGTGGTTCCGGCCAATCTCCGAGCTCTCGAAGGGGTTCCAACAGCGAGTCGGGTTGGCGCAGGCGCTCGTCCATGACCCGGAGGTCGTGATTCTCGACGAGCCGACGAGCGGTCTCGACCCGAATCAGATTCGCGAAGTGCGCCGAATCGTCGAGGATCTTGGACGGACCAGGACGGTACTGCTGTCCACGCATATCCTTTCTGAGGTCGAGGCGGTCTGTGATCGAGTGCTGATCCTCGACGCCGGCAGGATCGTGGCATCCGGGACCGCCGCGCAGATTGCATCACAGTTGCACCGCGGGACCGTTGTGGCCGTGTCGCTCGGCCGGCCGCTTCAGCCGGGCGAGCGCGAGGCGCTGGCACGCCTCGGTGAGATAACTGCTGATCGCACCGACGGCGACGCCACCACCCTGCGCGTCGTGCTCGGTGAGGACCGTGACACCGGGGACGTATTCGACTGGGCCGTTGCGCACGGTGTGCGGCTGAAGGCCGTTGTTCCAGAGCGCGACTCGCTCGAAGAGCTCTTCTCCCGGCTGACCGGGGGAAGTCCATGAGAGGGTGCCTCGCGGTCGTTCGAAAGGAGCTGCTCTCGTACTTCAACTCACCAGTCGCCTATGTCGTGATCGTGTCGTTCCTCGTGTTCACGTCCGTGTGGTTCTTTCTGATCCATGATTTCTTCGCTGCGGACATCGCGTCGCTGCGCAGGTACTACGGGATCATGCCCCTCGTCTTCGTCGTGCTGATCCCGGCGCTTACCATGCGCATGTGGGCAGAGGAGCGCACGGCTGGAACCGACGAGATACTGCTTACGCTTCCGGTAAGCGAGATGTCGCTTGTTCTTGGCAAGTACCTCGCCGCCCTCTCACTCGTACTCGTGGCCATTCTCCTGACCGTTTTCGTGCCGCTCTCGGTTCGGCAGCTCGGACAGTTCGAGCGGGGCGAGATCCATGGGCAGTACATTGGTCTCACGCTGCTCGCCTTCGCGGGTACCGCTCTGGGTGGTCTGTTCTCGTCGGTCTCCCGGAACCAGATCTCCGCATTCGTCCTGACGGCTCTGCTTCTGCTGTTCTTCACGCTGGCGGCCGAGCTCAACGTCGCGCTGCAGCTTCCGGCCGGCCCGGCGGCCGTCCTGCGGTTCCTCTCGTTTGAACACCGATTCCGGAATCTCAACCGCGGTGTCCTGGACACGCGCGATCTCACATTCTTTGCCGGAATCACGGTGGCCGCGCTCTCCCTGACCGCTGTTTCGCTTGTCGCGAGGAAGCAGCGATGAGGAAGGTCCGCGACCGTCTCGTCCTGCGCGTACTCGTATTTGGCGCGATCGCACTGGCGATGGCGAATGGCGTGCTCTACTACACGCGTATCGACCTCACCGAACGGGGGCTCCACACGATCTCCGCGGTCAGCCGGGAGCTGCTCGCGGGACTCGACTACGGGGTGACGATAACCTATTACCGTTCGTCGAGACTTGCCGGGAGGTTCGCCGAACCGCACGAGATCTCTGACGTGCTGGATGAGTATGCGGCCGTTGCCGGCACGGTTGAGGTCCGCGTCCTTGACCCGTCGCGGCTCGAACGACCGGAGGCAGTGGAAGCCCTTGGTGTCGTGCCGCAGCAGCTGACCGTGACCGAGGATGGCGAGCGGCGCACGACGGTGGTCTACAGCGGTATCGTCATAGAGTACCTGGATCGCCGGGCAACGATGCCGTTCGTGTTCTCGGCGGCGACCCTCGAATACGACCTGACCACCATGATCGACGACCTCGTACGCGAGGATCGGCGGACGCTCGGATTTCTCGTCGGCGACCCGGTCCGTACGATCGAGCAGTTCTATCAGCTCGTCGGGTCCGAACTGGCCCGGATCTACGAGATTCGTCTCGTACGACCGGGCGAGGTGATCGCGGCCGATCTCGACCTCGTACTGGTGACCGACGCCCACCGGCTGTGGCCCGACGAGGTCGATCTGGTCGCTGCGTACCTCGACGACGGCGGGTCGGTCCTCCTGACGCTGAACCTGGTAGAGATCGAACTGGAAGACGGCATGCGACCGCGTGCGGTGGGACGGACGGCGGCACACGATCTTGCCGCGAGGTACGGCGTCACCGTCGGTGAGTCGCTTCTGCTCGACGAGAGTCACAACGAGATCACCGTGGAGGAGATCGCCGCCGGGATGCGGGTTCCTCGCGCGTACCCGTACCCCCACTGGCCTGTGCTGCTCACGCGGTACACGAGTGAGGATCATCCGGTGACCGCACGGTTTGCGGGGCTCGACCTCTACTGGCCGGGCTGGGTGTCGGTGGACCCCGGCCTCGAGGATGTCCAGATCATCGCCGCCTCTACGCCGCAGGCCTGGCTCATGCACGAGCCGTTCGAGATCAGCCCGCACCGCAGCGAGCAGTTCCTCCGGGACGCCGCTCCGACCAGGGGACAATACGGGCTCGTCGCCGTGGCCAGGCAGGCCGAGGGGGAGGGGAGACTCGCGGTGGTGCCCGACGCTGACTTCCTGAGAGACGACCTTCTGCAGGCGACCGGCAGCGCCTGGAATGTCGAGTTCGCGGCGGGTCTCACTCAGTGGCTGAGTCACGATGAACGACTTCTGGAAATCCGCACACGGGCCACCCGCGTGCTCACCCTGAGCGCCGTCGCCGACCCGCAGCGGGAAGCGACCATCCGGTTCATGGCCCGGGCGGTGAACATCGTCCTTGTCCCTCTCGCGGTGCTGGTGTACGGCCTGCTCAGGCTGCGTCGCAGACGCCGGCGATCGAGGGCCGGCGGGGGACCACATGGGTAGACGCGCGACTCTCGGTGCTCTTCTCGCGCTCAACCTGGTTCTCCTGAGTACGCTGGTCGCCGGTCTGCTCGTTTCGCGGCGAACCGGGACGCCGACGCACCCCTTCCTTGGCGTGAATACGGCCGATGTGGTGAGGATTCGCCTTTCTGGTGACCGGGACGAGGTTGATCTCGTTCGGATGGAGACGTGGGAGCTCGTCATTGACGGGATGAGGCTGCCCGCGCGGTTCGACCGCGTCGAACTCTTCCTCGAGGGGCTCGATCGCTCGCGAATGACGCGTCGTGTCACCGAAGATCGCGAACTGCACGACCGGTTCGGTCTGGGGGCCGAAACCGGAAGAACCGTCACGATAGAGACCGTGGATCAGACGATAGCATACGTCGTAGGCGATCCGGTCGAACAGACCGGCTTCGTGTATGCACGCGAAGCCGACTCGGATCTCGTCCGGGTGGTTCAGTCAAACGTCGACTTCTACCTCCGACAGTCGAGTGCCTTCTGGGCGTATCTGAGACTCTTCCCCGAGGACGCGCGGCCGACAGACATGATCCGCGCTCGGTTCTCGGGGGACCTCGTGCAGGATTTCGAGGTCGTGCGGGACGTGACCGATGGATGGCTGTTGCGGATGGACGGCAGGGATCATGAACCGAGCCGGCCGGCGGTCGAGCGGTTCGCTTCCCAGGTTGTCGATCTCGTCGGGAACGGTTTCTTCGTCGGTGACTTCGAACGGCTCCATCCGGTCGCGGAGCTCGGGTTTTCGCTTGCCGACGGTCGCGCCTTCTCGGTCGAGATCAAGGGTGACGATGAGACCCTCGTGGCGCGGCCGTCCGGGCCTCGGCTGCCGGGTGATCCGTACGGCGGGCTGCTCTACACCATCAGCGACACGACTCTTGGGCGAATCCGGAGCCTTGCCGATGCGCCCCACGCCAACTAGCCGGGGTAGGTGTTCTGCGAAATGTACTGTCGGTACTTCCTGGGGTCGGGCTGGAAGCCGACGATGCGCCCCGGCTCCTTCTCCGCGTGCCTGAGGCTGCGGTCTGCTTCCGTCAGAATGCGGTGAGCCTCCACGAGACGGCCGTTACGCGCGCTGAGGCCTATGACGCTCTCCCGGTGTTGCGTGTGGAATGCCTGTGCCTGGCGAAGGGCCTGGGGCAACTCGGTATTCGGGAGAATCACACAGAAAGTCGAGTCGTCGTACTCGAAACAGAGATCCTCGAACTGAAACGTCGCGAGTACCTGTTTCGCGCGGGTCACGTATGCTTCGCCTCCGGAGACCCCTTCAAATCGTACGAGCAGGCAGGCGAGGTCCTGGTCGTTGTAGGCAGCCCGTTCGAGCTCGAGGCCGAGACGGCGTTCGAGATGCTCGCGGTAGGACAGACCGGTTACCGGGTTGAACAGCGTTCCAGGTTCGCCCGGATCGGTTGCGAGTTCCTCGATCGCGACTTCCTCGAAGTCGTCTTCAGGCGCGGCTTCCGGCGGATGTTTCTCCTCCTCGGCTCGATGCTCCGTCTCCCTGCTCGTCTGCTCCTGAGCGACGGCGAGCTTCGTTGACGAATCCGTCGAGGGACCGGGCCTGCGGGGAGCGTGGGGCTTCTGTCCGGCCGGTTCTCCCGTCTCCGGCGCCGTGGCCGGTCGTTCGATCCGCCCGAGCGCGAGGAGCACCAGGACCGTGAGAAAGGCGAACCCGAGCAGGGCGATCAGTGTGTCCCGCAGTGCCGGATAGGCGTCTGAGAAACTCAGCACGCGGTAGACCGCATCCAGATAGAGGCGACCGTTCTGTGGCCGGGGGAGTTGCTCGCGCAGGCGAGCCTCACGTATGTCGTTGAGTCGGTACGTCGGAAACCCGCGAAAGGTTTCGAGCTCGGACCGGCTGAATCCCAGCAGACCGGTATCGGCAGCCCAGACGTAGCGCAGGCCGCGGTCGAGGTCATAGGCGACCAGCGCGCGAACCGCAGGGACGCGGAGCGTGTACTCGCGAAGAACCTGCGAAATTGGCTCGTCGCGCGAGGCGGCGAGCGCGACGTCGCTCTGGAGCCTCCGGAAACTGGCCTCCATCTCGGTCAGATTGTCGGTCCTGGTGGAGTCGAGACGGGCGAGTACGAAGATCGCCAGTCCAGCCAGTACGAGGAGACTGAAGATCGTGTAGATGAGACCGAACCGCCGGTACATGCGTAGCAGTATAGGGGAATTCCCGCCCGTGTGCATCAGTTTTCGATTGCATGGAGCCCCCGGCTTTCACTATGGTGGGTATATGGCCATACGCAGACGATCGCTCCCATCCGGATGGTATCCTGCGACCGCCTCCGGCGTGCGTGCGCGGTGCGAGGAGTGGGAATCAGGCCTGCCGGCGGTAGCGCAGCGCTACTCGTCAATAATCGTGCCGCACGCCGGATGGGCCTTCTCCGGTCGCCTCGCGTACAAGGCGCTGCGCGCCATGCCGGAGTCCGCCGAGACGGTCGTGGTCGTCGGCGGCCATCTTCGACCCTCCGATCCCGTCCTCGCGGCGCCGGAGGCCGGGTTCGAGACGCCGTTCGGACACCTGGAGGCAGACTCGGACCTGCTCTCGTCGCTGAGCCGGCGCTTTGACGTGAGGGAAGACCACGCGACGGACAATACCGTGGAGGTGCAGCTTCCCCTGGTCCATCACCTTGCGCCCCATGCCCGGATTGCGGCCCTGCGCTGCCCGCCGGCTCCCTGCGCCGAGGAGGTTGGGCGGTTCATCGCAGAGTTCGCCGCGGAACGGGAGAGGCTGATCTTCGTCGTCGGCTCAACGGATCTGACGCACTACGGGCCCGCGTACGGGTTCGTCAGCGATCAGGCCGGAGGCGACCCGAGCCTTTGGGTTCGTGAGAAGAACGATCGCCCGATCGTCGATGCGATGGTCCGGCTCGACGCGGATCTGGTGATCCGGTTGGCACTCGAGCGTCATGCGGCATGCAGCAGTGGAGCGGCCGCCGCGGCGATTGGATATGCAGTGCGCAGAGGTTCACGGCGCGGTGAGCTCATCGAGTACGCGCAGAGCAGTGATGTGAGGCCCGATGCGTCCTTCGTGGGGTATGCGGCGATCGGGTTTCCTCGTGCCGACGCCGGAACGACGTCTCAGGAGAACGCCGCGAGCATGAGCGAACCGGTCCAGCGGGAAGCGCGGGCCACCAGCTCGTCTGCCGGTGCCTCAGGGTCTCGCGATCTCAGAGCGATGAGTGGAGGCAGGAGCGCGCGCGCGGCGAGCGAGACCGCCGGAACTCCGGCGTCAAGGGACCGCAGCAGGCTGTCGCGGTCGTAGACGGGTGCGAGGAGCTCGGCGGCGCGGCGCAGAACATCACGGGGCGGGGTCGCCGTGCCGGGGCTCGTCGGACCGGCGGTCTGTTCCGCCGGACCTCCGCCGTCGCGCGAACGTGGATGCTCGGGCAGCCGCAGCCGAATGCCGCGGCCGGGCTCCTGCGTGACCGGAACCGGAAGGCTCCGCGCGAACCGCTCCATGTTTCGCGCGTATCCACAGAGGAGCGGTTGCAGGAGCCGCGACGGGCGGCGGGCGTCCGGCTCGAGGCCGGGCCGTGAGGCGAGGAATCCGAAGTGGAGCGTCTGCGCCGGAGAGAGTCGCCCTGAGCACACGGCGAACAGATGGTGGAGATAGCTGCCGCGTGGATAGCTTTCGCCGTCCGGGTAGGAGAAATCCGCCCCTACGAGTCTGACCGCGCGGGCGCCGCATCGGACGGCGAGGTCAACGCCCGCCTGGGCAACGTTCCCGCCGCGCACGTCGACGGATGGTGCTCCGAGTCCCAGATGTCCGAACAGTCGATGAAGCGGATGGTTGCTGAGCAGCGGGATCGGTCGGGGCAGTCGGGAGAAGAGCGAAGGTGTCACCGAAAGGTCGGCGGCGATCGGGACGTCGGGAAAGCCCGCGCAGAGATAGTGGTGGTACGAGGCGAGCTGGCAATCGATCGAGACGACAAGACGCGGGCGGACCCCGGACGAGATCAGCACGGGAAGCGCCGTGTCGACGGCGATGATCGGGTCGCGTCCCGTGGCGAGCGTCGCGGCTGCGTCAGAGAGCGAGGGTCCGGCCGCCGCCACGACGACGGTATTGCCGCGCAAGTCGGGGAGTGCAGCCGGCTGTGTACGGGCAGCATTGAGGACGGCATTACGCGTCCACTGCAGGCCGAATCGGGCCTGGACCGCGAGATCGTCGGACAGGCGCTCGATCGCCCGGCCGAGCGCATCGCGGACGGCGGTCATGCGTTCTCGTTCTGCATGTACCCGCCCGGTGAGCTCGGCGACGCGCAGCGCGCCGTGGACACCGGGCACGTACGCAGAGGCAATGACCGCAAGGAGCACCTCTTCACGACAGTCGGTGACGAGGGTGAGCCGGTTCGATTCGAGCAGATTGGTCAGATCCACTCGCGAGAGTGCCGAGCGCAGGAGCGCGGCGTCCGGCTCAACGGCTACGATCCGGTTCGCGCGCCGCGCGATAGCGTGCAGATGGTGGCCCATGCCCACGCCGAGCGCTACGACGCAGCCGGCCGATGCTGCCGCTTCGGCGATCCGTTCGGCCTCCCGCAGTGCAGCGTACCGCGAGTGGAACAGATACGGCCTTCCCTCACGACGGATTCCGTTTACCGGAACGTGGTCGCCGGAAGTTTCGACGATTTCGTCCGGCCGGAGCGTGGCGCTTCCGATGTCGCGGGCGAGATCCCGAGGCAGAAGCGCGAGCTGACGGTCAAGGAGCGTCACCTGAGCCCCTCCCTGATCGAGCGCAGCTCCCGTTCCACCGTCATGCGCACCTCATCCCAGCACACCCGATCGCTCGCGGCGTCACCGCGGTACCATCGCAGGAGCTCTGGCAGCGCGAGTCGTGTGGCGAGCGTCGCGAACACGGGACTCGATGACTCGAGATCGCGTGGACGGTCCGGTGGTGCAGCCTCGCGCACCGTCTCGAGCAGAGCGCCGAGCGTCTGCAGGACGATGCGCTCACGGGTCTGCTGAGCGGACGGAGACCGCGCGGCGGCGATCCGCGAGTACCGCGGCTCGAGCGATTCGAGGCGCTCGAGATCGAGATGCAGGTCCGGGTCGAACGCCGGCGAAGGCGCGAGGGAGTGAATCGGCTTGAAGCGCGGGCTCCCGACTGAACGAAACCAATCAGCATACGCGAGCAGGGACGGGCTCGACGTCCAGTTTTCGTCCAACCGGTCGTGCGCACGGATCAGCTCGTACACCTGTGTCGCTTCGGGCAGCAGTCGATTCGCGCCTGTCCTGCGGTAGAGTTCGGACAGGTGCGGGCGGGCGTGTGATCTCTCGCCGCGGAAGGCGAAGTCGATGCCGGTGCACACGATCGGCAGGCGCCCGGTGCTGCGTATAAGGGCCGCGGCGGTTGCACTCACCGTTCCGTGAGGCGGGATGAGCGGAGCACGGATCCTTGCACGGCTGAACAGCTCCTGATCGACCGTATCACCTTCATTGATCAGCGCGACCTGTGTGC
>SKZO01000242.1 GCA_007127335.1 Spirochaetales bacterium | reverse complement strand
GATCGTGCAGGCGCCCGACGCCGCGAGGTCCAACGTGCTCGAAGGGCTCGAGGTGAAGCTGCCGGTTGGAGAGTAGGACCGTGGTCTCAGCTGCCATCGCTTCACAGCTCGAGTTCCATGAACAACCAGTAGTGCCACACGTGGGGTGGGACTTCGCTCTCCTCGTAGGGCTCTATCGGTTTGAAGCCGGCAGAGCGATAGAGTGCGTGGGCCGCGCGCATGAACCGGGCGCTGTCAAGGCGGACGGTGCGGTAGCCGGCGCCGCGGGCGGCCTCGATAAGCTCGTCAAAGAGGCGCCGGCCGACTCCACGTCCCCGGGCCGTCGGTCTTACGTACATGCGCTTGATCTCCGCCGCGGTGTCGGTGCTCGAGCGCAGGCAGCCGATCCCCGCTGGTTCGCCGTCGGCCGCGAACGCGAGAAGCGCTCGGCCACCGGGAGGAGCAAGTCTGGGCAAGAGGCGTTCAAGGTCAAGGACCACCGCCTCTTCGAGGGTGGTCTCGAATTCAGCCGCCATGTCCAGTCCGTAACGCGAGGCCAGCTCTCGGTCCGCCCACTCCAGGTACTCGCGCCACAGCGCACCTATGATCGATCGATCTGCCGCTGAATCGACCTCTGCCCGGCGAATGGTTATCTCCATACTCCCCCGCTTCCGCCTCCGCAGTGCGCCATTCGAACGTCGGGTAACATGACTACTATAGTCAGAAGCTCCAGGACAAAGCAACCACTGCATCGCCTGATTTCCCTTCCTGCTTTTGCCTCCATGCTTGTCGGGCTTCGCCGCCCTTGATGCTACAGTCGATCACGGTATACGATCGCCCGATGATTGTCCGTCCGCCGTCGCGGTCCGCGTGGACGCCTCCGGCTCGCCGAGCATGCCGGCGCTCACCGGCGCCATGCTGACCCTCGCTGAGTCCCGCTGGCGCAAGGTGGTTCGGGATCGCCACCTCTACCTCCTGCTGCTGCCGGTATTTGCGTATTACGTCATCTTCCACTTCGTCCCCATGTACGGCGTCGTGATCGCGTTCAAGGATTACAACATTTTCGCCGGTGTTCGTGGATCGGATTGGGTGGGGCTGGAAAACTTCCGGGTCATGCTGCTGAATGACGAGTTCTTCATCGTCCTCCGGAACACGGTGATGCTCAACGTCATCAGCCTGTTCGTCGCCTTTCCGGCGCCGTTGGTCCTGGCGCTTCTCCTCAACGAGGTGCGGAACCGGCGATTCAAGCGGACGGTCCAGGGGATCGTCTACCTTCCGCACTTCCTGTCGTGGGTCGTCGTATCCGGGCTGATCATATCCGTGCTCTCGCCCTCCTCGGGCCTGGTGAACAACATTATCCGCTCCCTTGGTGGACAGAGCGTCTACTTCATGACCGACCGAGTATGGTGGGTCGGCATCTACCAGTTGTCCGGCGTCTGGAAGGAAGTCGGTTGGGGTACGATCATCTACCTTGCAGCGCTATCCGCGCTTGATCCAAACCTCTACGATGCAGCGATGATCGACGGGGCGAACCGGTGGCAGCGTCTCAAGCACGTGACTCTTCCCGGAATCACCCCAACCATCCTCGTCGTGTTCCTCCTCTCGGTCGGCAACGTAATGACCATCAGCTTCGATCGCCCCTTCCTTCTGGGGAACCCGATGGTGCTCGACGTTGCGGACGTCATCAGCACGTACGTGTACCGGGTTGGGCTCCTCAACGTGGACTACTCGTACGCCGCGGCGGTCGGTCTCTTCCAGTCGGTCGTGAACTTCGCATTCCTTCTGACCGCGAACTGGCTGAGCAACCGCATCAAGGGCGAGGGGCTGTTCTGATGGCCACCCGGCGAGACCCGAGCACCTGGTTCGATGCGGTGAATGTGGGGCTTCTGACCGTTGTTGCCGCCGCCTGTCTCATCCCGATGTTCCACGTGACGGCGCTGTCGTTGTCTGAGGAAGGTGCGATTCTCTCCGGTCGCGTGGGGCTGGTACCGGTCGGCTTTCAGCTGCGCGGATACCGAACTGTCTTCGAGAGCGCTGCGATGATGCGCGCGTTCGGGTTCACGGTCTACCTCACGATTCTGGGAACATCGGTGAATGTTATGATCACCGCGCTTGGCGCCTACCCGCTCGCGAAGCCGGACCTGGTGGGCAGGCGCGTGATCTGGCTGATGATCCTGTTCACGATGTTCTTCAGCGGAGGGCTCATCCCGCTGTTCATGGTGGTTCGCTCGCTTGGGCTCCTGGACACCGTGTGGGCGCTGATCCTGCCTGGAACCATTGCGACGTTCAACCTCATCCTCATGAAGACCTACTTCTCCGGGATACCAGCGAGCCTCGCCGAGTCCGCCCGGATGGACGGGGCGAGTGAGATCGGGATCCTGCTGCGGATCATCATCCCCCTCTCAACGCCTATCATCGCCACGCTCACGCTCTTCTACGGCGTGGGGCACTGGAGCCAGTTCTTTCAGGCGCTCATCTACATCCAGGATCCGGACAAGTACACGCTGCAGCTGCGCCTTCAGCAGCTCATCACTGAGGGAGTCGGCTACGGACCCACGGTCGTGTTCGGGCAATCCGACGATATACCGGTCGAATCGGTGAAGGCGGGGGCCATCATGTTCGTGACGGCCCCGGTCCTCATCGCGTTCCCGTTTCTGCAGAAACACTTTGTCAAAGGGGCCCTCATAGGGTCGCTCAAGGAGTAGAGATGTCACGGACAATCGCACTCATCGGCCTCCTGGTACTGGCTTCGCTCACGCTCCACGCCGGCGGGCGGCCGGAAGGGGAATCCAGGCTTCGCGTTATGATCGTCGAGCGAGCGGAGGTCCCCAGGGATCAGGGGCGGCTCAACGACAACCCGTGGACCGAGTACGTCCAGGGCGAGATGGCCAAGCTCGGCGTCGACGTCAGGTTCGTGCCTGTTGGCGGTTCGATGGTCCGCCACACCGTGATGATGGCGACCAATACGGCGCCCGACCTCGCGTTCACGCACGGGCGGCTTCTGTTCATGAAGTTCGCGGCCGACGGCGGGCTCCACGATCTGGGCCCGTACATCCCGGAGTACGGTCCGAACATCCCGGCGGTCCTGGGTGAGGACCATCTTCGCCTGGGACAGATAGACGGCGTGCAGTACGCGGTTCCGAGCAGGCGCGGGATCGATGCCCGTTACGCGTCGTTCATCCGCAGGGACTGGCTCGACGCGCTGGGGATGGACATCCCAACCAACCGCGACGAGCTGACCGCCGCGCTCCGGGCGTTCAGGGATAAGAATCCCGGCAACGTCCCCGCCGAGGAGCTGCGGCCGTGGGGCTGGTTTACCGACGACCCGGGAACAGTGTTCGACTCTGACTTCAAGCTCTTTGACGTGATGTATTCGTTCTTCGACCACGATCCGGCGCTGAACATGGGGTCGCTGTGGCCGGTGCGCGACGGATTCCGGGACTTCATGCGATGGATGCATGAGCTGTACCAGGAGGGCCTGATCGAACGCGAGTTCGCGACTGATACGTTCGAGATCAAGACGCGCCACGTAATGAACGGCAGTGTGGGGTTCATCCACGTTCCGTGGGACTATCTGTATGCGCAGAACAGCTCGTCGGTTGCGCTCAACCTGGCGCGGAACGTGCCCGGTGCCGAGTTCGTTCCCATTGACGTGTTTCAGGGGCCCGACGGCGTCTACCGGAAGCTCCGGTACCTGCCGACCCGCTTCTACGCGTTCAGCCCCCGCCGATCGCGAGTCCCGGACGCAGCTGTCGCGTATCTGAACTGGATGCTCGAACACGACAACGCGTGGACCCTCGCCTTTGGCCGCACCGGTGATCAGCATACGATTGAGGATGGCATCCCGGTATTCGATGACCTGCAACGGTACGCGGACACCTTCGGCTACATCAGCGAGAGCCTTCGGATCCTGGGCGACTACCCGTTCCGTTCGGCGGTCACTGACGCCGTTCGTGAGCAGTTTCGCGTGATCGACTTCTCCGGCCATGACGAGCGGGCGCTTGCGCTGGCG
The DNA here is from genome assembly GCA_007127335.1 of Spirochaetales bacterium. GTDB lineage: Bacteria > Spirochaetota > Spirochaetia > DSM-27196 > SLST01 > SLST01. The sequence goes on along the minus strand of SKZO01000242.1, from coordinate 3,825 downwards.
CAGGAGAACAGTTTCCAGGAACCCGTGTTCCAGTCACGGATGAACGTGATGTCCCGTCAGGGTCCCGGCCTCATCCGCATAGCCGAACGCTACTGGGTCAGGATGATCACCGAGCCCGATTTCGACGCGCAGTTCGAGGAGTTCATCGGCAGGATGAACGATCGCGGCATGCAGGCGATCATCGACGAGCGCAGGGCGTATCTGGAACGGTTCGGCGTCAACTAGGGCGCATGACCATCTTCGGCTGGCTGGCGATTACCGCGGGGGCGCTCATCGTCGGGGGAACGGCGGTCGAGCACGCACGGAACAGGTCGCTCCAACCCGTGCCCGGACGACCGCCCGTCCCGGCTGTGACTGAGGAGAACCAGCTCCTCGAGGCGCTTGCTCGCGGGGAGGTGCTGTCCGTCGCCAGGACCGACGAGCAGATCAAGGAGGTCTGTTCGTACATAGACCGACGCTATGACTGCTCGGACTTCCGCGCGATCACCCTGCTTCGCATTCTCTATGCGTATCACGCTCGCCTGACCGCGGGTCAGCGCGAGCGGATGGAAAACTGTCTCGCTTCGTTCAAGTACTGGCTCGACGAGCCGGGCGACGACAGCATGTGCTACTGGAGTGAGAACCACCAGATCCTGTTCGCCGCGTGCGAGTTCCTCGCGGGAAACTGGATGCCGCACCGGGTCTTCACGAACGACGGTCGTACCGGCCGCGAACACGCAGCCCGGGCGCGCAAGCGCATTCTCACCTGGCTCGAGCTGCGCTGGCGATACGGCTTCACGGAATGGTACTCGAGCGTGTACTACACGGAGGACGTGGCGCCGCTCGTCAACCTGATCGACTTCGCCGGCGACCCGGAGATCGAGGAGCGCTCCGCGATCGTTCTGGACCTCCTCCTGTTCGACATCGCGTCGCAGGGCTTCCACGGCGTCCTGATCTCGAGCAGCGGGCGGCTCTACGAGCACCAGAAGAAGCGCCCCGATGCCGCCTCCATTGTGCCGGTGCTCCGGGAGCTTCGCGGCGAACCGGCTGTACAGCCCACCACGAGCATGATCGCGAACTTCGTTTACCGGAGTCGGTACCGGATTCCCGCGGTGCTCAGCCGCGTCGCGCAATACGACGGCGAGGCGGAGCTCCTCGCGTCGCACGGGCTCAATCTGTCGGAGTTGCGTTCCGCCGGGCTCATCGGGCTGTCGGACCGTCAGATCATGATGCAGTGGGGCATGGAGTCGTTCACGAACCCGGAGACGCTCGCAAATACCATGAGAGCGTTCAGGCGGTTCGGTATGTTCCGACAGGAACCGTTTCGCGATCTCGCCTACCTCCGGCTCACGGTCCTCAGATTGCCCGGGCTCTACCGACTGCTGAGCCGCGTGCTGCAGCCCCAATCGAACGGTGTGGCGATCGAGCGTGCAAACACCTGCACGTACAAGACCTCGCGCTACCTTCTTGCGACCGCGCAGGCGTACCATCCGGGCAGCTTTGGCGATCAGCATCACGCCTGGCACGCAGCGCTCTCACCAACGGCCTGCGTCTTCACCACGCATCCGGCGGTGCTGCCCGGCGAGCAGGGGCCCTTCGGCAACTCGCCGGGCTACTGGGTGGGATCCGGACGTCTTCCTCACAGCGTACAGCACCGGACCGTGAACCTCACGATCTACCATCCCCCCCGCAGGAGCGGCATCCTGTCCGGACGGCTTCCGGCGTTCACCCACGCGTGGCTGCCCGAGCGCGAGTTCGACGAGGTGCGGCAGATCGGATCCGGGCTCGCGGCGAGGCTCGGCGATGCGTACCTCGCGTTGCTATCCGCCGGTCCCTTCGAATACCGCAGGGAACCGGCCGCTGGTGACGACGCCGATGGGCGCAACGAGGTTGTGCAGGCCGGGCGCACCACCGGGTGGGTCTGCACTGTGTCGTCGTCGGCTGACGGTGAGTCTTTCAACGGGTTCGTCGCGCGACTCGAGGCGAGCCGGATCGCCCTGTCGGGCGGGCGCGCCGGTGCGGTACCCGTGCTCGAGTTCGAGACCGCCGGACGCGAGTACCGGCTCGAGTTCGGCGGCGAGTTCACGGTCGACCAGGCACCGGTCCCGGTCGACTACCCCCGGTCACAGTCGCCCTTCTGCGCGGCGGAGCGCGAGCCGACCGTCGTGGATGTCTCGTGGGAAGGGCATACGCTCCACCTGGACTACGGACAGCGGGTTCGGCGATTCGACTGACGAGCAATCACGCGACCCGCAATCACGCGACGAGGTACTTGACTAAACGGCTCATGGTCTCAGATGATTGCGTCGGAGGCCCCATGAGCAGCGAACGCATTAACTGGTATCGGACACCGCTGGATGCCGAGACTCTGAAGAGGTTCACTCAACGCAGTGATCTGCGAGCACTGTTGCACGCCGGCAGCTTCCTGCTCATTTTCGCCGCTACGACCGGGGCGGCAGTCTACTTCTTTCTGCAGCAGAACTGGATTGCCATGGTGATCGCCTGCTACATCCATTCGACCTTCCACGGGTTCGTGAGCATGGCGGCGGCGGTTCACGAGCTGAGCCATGGCACGGCGTTCAGGACGAAGGCACTCAACGAGTTCTTCTACAAGCTTTTCAGCTTCCTGACCTGGAACAACCCGGTTCATTTCCGGGCGAGCCACGCGCTGCACCATCAGTACACGGTGCATCGAGGCGTGGACAAGGAAGTGGTCCAGGGGCCGGTCATGGAGCGGATCAGCGTCAGGAATCTCATCTTCTGGTTCACCTTCGACGTCCCGCACTTCCTCCGCTTCGTAGGGCTCAACCTCCAGCACGCCGCCGGTGACGGCGACGCGGATTACTTCTTCTGGGATCCGCTCTTTCCGCCGGACGATCCGCGCCGGCGCGCCATGATTCGCTGGGCCCGGCTCGTCGTGGGTGGCCACGTGCTGCTCCTCGCTCTCTTCATCGTGACCGAGATGTGGGTGCTCATCTACCTGATCACGCTGGGGAGCTTCTTTGCGACCGGGCTGTCAAAGCTCTGCGGCGCGCTTCAGCACACCGGGCTCAGCGAGAGCACTCCGGACTGGCGTCTCGTCTGCTACACGGTCAGATTCGGCCCCGTCATGCGTTTTCTCTACTGGAACATGAACTATCACATCGAGCATCACATGTACGCGGCGGTACCGTTCTACCGGCTGCCGCGGTTTCACGAGCAGGTGAAGCACGACTTCCCTGAACCGCAACCGGGCTTTCTCCGCGCCCTTGGTCACCTCTGGTCGATCAAGCAGACCCAGAAGAAAGATCCGACGTACGTCTACCGGCCGGCCTTGCCTGAGGGTGCGGCGCCGCCCCGGTGGGCGTAGGAGGACCGGTTTCGGCGCGACCATAGCCGGTTCGCCCCGGTCTTGCCGGAGCACAATCAGCACAGCCGCGCAGACAAAAAAGGCTGCCCCTGTGGGACAGCCTCTCTCTTGCTGGGTTTCCGATTACCAGCGGTCGCGACCGCCGCCGCCACCCGAGCGATTCTCGCGGGGCTTGGACTCGTTCACCTTCAGGGTGCGTCCGTCAACTTCGGTACCGTTCATCCCTGCCTCCGCGGCACGGGCCTCTTCTTCCGTCGACATCTCCACGAAACCGAACCCGCGTGAGCGACCGGTGTCACGGTCGCTGATGACGTTCGCCGACACGACCGTTCCGAACTGTCCGAACTGCTCGCGAAGCTCAGACTCTTCCGTCTGGTAGCTCAGATTCCCTACGTACAACTTTGTACCCATATTCCACTCCTCTTGATCGTCGACGTTCGAGATGCTTCGTCTGTCAATTACTCATCATGGCGAGAGAAGAACAGGGAGGCCTTTCG
>SKZO01000043.1 GCA_007127335.1 Spirochaetales bacterium | reverse complement strand
CTTCCGGCAGGCGGTCTCGAACTCCTTGACCATCTTGCCGGGGCCGAACCAGCCGAGGTCGCCGCCGCTTGATTTGCTGGGGCAGGTCGAGTACCGGCGGGCCAGGTCCTCGAACCGGCCTCCCTGCTGCAGTTCCTGTCTGATCTTCCGAGCAAGGTCGTAGCTCGGCACGAGGATGTGGCTCGCTTTCCATTCCATGGCGGATAGTGTACGCGCACGGCGTTCCTGCGGCAATCCCCGACTTCACGCGCTCAGCTCGCTCTGATATCATGCTCGTCAAGACTACGATCACTCATCCCGTGAAGGAGCTCTCCAATGGCGAAACTCGGATACGACGACACTCCCATGCTGCCCGACTCGCAGTGGCAGGTTCACGACTATCGCCGGCCCCAGCCGCCGGTCATTGCCCCGGCCGCTGAGCCGGGAGCGCCGCCGTCTGATGCGGTCGTGCTCTTTGACGGGTCCGATCTCTCCGGATGGACCGGCAAGGAAGGCGGGGCGAAGTGGAAGGTGGAGAACGGCTACATGGAGGTCGTGCCGGGTACCGGCGACATCGTGAGCGTTGAGCGGATGGGCGACTGTCAGCTTCACCTCGAGTTTGCGTGCCCTGAAGTCGTGAAGGGCGAGAGCCAGGGGCGCGGCAACAGCGGCGTCTTCATGATGGGGCTCTACGAGATCCAGGTGCTCGACGGGTACGACAACCCCACCTATGCCGACGGGATTACCGCGGCCGTCTACGGTGAGTTCCCCCCGCTCGTGAACGCGTGCCGCAAGCCGGGCGAATGGCAGAGCTACGATATCGTGTGGACCGCCCCGCGTTTCAACGGTGTCGACCTCGTGAGCCCCGCGTACCTGACGCTCCTGCACAACGGCGTTGTCGTCCACAACCACACGAGAGTGATAGGCCCGACCGGGCACCGGAATGTCTACCCCTATACGGCGCACGCTCCGGCAGGCCCTCTCAAGCTGCAGGACCACGGCGATCTGGTTCGTTTCCGCAACATCTGGTACCGGCCGCTCGCGCTCTGATTCACGGTCGCGGACCCGCCGCCGACAGGTCGAACGGTACGAATCCGATCCGGACCGCAGGCGAGTCCGGAGAGAGGGCGAAATCACGGCCGGCAGCATCGGCGAAACCGGGGTCGGCGACGATGCTGCCGGCGTCCTGGCCACTCTGCTGCCATTCGGCGAAGCTCATACCGTCCGGCTCGACCGGGTCGCCCTGCGCGTGATGGTAGCAGTTGTTGCGGAAGAGCGCGTCGGCCGGGCTCCAGGGCTTGCCGGCATATCCTGCGCGCAGGAGAACACCACGGTCGAACACGACGATGTTGTGCTCGAAGATGAATGACCGGTGGGTTTCGCGTCGGCCCCGCTCGATCTGCGCCTCTTCGCCGAAGGCGAAAATATTGTTCCGCACGACGTTCTCCAGGCCGAAGTGCTGGTGGAAGGGCGCGCACTTCGTGTCGTAGCAGATGTTGTTCTCGATAAGCAGATAGCTCGACCCCTCGTCGGGGTAGATCGCCCAGCCGCCGTAGGTGCGCGATTCTATGTCATGGATCAGGTTGTACCGGATGCGGGTTCCCGGCTGCATGCCCAGCGTGTAGATCCCGCCCATGTCCGAGAGCAGCCGCTTGCCCAGGTGGTGGATGTGGTTCCACTCGACGACGTTGCCGCCGGCATTGTTCCGCTCGTACCCCCAGTTCCATCCCACGGAGATCCCGGTGTAGCAGAAGTCGTGAATGGAATTATGGATCACCTGGTTGGACGGCGCGTCGCCTATGACGATGCCGGCGGCCGGAGGGTAGAGATGGCCGCCGTCGGCGATCTCGCAGTCCGCGACGATATTCCGTGCACAGTCGTGCAGGATGTTGACGCCGCCGGCTCCCAGGTCGCGCATCGTACACCGGGAAATCGTGACGTCGCTCGTCTCGTCTTCCAGCGAGAAGGCGTAGGTGCCCGCGTGCTCGACGGTGCAGCCCGAGAATCGCACGTAGTGAGCCGCCTCGAGCGCAATCGCACCGCGGACCATGGGTGCGGACTGCCCGATCGTCGCGAGATCCTGCGGCGCCTGCCACTCCACGTGGCTGAAGGAGAGCCCGCGGAACTCGAGTCGCGGGTGCGTGTTGAGCTGCTTGGCATCCGGACTGCGCCCGAGCGAGCCGCCGCGGATCGTGGCGATCCGTTCCAGATACGGCGCGACGATCTGCGCGGTCTCGATCCGCTCGTCCGGCATGGGAACGTAGTAGAGCCGCTCTGCGCTGCGGTCCAGGTACCATTGTCCGGGAGAGTCGAGCGCCTCGAATACGTTCTCCACACGGTAGGCCGCGCCCCGCTTTTCGAAGTCGTAGGAGAGACGCATCTTCGAGTTGCGGTCGATCCAGGCGATTCGCTCTTCGGCGTCCACGCGTTCGAGCTTCGCACGAAGCGAGCGCCACAGCGAGAGGATGACGATCTCCACGTCGTGCAGGTTCTTCCAGCTCGGGTCGATGTCGCCTTCAGCGTATCCGAAGCGGTTCGTTCCCCCACCCACGGTCTCGCTCCAGCTCCCCTCCCATCTCGCATCGAGCAGCTTTTCGATGAGAAACTCGCCGTCGCGCGGCAGCGCCGGTCGGAACCGCCGCTCGCCGTTCACCCAGAGCTCGCTGAAGTCCCAGCCGCCGGAGCGAGTCCCGGGAACGTGCGCCACCCAGGCGGCAACACCGTTGACGGTGGCTTCCGTGAAGCCGGTGATCCGTCTGCCGCCGCTCACGACCGGGCGCTCGCCTTCGTGCGCCTCGTAGACGACCGGGTGCGCCGGTTCGGTCATTGTGTGCCAGCCAAAGCGCTCGGGGTCGCCAAAGTCGGCGTCCGTGAACTCGAGCTCCCGTTCCAGATGGTAGGTGCCTTCGCGGATGATGACCCGTACCGTCGCGGGCTCCGAGGTGCGGCGAACCGCGGCGCGCGCGAGTCGCTGGGCCTGCTCGATCGTGCGGACCGGCCGGTCAGGGCTGCCCGCAGACGTGTCGTCGCCGTCCTGCGAAACGTAGATTCTGATGTCGTCCTTCATGAGTGCCTCGATGGCTCGCGGAGGAAACTCGCGAGCAGTCGTGCCGTGTTTTCGATCGCACCGGCGTGGATGATCTCGTATCCGTGTGTGTTTTCCATGGGGATGCCAACGAGCGCCGCCTTCGCGCTCTTGCCCAGACGTTTGACCGCTGAAGCGTCGGAGCTGTAGTTCTCGAAGATCCCGATCCCCGGCAGCATGTCGAGCCGCAGGGCGTGGTCGACGAGCAGGTCGGCGACGTCCTTGCTGTAGACGGCATAGTCGTCGCGGTACCCGATCGACGGGTAGGCGTCCACCTGGTTGCCGTACTCGTCGGGCGAGACCGGCGCGACGTCCACGGCGAGCGAGAGGATCCCCGGAAGCGTGCCGGCGGCGAAGCCCGCCGTCCCGAAGCCGAGTTCTTCCTCACGGGTGAACACGATGTAGACCGGCACCGCCGGGCCATCTCCCTGCAGCAGCTGATCGCACGCCTCGAGCGTTGCGGTGATGGGCGCGCGGTTGTCGAGCGCGAATCCCGCGATGAGCGAGCCCATGTCCCAGAGCGCACGGTGCTGGCCCGCAATCACGACGCGTGAGCCGGGGCGCACCCCTCTGGCGACGAGGGCCTCACCGTCCATTCCCGTTATCACCTCGTACTGGTTGAGCTCGTAGTTCCCGTGTTTTGCATGCCACACGTCGTGCGTCTCTTCGCCCGTGTGCCACGACCCGAGCGAGAGCACACCGGGGACGATCGATTCGTCAGCGAGGATCTCGACCGGCAGCTGTCCCAGGAACGCGGGCGAGAAACTGCCGAGCGCGGTGAGCTTGACCGTACCGTCGGCGAGGATGCGCTTGATCATGAAGGAGATCTCGTCAAGGTGGACGAAGATCCGGATCGCCTCGTCGGCAGGGCCCGCGCCCGCAAGGGTCGCAATGATATTCCCGGCCGAGTCGTCGTAGTGCGGAATGCCGCGTTCGGCCAGCCAGGTTCTGCAGACCTCCGCGACCTCGTCTTCTTCGCCGCAGGGGCCGCGCGCGGTCACGAGCCGCTGGAGCAGTTGCTTGCTACGGGGTGATATCATGGGGCGGCAGTATAGCATGGCGAGGCCGGACCGCCGCAACGCCGCGGGGCGGGGGCTTACCGCACGGCGAGGCCCGTGCCGCGGGGCCGTCCTACCAGGTCCGCTCGCGCAGGAGATCCTGGATGGCCTCTTTTGGAACCGGCAGCTCGTCGATCCGGTCCTCGAGCCAGGCGGAGAAGTCGGCCTCGATCTCATCGCTCCACTGGCGGTCGATCTGCCCTGAGGTGTAGACGCCCTCGGCGAGGCGACCCTTGCCGAAGGCGTCGCGCAGCCGGATGAGCTCGGAGGTCTTCACGACCTTCTCCACCAGGTGCGGCGGGACGAAGATCACTCCGTCGGAGCGGCCGAGCACGACGTCGCCCGGCATGACCGTGACGCCGCCTATGCGAACCGGCGTGTTGCAGCCGGTGAGCATGATCGTGGGAGAGGCGTAGGTGGGGTGGACGCCGCGCACGAAGCTCGTGAACCCGGGCAGGTCACGCAGCCCGTCAACGTCCCGGACCGCCGCGTCGTGCACGACTCCGTTTCCCGATTTCGCGTAGATGGCGGTCGCCAGGTTGTCACCGATCACCGCCCCCTGGTCGATCTTTCCGAACACATCCGCCACGTAAACGTCGCCCGGCGAGAGAAGGTCGATCGGCCAGGAGATCTGATCGCCAATGCATCCGAGCTTCTCGCCCTTGCGCTCCATGACTTCGCGCATATCGGGTCTTCGCGGCATGTAGAGCGCGGTGAGCGCGCGGCCGGCGAGGACCTGTCCCGGATGGGTGCAGACCCAGCCGCCCTCGTACTGCCAGTGGAAGCCCTCGTTGCGCAGGACCGTCCACGCCTGCGTGATCGTCACGCTGCGAAGCCTCTCGATGAGCTCGTCGCCGACGCGCGGGCGCCCGTCGGCAAACCGATCGCCGGTCCACTCCGGCGTGTACTCGACGAGCTCCTGCGGCGTGAGATTCTGTGGCGCGAACTTCGCGCCCGGTTCCGTCTTCCCGCTCATACTACCGCTCCACCTGTATCGCGTAATGTCCCTCAATGTAGGGGAACCGTGACTCCGCCTCCGGATGCAGTTCGATCCCCAGACCCGGCCGCCGCGGCAGGATGAGGTGCCCGCCGTCGATCAGGGGAGGCTCGGCGATGATGCCCCACTGAAGCGGACCCTGGTGCATGCACACCTCGAGGACGCGCGGGTTGGGAAGTGCGGCCACGACGTGGGCGTTCGCTATCGCCATCACGCCGTTGTGCCAGCTGTGCGGACAGACGTCGACGCCATACCGTGCCGCCGTCTCCGCGATTCTCATCGTTTCGCTGATCCCGCAGAGCCCGGCGTCCTGCTGCACGATGCCGTAGGCGTGCCGCTCGAAATAGGGGCGGAACTGCTCGAGCGTCGTCAGGCTCTCGCCGCCCGAGATCGGCATGTCGACGGCCGCGGACAGTCGCGCATAGGCGTCGATGTCACGCGCCGGACACGGCTCCTCGAACCAGGCGAACCCGAGCCGGTCGATCTCGCGTGCGATCGCGAGCGCCTGCTCTTCGGTGAGTCGGCAATTGCCGTCGAGCATGAGCTCGAGCCGCCCGTCGACCTCGGCGACGAGCTCCCGCACGAGCCCGAGAAATCGATCCACCGTTACGCCGTCCCATTCCCACGTCGTTCCAATGCGGAACTTCATCGCCGTGTAGCCGGCCTCGATGTACCCAAGGGCCTCCTCGATGAGCTGCTGAGGACGCACGCGCCAGTCGTAGCGGCAGCCGCCTGAGGCGTAGACCCGTACCCGATCGAGCGGCTCATCGGCCAGGAGCTCGCAGATGTGCCTGCCTTCGGCCTGGCCGCGCAGATCCCACAGCGCCGTGTCGATCCCGGCGACCGCCGCGTCGTGCGCGCGGGAGGTCCCGTTCGGATGCGGCACGATCGAGCGATCGTCGATCTCCTTTCCGATCAGTCCCGGGGCAAGCCAGTCGACCCATTCGGCGATCTTCACCGGCCAGCCGTAGGCGCTCGCCTCCCCGATACCGGTGAGGCCTTCGTCGGTGACGATCCGCACGATCGAACAGTCGGCCTTGACGGTCCGGTACACGGCGGTTATCCACTGCCGTTCAGGCTCATGCATGCGGCTGAAGTTGACCGTTTCAACATGTGTGATCTTCATCTTGCCGGGTACCGTACCATATCGCGAGAGACCTGCCCAGCAGAGACCTGCCCAGCAGAGACCTGCCCAGCAGAGACCTGCCCGGCAGAGAGCTGCCTGGTGCGATCCCGTTGCCAGATCGTCGCCGCGATGCTAATCTGACGACATGGATCAAGTAAAGACATGGGATCCGCTGACCGAATGGCAGCATTCTGATATCGACTGGATCCGGGTCAGGATCAGCCGGGAGGATCTGGCTCGGTTCACCAGGCGCAGCGACGTGAAGGGGCTCCTCTACTCCGTGGGGTTTCTCGCGATCATCGCCGCTACCGGCGCGCTCGCGTGGCTCTCGCTCACCCGCGGTTTCTGGGTGCTGCTCGCGCTCGCGCTCTACTTCCACGGCACCTTCTACGCCTTCTTCGGAAACGCGCTGCACGAGCTGAGCCACCGCACGGTGTTCGCGTCCAAACGGCTCAACACGGCCGTGACCGCGTTGTTCGGGTGGCTCTACTGGCCCTTCAACCCGCACCTGTACCGACTCAGTCACCTGAAGTACCACCACCGCTACACCCTCCATCAGGGCAGCGACGGCGAGGACGTGCCGAACTACGTCGACCTCAACCCGAAACTCGTCCTCAACCTCTTCTTCCGGGTGATTCACCTCAAGGACCTGGCGTACAACCTCTACCGGCTGTTCACCGTGACGCCGACGAGCAAGGGATGGCGCGGGCGCGGGTTCAAGCCGGATGCGTGGGAGCAGTTCATCCTGCGGAACGCAAGCGACGCGGAGCGGCGACAGGTGTACCGGCTCGCGGTGGGGAACCTCGTGGGCCACGTCATCTTCGTCGCGCTGTGCATCTGGTCGGGCCTCTGGTTTCTTCCCATCCTCGTGACGCTTGCGCCCTTCTACGGCGCCGGGTTCCTGCCGTACATCGCCGGGATCCACCAGCACGCCGGATGCGATGCGAACCATCCGGACTTCCGGATCTCCTGCGGCGACGCAAAGCTCGACCCCCTGACGTCGTTTCTCTACTGGCGCATGGAGCATCACATCGAGCATCACATGTTCGCCGCGATCCCCTGCTACAACCTGAAGCCCTTCAGCAGGTTCGTGGCCGACCAACTCCCGCCCAAGGAACCCGCGATTCCGCGTCTGCTGCGTCTCAATCGCCTCTGCAAGGAGAAGTTTGGAAACTACCCGCAATGGCGCGACGAGTACGGCGTCTACAAAGGCCTATGAGCGGTCCCACGGGAAGGCGTATGACGGCGTACGAACGCGGCGTCTGAGGCCCAGCTTCAGCGTGATCATTCTACCGGGCGGCAGCACAACCGTGAGGTGATGGTCGTCCACCGGGACATGCTCCGTACCGGTCGCCAGGTCAGGCGCCGTATAAGCTCCCACCTCGCCCGGATAGTCGCTGCGCCGGCCGGTCACCTCCGCCGTCGTGAACTCGTGCTCTCCGAGCGTTCCGGCCTGAACGACGACGCGCCTGACATCGAATCCGCTCAGATTCACCAGCGTAAGCGACACCTCGTCGGACTCAACGCGGTCCACGAGGGCCGCGATGTCCGGCGGCAGCCCGGGACGCCGCCGCTCGCCGT
>SKZO01000007.1 GCA_007127335.1 Spirochaetales bacterium | reverse complement strand
TCACCGGCCCTGGGTCGGTTTTTTCGTCTTCAAGGAGCAGGCATGAAAGAACGAGCCGAGGCGATGGTCCTCGCCTCCTTTGTGGCCGACTCCCACGCGTTGGGCGTTCACTGGATATACGACATGGATGAGATCGCGTCGCGGTACGGGCGCGTCGATCGGTTGCTCCCGCCGGCTCACGGCTCCTTTCATGCCGGTCGGCCGGTGGGAGCCCATACGCACTACGGGGACCAGACACTGCTCCTCCTGCGCCATCTCGCATCACACCGAGGTTTCGAGGCCGAGGCGTTCTCCCGGGAGTGGCAGGAGGCGATGCAGTCGTACGACGGATACCTTGATACCGCGACGAAGGAGACGCTCGAGAACCTGCGCGCCGGTCGAGCTCCCACAGGCGCCGGGTCCGGGTCGCACGATCTGTCTGCCGCGGGACGGATCGCGCCGCTGGCGTACCTCTATCGCGACGACCGGGATGGGTTGGTACAGACCGCCGGGGTCCAGGCGTCGATCACTCACGGCGCTCCCGAGGTGCCCGAGACTGCCGCCTTTCTCGCCGGCGTCCTGTGGATCGTGCTGAATGGAAAGACCCCCACGAGCGCGATTGCCCTGGTCACCAGGAGCGATCCCGAATCGCGTGTCTCCGAGCTGGTGCGCAAGGGAATGGACAGCGTTGGCCGGGATACCCGCGAAGCTGCTCTCGAGTTCGGCCAGGGGTGCTCGGTCGGATCGGCGCTGCCTCTGGCCATCCACTTGATCGCGAAGTACGAAGGATCCCTGCGAGACGCGTTGGTGGAGAACGTCGCGGCCGGTGGCGACAGCGCCGCGCGCGGCATGGTCGTCGGTATGGTCCTTGGAGCATTCCACGGACGCGATGCGATACCTGACCGGTGGATCCAGGACCTGCGGAGCTACCGCGAGATATGTATGCTCCTCGAAGACCTTGAGGCAGCGTTGCAACGTTCATGGAACGGAGCGGTCGAAGCCGGATGAGAGCAGTACCTTATCGCCATGGCTTTTACCCGGAACAATCTGGATCAATCGCTGAGCCCCTATCTGCGACAGCACTCAGACAACCCCGTGTGGTGGCAGGAGTGGAGCCCCGAGGCACTCGCCTTTGCGCGGGAACGCGACCGAGTCGTACTCGTCAGCGTCGGATACAGTACCTGTCACTGGTGCCACGTTATGGCGCGGGAGGCCTTCAGTGACCCGGAATGCGCGCGCCTTCTGAACTCGCACTTCGTCCCGATCAAGGTGGATCGGGAGCAGCGTCCGGACATAGACCACTACATGATGAGTTTTCTCGTCGCGACCACCGGAAGCGGCGGGTGGCCTCTGAACGTCTTCCTGACTCCGGACGGCCGGCCCTTCTTCGCGATGACCTATGCCTCGACCGAACCCCGGTTCGACATGCCCGGATTCGCCGACATTCTGACCCGGGTCCTGAGCTTCTACCGCGACAAGGGTTCTGACGTGCGGGAGTTCAACCTCAACGGAGAGCACAGCCGCGTGGACGCCGCGACCCGCGATCTCCTCGAGCGCCGCGCCCCGGAGTCCTCGGAGCCGCCGGTGGCGATGATCGGCGAATCGGACGAGCGCGATATTCTCCGGCTCGTGGACGAGCTCGAGCGATCGTTTGACACGGTCCACGGTGGATTCGGCTCGGCTCAGAAGTTTCCCCCCCATGCATCGCTGCTCTTTCTGCAACAGGTCCACGCCGCCGATCTGTCCGACCAGGCCGGACGGATGGCGATGGATACCCTTGATGCGATGATGACACGAGGTCTGCACGATCACCTGCAGGGCGGGTTCTTCCGGTACACCGTCGACCGCGAGTGGACGATTCCGCATTTCGAGAAGATGCTCTACGACCAGGCGATGCTGCTGTGGAACTATTCGATCGCGACGCGGCTCTTCGGCCGTGCCGGGTATCGGGAGACTGCAGCGGGAGTCCTGCGGGCACTCGAGGAGACGTTCCGGGTGGGAGACGGGTATGCCAGCGCTCATGACGCGGATACGTCCCATCGCGAAGGGGCCACCTATCTGTGGAAACTCGACGAGATCGAAGGGCTTCTCGATGGAGAGGAACTCGACGCCGCACTCCGGATCTACTCGCTCTCACGGGATGGAAACTTCGAGTCGCGTAACCACCTCGTGCGCAACATAGCGCCCGGCGTTCACGACGACAGCCCCCGCGACGCGCGGCGCGCGCCTGCCCCCGATCTCATGGAACGGGTTCGCCGGCGCCTGCTCGCGGCTCGACGCGAACGAGAACAGCCCGAACGCGACGACAAGATCATCCTTGGATGGAACGCGCTGACCGGCTGCGCGCTGCTCGCCGCACACCGCTACGCCGGCCTCGAGGGTGCGTACGAACGGGCAAAGAGTCTCGCCCGCTTTCTCGTGGACCGGTTCGTCCGTGACACGGTCGGGCACGCGCTCCTTGGCGACGAGTTGCAGGAGCAGGAGTACCTGCGCGATGTGGGCGCACTCCTCCTTTTCCTCGCCATGCTCGGTGAGGAAGGCCCCGGCCTCGACGAGGAGTATGCCCCTGCCCGGGCCACCCTGCGTGCACGACTCGAGCGACTGCAGAACGATGGGGTATGGTTGGAGAGCGTGCCCGGTGACTTCCCGGCGGTCCCCGCGGACCCGTTTGACCAACCGGTGCCGTCAGGAATATCGCTCGCTTCCCATGCGCTGCTACTCGAACAGATGCGAGACCACCAGCCGTACGAGCCGCATCCGTTTCTTGACGCACACGCACGGAGCTTTGGGAACCTCAGCGCCCTTGCGAGCCGGGGCTTCACCTATGTCGTCGAATCGCCGGAGCCGGTCCCCTGGGATACGATTCCGGTGAACAGCGTACAGGTTCACGGAGACGGACGTACGAGCTGTTACCGCGGGGTGTGCTACCTTGGCCTGCCCCCGAAAAAAACCGGGTAAGTCCCCGTCTTTGTGCTACGTTTTGCAGCGCCGACACGTCCGAAGGAGGCCCTGAACCGATGACCGTACGAGTCCCCCGCGCGAAAAAGCTTCCACTGTCCAACTCAGGTACGCTCTCGCTCTTCCCGGTCGGCTGCGGAAGTGCGTTCTCAAAGCGTCTCTACCAGAACAACTTCCTGATCGTCAAGGGATCCGACCACTGCATGATCGACTGCGGAACGCGAACGCCGGAGGCCTTCTCGAAGCTCGGGCGTTCGGTGACCGAGATAGACAACTGGCTGATTACGCACAGTCATGCGGACCACGTCGGCGGGCTCGAGGAAGTAATGCTGATGAACCGCTACGTCGCGGGCAGGAAGCCGACGGTGGTGATCAGCGCCGAGTACCAGGAGGTGCTGTGGAACTCGTCGCTGAAGGGCGGCAGCGAGCCGAACGAGGTGCGTGACGGGGTCGGGCTGCAGTTCGGCGATTTCTGGCAGATTCGTCGGCCGACCTGGCTCTCCGGATACCCTCGCGAGACCGCCCACGCCGTGGTGGGCTCAATCGACATCAAGACCGTCCGAACGCACCACTTCCCGGAGCAGGCGACCGACTGGACCGACAGCGCCTACAGCGTCGGCCTTATCCTCGACGACCGCATCCTCTTCACCGGCGACACCCAGTTCGATCCGGATCTCCTCGCCGACTACGACACGCTGTTCAACTTCGAGTACATCTTCCACGACGTGCAGCTCATGAAAGGCGGCATCCATGCGTCGCTCGATGAGCTGTGCACGCTGCCCGCGTCGCTGAAACGGCGCATGTTGCTCATGCACTATCCGGACGGCGCTGAGGCGCACAAGGCGCGCATCAAGTCCGAGGGCTTCCTGGGGCTCGTTCGACAGGGAGCCTTCTATATCTTCGACTGAGAACGCCTCTGGCCCGCCGGTGGGAGAGGCTCGAGCATGGAAAGGCGTTGCCGGGCAGCGTTGTCGGGGAAGCTCGCGTCGGTGAACGGTGCACGATCGAACCGACATGCAGGCTCTACGACTCGCGGGTCGCTCTGCCGGACCAGTTCCTCTTCGAGCATGCCGGCGAGCCGACGACGCACCTCCTCGTACGCCGGATCGTGTGCACGGTTTCGCATGTGATGGGGGTCCAGGTGCAGGTCGTAGAGCTCCTCTGCGCTTCGTTTCCCGAAACCGGTCTCGAAGATCGCACGCACCGACGGTTCATTCCGGTTATGGATGATCCATGCCTTGGTAGGACCGGCGTCGAGGTCGGCATACGCGATGAAGGTGTCGTGCTCGAGTTCCTCGTAGGCGGGAGGGGTGACCGTCGGGTCATCGAGACCGCGGGGGGCACCCATGGGCCATCGATCGGGGGCATAGTTCCGGATGTAGAGGTACTGGTGCGTGCGAATTGCCCGCTGCGGGTACGGGAGATTCCACTCCCTCGCGGTCGCCACATGACGCTCACGGCCGGTGACGACGCTGGTGCGTTCGGTGTCGACCTGCCCGGCCGACTCCGATGCCATCACCGGCAGCAGACTCTTCGCCGGCATATCATCGGGTGGTTGGATCCCTGCGGCCTCGAGGAACGTCGGCGCGAGGTCCATGAGGCTGACCATATCGTCCACTACGCGTCCCGACGGTATCACCGCCGGCCAGCGAGCGAGGAGCGCAACCTCGCACCCGATGTCGTAGAGATTGCATTTCGCTCGGGGAAACCCGGGGATTCCATGATCGCCGCTGGCGACCACCAGCGTGGAATCGAGCTCGCCGCGCTCCTCAAGGACCGAGAGCAGTACGCCAAGACCGCGGTCGACGGCCATGCACTCGCCAAGATAGTCACAGATGTCTTCTCGCACCTCGGGAACGTCCGGGAGGAACGGCGGGACGTCTCCGGCGAGGTCGTCCGGGTTCAGGCCCCAGAGCCTCGCGCCGGATCCCCGTTTCCACTCGCGGTGCGTGTTCGTTGGTCCCCACCAGTAACAGAACGGTTGCCGGCCGTCCGGGCCGTCACGGCGGCCGTCGAGGAAGGCCGTGAAGTTCCCGCGCACCTCGTCGTCGAGGGACTCCTTTGCCTGTTCGATCCCTCCGGTCCGCTCGATCCGTTCGCTCGCCGTGAACGAGTACTGGTTGAAGCCGGTGCCGGCCGGCTCGTACCGGCGGGAGGCACCGCCGTAGGGGTCGTCTCGCGGCGTGCCGGGAGACCAGACCTTGTAGGTGAAACCGATGTGGTACCCTCCGTCTTCCAGCATGAGCGGGTACGACGGAATCGAGCGATCCCATACCGCCCCCTGCAGGATCGCTCCAAGCCCGGTCTGCCAGAAGTAGCGGCCTGAGAGGACCGAGCTGCGGCAGGGCGTGCAGGTAGGCGCGGGGACGAAGGCATTGGTGAAGCGCACCCCTTGGGAGGCCAGACGGTCCATGTTCGGGGTCCTGATGTGGGCGCTCAGCGCCGCGGCCACCGGAGGCGGTTGCGCGTCGGCATCCCTGACGAGGTCGGGCTCGGCGTAACACCCGGCATAGCGTCCCCAGTCGTCCGCGAACGCGAAGAGGATGTTTGGTTGTCTCATTCGGGAGTGCCTCCGTGCTCATCGTAGCGGAGAACCGGGACGGTGGCCTCTGCCACCTCCATCACGAGGGGAAAACACTCGTCGTCAAGCCAGATGGTCTCGCCGTCGATCTGCAGGGGAACCCTCCGGTCGTACTCGATCGTCACCCGCCTTGCCGTGCGCATGGTGACTTGTGGCTCGTGCACGTGCCCTCCTTCGTAGAAGAGCCGCTTGAGTCTGACCTTCCCAATAAGTCCGATCGGCTCGATCGCGCAGAGGTTCTCCTCGCCCGGCAGCACGCGCTTCCCGCCGCCATACTGCCGATAGCCGGACACGCCGAACGCCAGGAGCAGAAAGGTACGCCGCAGCTGCTCTCTGTGTCCGTCATGATCCTCGACGCTCACGGTCATCTCCGACGCGCCAATGAGCCGTTCGTACAGGAGCGTCATGACGTCCGCGATCGGCTTGTAGAGATCTCCGGCGAAGCGTCGTTTGAGGCGATTGGTCAGGTAGGCGACGTAGGCGTCGAGCCCTATGCTCGCGATATTGTACCCGCGGTGAACCGGTTTGCCGGCGGGCTTGACCTCGATCTGGCCCGTTCTCGCGGGGCGTGCGCGACCGAGGAGGAGCTGAACCGAGGTCTCCAGGGTTGGGGCGTCCGCTCCGTCGTTCCCCGTCCCGAACGGCAGACGCACGAAATAGAGACGCTCACGGGTCCCGGGACGAGCCATACCCGTGATCGAGCCTCCGGCCCTTGAGAGTTCGGTGTATGCCGACAGCGCCTCCCCGTGGGTGCCGTCACCACCTGCCGTGACGATGAGGTGGATTCCCTGCACCGGCCTGGAAAGCGCCTGTCGCGCGATCAGGTGCGCGTGACCCACGTAATGCGTGATATGGAACCTCAGCTCGAGCGCATCGCTCGCTCCGCGCTGCAGCCGGTCTCTGCCCGAAAGCTCGCTCGTGAGCCGCGAGAGCCGCGCGACGGTGGCAGCTGCGCGCCGTTCGCTGGACAGCCTTCCGGCGGCGAAGTTCACGATGACGTCGGCGGTGATGTGCTGTCCGGGGAAGAGCGTGCTGTGGCCTATGATACGCTCGAGCTCGTGCTCGAACTCAGACAGCAGTTCCAGCATCAGGGTGCTCCTCCAGGAGTCTTTCGCTCAGGCTGTAGACATCGCGGACGCCGTCGACGAGCACGCCGCCCATGCCGATCTTGAGCGCCGGGGCTATATCGACGTCGTACCTGTCGCCGACGCTCACGAGCACCTTGGCGGGGCAGCCGAGTACCCGCGCGGCGTGCAGAAACGGGCGTGGGTCGGGCTTCGAGCGCTTCGTGGTGTCAAGCCCGACGACGTGAGCGAACAGGTCGTCGACACCGAGCGCCTCGAGCGTGGCCCTGCCCACGCGCTCAGGGTTGTTGGTGACGGCGATGATCCGGTAGCGCGCGCGCAACTCGTCGAGCGCCTCGCGCAGCCGCCGATCACGGCCGAGAAACCGGTCCGGCCGTATGAGCTCCACGCGCCACTCGATACTCGTCTCCATGGGAATGCCGAGCGCGGCGAAGGTATTCCCCAGACTCTGCCGCACACCGTGCCTGCGTTCGTGCTCGTCGCGCCACGCCTCCACTTCCTCGCGCGCAAATTCCACCGACGAGGCGCGTTCCTCGGCCAGACGCTCGACGAGCACGTCGCTCTGGTGCCGGGCGTACGCCTCATGGTCATAGAGGGTCTTGTCAATGTCAAAGACGAGGCCGCGTATCAGATCCGGCAGGGCATAGAGCTGCATCGCGAAACCCTACCATGCAATTGCCGCACGCGTCACTTATCGCAGATGACCGGCCCTCGGCACGGCAGTACCTTCTTCAGGTGAACGCCGAGTTTCACTACTACACCATCGGCTATCTCGCCCGCGCGGCCGGCTTCTCGGACGATGAAGCCTCCGTGCTCGCCTACTCGTCCCAGTATCTTGACAACGCGCTCGTCTGCTACGAGGTAGCGCATCGCAGGGGCACGTACCGGACGCTCGTAACGCACCACTTCGGATTCTGGGATCAGGAACAGGAGTGGGCCGTCTGGATCCCCTTCCACTTCTACCCGGCCGCAAACACCGTTGCCTCGCCGCCGCGCCGGGACGATCGCACCAATCCGCTGGATGTCCAGCCGAACTCGATCCCGGCGAAACAGATGCTCATTGGGGCACTCAGGTCACGCAACCTCTACCGGATTGGTATCGCGCTGCATACCTACGCCGACACGTGGGCGCACCGAAACTTCTCCGGTCGGAACGAATCGTGGAACCGGATCGACGACGATTCGCCGGTTCCGCCGATCGGGCACGCGCAGGCGCGCCGGGATCCGGATGCCGTGGACGCGGTCTGGCACGATCCGCGCCTCGAGGCACCGCACGACCGCGTCGACAACCGAGAGCGGT
>SKZO01000046.1 GCA_007127335.1 Spirochaetales bacterium | reverse complement strand
TTAGCCCGCACGTTCCACTCACCGGTGAGCTCATATTCCTGATCCATGAATCGATCGTGCAGTTCTATGAGCTCACGGCGGTGCTCCTTCGGCACGACCATCGTGAACGGTTTGCCGACGAGGTCTTCCTGGGTATAGCCGTAAACCCGGCAGTATGCTTCGTTCACATACTCATAGATATACGAGCGATTGGTGATGCAGATCCCGACCGGCGCCTTCTCGACCACGTCGGCGAACGCGCGCTGCTCGACAAGGTATTGTATCCGTGAGAATTTGCGCACCAGCGCATCAAAGGCACGTTCGTCGTCCTTGCGGGCTCTGGATCGCACGGGGTATTATACCAGGGACGACTCAATGAGCAATACGTTCGACTCCTACCAAGCCAAACACGAGTTTGAGGCCGCCCGTCGCATGGCGTTTCTCGGATCGCTCTTTTCAACCGTGCTCGGGCGAACCCAGGATCCCATCTCGCTCGACGAGGCGAAGCACCTCCTGCAACCCACCGGTGAGTCGTTCCGGGGTCGCATGCCGATACCGCTGGACAGGGTCGTGGGGACCGAGGGGCGATACTCTGACTTCGACCGGCGGTTTCTGCCCAGAAAGGGTCACGTCGGTGCGAGATGGGAGCGAATCGCGGTGGCGTTCCGACGCGAGATCCCGCTGCCGGCGATTCACGTGTATGAGCTCGGCGGGCTCTTCTTCGTTCGTGACGGGAACCATCGCGTATCGGTCGCGCGTTCGCGCGGCATGGCCTTTCTCGATGGCGAAGTGACGGCCCTGACCACGGAGATCGACGTGTCGGATGCGGCCTCTGTCGACGAGATCCGTGCTGCGATCCTGCGTTACGAGCGCGAACGGTTTCTTGGCGCGCTGAATGCGGTGGATGTCCTGCCGGGCGATTCGCTCGTCCTGACCTCCTCCGGCGGCTACGATGACGTGGTCGTCCACATAACGTGCCATCGCACCATGCTCGAGCGCGCCGCCGGACACCGTGTCTCGTACCACGACGCCACCCAATCGTGGTACGAGTCCGTCTACCTGCCCTTGGCGAAACTCATCGCGGATTCCGGTGTCCTCATGTACGCCCAGGGTCGGACGGCAGCCGACTTCTACGTCTGGCTCGTCCGTCATTGGGACGAGATCCCCCATTCGCCCGGAGCGGGGTCCCGATTCAGGCGCCGTTTTCGGACAGTATGAAGGAGACCGACGGGTGAAAGAGGTGCTGAAGCGGTTGGTGTGGGTGCTGGCTCTGACCATCGTCCTGCTCGGCATACCACGACTGGCCGGGATGATCGCCGACTTTTTCGACTATTCGCGGATCGATCCTGACGGTGCGTATGCCTGGATATCCATGCACCACATCGTGCAGGCGGTGGTGTTCCTCGCGCTGATGCTCGCAATCGAACGCATCCGGGGCCTTGAGTTCGGGTTCGGGTGGGGCGACCGCCGGACGGGTTTCCAGTTTGTGCGGATCTTTGCGTTGATCTTTGCCGGCTACACGGCGGTGTCCATGATCATCGTCCTCGTGACCGGGACCTTCCGGACCTTCCCGTATCCGCTGACCGCGACGAATATCGCCGGGCAGCTCGCGTTCCAGCTGTTCCTGTCCGGCCCATCGGAAGAGCTCATCTTCCGAGGTTTCGCGATGACGATGCTCGCTCTGGCTCTGAAAGGGTCTATTCTGAACGGCAGGGTGAGCGTTGCCAATATCGTCGCTGCGATCATCTTTGGACTGGCACACGTGGGTATCTCCTTCTCTCCGTTCGCGCTCAGATACGACCCGTTTCAGATCGTCTATGCGACCGCCCTCGGCATCGCCTACGGGATCTGCTACGAGCGATCGAAGAGCGTCTACTACCCCATGATGATGCACAGCATCAGCAACGTCGTTGCGGTAAGCGTCTCGGTGGTGGCAACGGTGATCATAGGGTCATAGTTCTCATGGCATTCTTCACGGTTCGCGCCGGTTGCGTGTCCGGCCGTCGGGTGCGAAGTACCTTCAGTTCAGCCGCAGCGTCTCCACCGGTACGCCGTGTTGATCAGTGAGTATCGACGCCGTGAGATCGAAGGCTGCAAGCTCGGTCCCGGTCAGGTTCGGGCGAGGACGTAGGCGGCGATCTCGAGCGCCGTCGCTCGGACGTGCTCGTCGACCAGGGCGGCGGCGCCTGCAGTGCCGGTCGCGCCCGGCTCGCCTTCGCAGGCGCACAGCGCATCCGCGATCAGTGCCCGGAACGCAACGGGCATCGCGGAGAGCGCCCAGCGCCCTCCGTCCGGCTTGGAGAGAATGCGGCGCTCGGTGAGAAACGCAAGCGCGCGGCACGCGTTCAGCACGAGATAGACCGGGTTCTCCGTCACGCGCTCGGACGCCCACTCGAGGTCGAGCCGGATCGCCGAGACGAGGTCCGCATCCGGGACCCGCGGGAGGGTGTCCGGAATCGGGTCGCCGTGCAGAACCAGGCCGGCTGCGTGCGTCACCGCGATGTGGGCAGCGAGATCCGCGTCCGTCTCGGCCGGGCTCCGCCACCTCTTCCACCGGCCGTCCGCGAGGTCGCCCTCGTAGCGCTCGCGCCAATCCTCGCTGAAGTGCAGGTCGAACGGCGCCGGGTGACGCCAGGGGAAGAGGTCGCTCCGGCGAAGAAACGAGATCTCAACAGGATGCGGTGATCCCGAGACGCGCAGGAGCGTCCTGACGAGCTCCGCCTTCGTATCCACCGGGATCGGGCCGTCGGTCACGACGAGCAAGTCTATGTCGCTCGCCGACGGGTTGAAACAGCCGAACGCGAGCGAGCCGTGCAGGTAGAACCCCCGGAGCGTGCCTGTGAGGATCTGTTCGAACGCGGCGAGAAGCGACTCCACCTGCGTCCAGACCGTAGGTCGTGGTATCGCCGGCTGCGGTAGCAGCGGGAGGTGCATGAGCCAGTGAGGTACCGGATGCCACGGTGCTATGAAGGTGTCGACCATTCGGAAGCCGACCTTCCGGTAAACGTGCAGCGCACACGGGTTTGTCGCCTCAGGATCGATGACGACATCGCTCGCATCGGGCATGCATCGTTCCAGAAACTCCGAGATCAGCGCCGTGCCGTAGCCCCGGCCGAGGTCGTCCGCATCGCCTATGAAGACGTCGAGAGAGCGCACGCGATCACCGACGAAACGCACCGCACCGTAACGCGGTTCAGTTCCATCGAGCCGCGACACGATCAGCCACGCGACCGGCCGTCCGCTGAGGAGCGCCAGCCAATGAACCGGATCAGACGCGGGGCATGAGAGGAATCGATCAAGCGAGGCGACTGCGTTCCTCAGCCCTTCGCCGTGAAGCCAACGGCTGATGTGCTCGCGGCCGCTCCACTCGATCACGAGCGATCGCTCAGCGGGAGTGACCGGGTGAAACCGGAGGTCCGCAGTAACGGAGCTACGGTTCACGTTCGTTCGGGACGTCGAGAACGCCGGCGAGTAGCTGCTTGATAATGCCGATGAATCCTGGTCGCACCATACCTCACCCCCGGGTCCGGTATACCCGGTCTGCGACGGAGAGGCAATCCTGCTGGAGAGGCGCACCCGACCCTGTCTGCCCGTTGTCAAGCAGGATTCCCGGGGGTATCCTGGGCCTGCGTCCTGGTCGTTTCGAAGAGGAGGGTGATCGACGTGCACGTAGCGGTTTTTGGTGCGACCGGCGGAACCGGCATCGAGCTCGTCAGGCAGGCGCTCGGGCGAGGCGACTCGGTCACCGCGTTCGTGCGCGATCCTGGACCGCTGGCAGATGCCGGACCCGGTCTGACGATCGTGACCGGGGACGTACGTAATCCAGCCGATGTCGCCCGCGCCGTACGAGAACAGGATGCCGTGGTCTGCGCTCTTGGTGCACGCGACCTGAAGCGGACAACGATTCGTGCCACCGGCACCGCCAGCATCATTCGCGCCAGGCACTCGAGAATCCCTCGTGCCGATGTGGCCCACCTGATCCTGATCGAGCTTTCAGCGGGTGCTTTGATCCGCCAGGCGGTCACGATCACCACGTGATCGTCGGCAACGCATTCTGCTCACGTACCGGCAAAGTGCCGCCCGCCGATTGATACGCTCGTGCCCGCTGCGGACCGACGAGCCAGGTCGACGACTGCCCGAGCCGACGCAAGATCCTCGAACGCCTGTCCCACCGCCTTGAAGAGCGTGATCGCGTCCCGGTCTGATCGTCCGCGGATCGTCCCCGCTACGACCTGCGACAACTCGCCCCGGACGTGCGAGTCCAGGATCGCTCCTTCCTTGATCGGGATGACAATGTCACCTGCCTCCTTGAAGGCCGCGTCCATACTGTCCACGTAGACCTCCGCCGAGCGTATTGTCGCCGTATCAAGCTCGCGGGTTACGGCCGAGCAGGCGCCGATGGCGTTGATGTGGACCCCGGGAGACAACCAGTCCCGTTCCAGGATCGGTGTCCTGGCGGGAGTGGTCGTGCAGACGATCTGCGCACCGATGACCGCGGCGCGAGCATCACCGACCGCTGTGACCTCGAAATCGTACCGGCCACGGCACCGCTCGACGAAGCGGTCAGCCTCTCCGGGCACGATTCCCCAGACTCGAACGGCATGGATGCCGCGAACCACGGCCATCGCCTCCAGGTGGGATAACGCCTGTGTGCCGGCGCCGAGGATGGCCACCGTCCCGGCATCCTCATTGGCCAGATACCTAGTGGCGACCGCACTGGCCGCCGCAGTTCGGATGGCCGTGATCGCGGTAGCATCGACGATGGCTTCCAGCGACCCATGCTGCGAGTCGAACACGAGCACGACTCCCTGGTGCGCGTCACGCTCGGTACCGTGGTTGCCGGGGAATACCGTGATGACCTTCACTCCGAGCGAACCTAGATCGACGTTAGACGCCGGCATCATCGCCAGCGCGTTTCCCTCCGGAGTCGGGAACACCGTCCGAACCGGCTGATGGACCGCACCCGAGGCGCGACTCGCGAACGCGCTCGCCACGGCCTCTATACAGGCCTCCATCGTGAGGAGATCCCTCACCTCGTCCTGATTGAGAATGAGGACGCTCATGATTCCCTCCAAGGGAGTCGATCCGCTCTGTGCGGCGGCCCGATCGAGGCGGTCTCCAAGAGCCGGACGACGTGAGATCCGGCGACCGGCGTGGGTGAAGCACGGGAGCTCAGACTCCGTTTGATTCCCCAGGCCAGGATCGGATAGACGGGCTTCCCGCCGGACTTCATCTGACGGATGATCGTATCATGCCCGCTCTGAACTGAGTATAACACAGGTTCACACGGCCGGCTGTGGCATGGGATGAACGGTGTCCGAGCGAACCCGGATCTGTGGAGACCAAGTTGACAGCCGGCGCCTTCACAGACTTGGTCGAGCGACAGGTTCTCTGTCTGACCACCGCCCTCCGCGGGAAGAACGGCCTGTCTGAGCTGGTTCCGTACACTCCTGGTTGCCAGGGGGCACTGTCGTCGGCGATCCAGACCCAAACCATCTGACTTTGACGGTCAGAATAATATGCGGTGAGCAGCACCGTGACAATAGCGCCGCTTGTCGACGTGACACGGCCGGACAAGGTCGTGACGCAGCCGAGAGATCGCGGCGACGTTCACGTCAGCCGGACTGCCCGACGGCTTCCACCCCGCGGCGCGAGACATCTACGACCGGATGGCCGCCTTCAAGGATCAGCCGTCGCCCGAGCTCCGGGCAGTCCTGCGCGCGCTCCTCGGGCGCGAGGAGGACGATCGAACCTGAAGGAGCATCGTGTCTGGTGATGCTCAAAGCAGATATCAGAGGCAGCAGGCCCTGGATTCGTGACACTCTACTCGTATCGATGTTTCGTCGATCTGCTCCTGGTTGAACATGACGGGATTGAGCCGCGTCAGTCCAGCACACCGCCGTCGGTGATCGTCCAGGCCGGTCCGGCCGGATTCGTCAGGATGTCGCGGTACTCCTGGGCGGCGGAGCTGTACTGGACGGTGCCGACGCCGAGCTCGACTTCGCTCTGCAGGTCGTCGGCGAGGCCGGCCCACCCTTCAAGCAGCGCTTCGTAGCTGGCGGTGGTGAGCCCTGACTGATGGAACATGTCGGTCATGTCTCCGACGCTCGTGACGTTCCAACCGCCGACGTCCTGATCGAAGGCGGTCGCGCTTCGGAACATTATCCTCATGTTCTCGACGGATGGTACCTCCCATTCGCTGATGTCCTGGTTGAAGGCGGTCGCGCTCCAGAACATCGCCTGCATGTCCTCCACGTCCGAGACTTGCCACCCGCCGATATCCTGATCGAAAGCTTCTGCATGTGCGAACATGTAGCGCATGTCTGTGACGCCGGAGACGTTCCAGTCTCCGATGTCCTGGTCAAACGCCGAAGCGCTTCGGAACGCGCTGTCCATGTCTTTCACCTCGTCGATCGTCCATCCACCGATGTCCTGATTGAACGACTCCGCGTTCCGGAACATGTGTCTCATATCAGACACGTCCGAGACAGCCCAGGTGCCGATCTGGCCGTTGAACGCGGTCGCTTCAGAGAACATCCATCCCATGCTCGTGACCTGCGAGGTGTCCCACTCGTCGAGGTCCCGGTTGAAAGCCTCCGCTCCGGAGAACATGTTGCCCATGTGAGTCACGCTCGAAACGTCCCAGTCACCGATATCGTGGTTGAAGGAGCTCGCGTTGTTGAACTTGTAGCGCATGTCCGTCACGGACGAGAGCTCCCAGCCGCCAATCTCTTCGTTGAACGAGCCCACACCCGAAAACATATGGCTTGTACGAGTCACTGCGGAGAAGTCCCACTCTCCCATGTTGGGCACCGTGGTGAGCTGTTCGGCGCGGTTGAATGCCGAGCGCATGTCGGTCGTGCCGCTGAGGTCAAGGATGTCCGTGGCGGTAATCTCCAGGTTGGACGCGCCGTGGAAGTGCCCTCCGGTGTTCCCGAGTCTGAGCGGCCCCCAGCTGCGGATCTCGATGAGCTTGTCGCGGTCGCCGGAGTTCGAGAAAGCGAAGCCGACGATTTCGCCCGTGATAACGATCTCATACACTCCGCTCTCCGCGTACGTGTGGGTCACCGCCGGATCGTCCGAAGAGGTGATCTCGTCCTGAGTCCCGTCGCCCCAGTCGACGGTGAAATCGTAGGTCCCGCCGGTCACGAGGGGCAGCGCGATCTGGTCTGAGCCGCTGCTGTCGCCGGTCGTGTTGGCCGTGTTCCAGATGGTGTGGAACTCCAGCGGACTCTCCGGTGCAGTTTCGTTGTCGCCGTTCTCCTCAGGGTCCGGATCGCGTCCGATCGGCATTCTGCAACCGACTACGAGTGCTCCGGCAGCGAAGAGCACGATGCACCCTCGCACGACAAGTAGAATCACCTTCAACGACACGCTAGCCTACCTCCACGCTGCGAGGATTACACTCATCACGACGAGCGAAACAAGCGGATAGGAATTGTCGATCGCCCAGAGGGCAACGCTGCCGCCGAAGATCGCGTTCGCGAAGGCGGGCGCACCGGTGAACGCGACCCAGACGATGAGCGCGATCGCGATCGAGATCCCGATCGGGGGGTGCCCGACCAGCGAGAGAACGACGGCAAGCCCGGCCGCCATCACCACGCCGATGACAAGAGCGGCAAAGCAGAGAAGCGGATTCGACCTGTCTCCTTCCGCGTTCGCGTCGATCCCTTTGAGCTTCGACCACGGCTTGGCAAAGAGCACCATGTACCACAGCGCTCCGATTACCCAGTGAGCAACACCGCCGACGATCACAGCCCAGACGTTGATCGAGACATTCATCGTATCACCTCTCCTGCGCCGCGGCGTGCAGCGCAGCGATGTCGAGCTTCTTCATTGCGAGCATCGCCTCCATCGCGCGGTTCACTGCAGCGCGATCGGAAAGCGAAAGCAGCCGGTTCATCTCGGCAACCGGACAGACCTGCCACGAGACGCCGT
>SKZO01000104.1 GCA_007127335.1 Spirochaetales bacterium | reverse complement strand
ATGGACGAACGGGTGCCCGGGGTCGCGACCCCGCGCTGCATAGGCCTTGCCGAGACCGCCCACCTCTACGCCGAAGGTCTCGAACCGACTCCGGCCGGCATCGTCGCCAATACGGAATGAGCCCTCCGCCGCCTCTGCCGGTGGCACAGCCTGCGGCACACCCGGTGGCAGTTCGGCCGCGATACGGTGTACCGTAGCTCCAGGAGGGGGCATGGCCGCCGACATCGAGCTACGAGAGGTGACATTCGACAACCTCCACCCAGTGTGCGCGCTGAGCGCAACCCTGACGCCGGGGCAGAAGGCGTGCGTCGCGGACAACGTCGTCTCGGTCGCCCAGGGGCTGCTCGCGGAGAACGCCTGGATACGAGCCGTCTACAGCGAGGGATCACCGGTCGGCTTCGTCATGGTGGACACGCACTTTGCAGATGCGCCTGTAGAGGACCATCGCGCCTGTTTTCTCTGGCGATTCATGATCGCGCGGGCATGGCAGCGCAAGGGCCTCGGGTCGGCTGCTCTGCATCTGGTCATCGAGGCGTTTCGCACTCACGGGTACCGGGTGCTCTACACCTCGTGCGAGATCGGGAACGACGAGAGTCCGCTCGAGTTCTACCTCCGCCACGGGTTCGAGGATACCGGCGAGACGGACGAGGGCGGCGAAGAGATTCTACGGCTTTCTTTGTCCGACGCGCCGCCGGCGCGACCGGTGCTTCCCATGGCGCCGCGGATCGCGCTCGTGACCGTCTGGACCGACGAAATGGACCCGATGAAGCGATTCTACACGGAGACGCTCGGGTTCCTCGTGAAGAGCGACCTGGGCGAATACGTGGAACTGGAGAACAACGGGGTACGTTTCGCGATCTGCCGTCGTGCCGTGATGGCCGGTCACAGCGACGCCTTTGCCGTGCCGCCGGCCGGTCAGCGCTTCGAGCTCGCATTTCCGTGCAGCTCGCGGTCCGACGTCGATGCGACGTACGAGAGCCTCATCGCCGCGGGCGCAGGGCCCGTCGCCCCGCCGCAGGACATGCCGTGGAACCAGCGGACGGCGCTCTTTGCCGACCCCGACGGGAACATCCACGAGGTCTTCGCAGACCTCGGAGACGGCGAGCAGGAAGGAGACGACTGATGCCGACCACCATCCCCCACGACCTTCGCGGCGTACCGTGGATCACGCGCCACGACCGTAACCCGCTGCTCTCGCCCGACGATGTTCCCTACCCGAGCTCGCTCACCTTCAATGCCGGCGTGGCGAAGTACGAAGGTCGCTACGTCATGGTTTTTCGCAACGACTACTTCCCGGACGATGATCCGGCGAAACCCGGCAAGACCGACCTCGGGTTCGCCGAGAGCCCGGACGGGATCAGCTGGAGCGTCAGGCCGACGCCCTTTCTGTCGGCCGATCGGGCTCGTGAGGCAGGCGGCGCCTTCTACGCGAACCGCGGCGCCGAGGTCGTGCACCGGATCTACGACCCGCGGATCACGGTCGTCGACGGCAGACCCTACGTCTGCTTCGCGATGGATACCCTCCACGGCGTGCGGTCCGGGGTCGCGACGACGAGCGACTTTGAGAGCTTTGACATCCTCTCCCTCTCGGCGCCCGAGAACCGCAACACGGTGCTCTTCCCGGAGCGCGTGGACGGCGATTTCGTACGGCTCGAGCGTCCTTTTCCCGTCTACTCGCGCCCCGAACCCGAGGCCTTCGACGTCTGGATCGCCCGCTCGGCCGATCTCCTGCGCTGGGGAGACCACGATCTCGTGCTCGGGGTGGAGGACGTGCCGTTCTCCAACCGCAAGATCGGTCCCGGCGCGCCGCCGCTTCGGACGCCCAAAGGCTGGCTCACCACCTTCCACGCGGTCGACTACGACGAGTCGCGCGGGAAGAACGGGTGGGAGGCGACCTGGAAGAAGCGGTACACGATCGGTCTCATGCTGCTCGACCTGGAGGACCCACGGCGCCTCAAGGGTCTCGCGAAGACGCCGCTCATGGTGCCGCAGGCCGACTACGAGCGCAGCGGTTTCCGCGGCGACGTGCTTTTTCCCGGCGGGATGATTGCCGAGGGCGAGGAGGTGCGCATCTACTACGGCGCGGCAGACACCGTCGAGTGCGTCGCCTCCGCCGACCTTTCGGACCTGCTCGCCTTCGTCGGGGCCTAGGAGCGTACCGGGCTCGGGATGACGCCTGCTCCCGGGCGGCGGGGCATGAGCCCGGCGTGGGCATGTGGCGAGGGCCGGCGAGAGAGCTCTTCGAGCTTCTCCAGGTCGAGCGTGAACCCGAATCCCGGGGTATCCCCCAGGATGATCTCTCCGTCGCGGAGCTCCGCGTCAACGGTGAACCAGACGTCGCGGCCGAGGTCCGGCACCTCCATCATCATGTGGTTCGGGAGCGCCGCCGCAACGTGCGCGGCGTAGTTGCCCGGGGAGTTCATCATCGCGACCGGAATCCTGAAGGTGGAGCAGGTGTCGCTCGCGATCAGCGCGCCGGTCACGCCCATGCCCTTGGGATTCGGCTCAAAGACATCCATCGCGCCGTGTTCGATGAGCGGGCCGATCTCGGTGGGGTCCTTGAGGTTCTCGCCCGTGGCGACCTGCGCGGTGACGCCGGCGGAGACCTTCGCGAGCCCCCGGTAGTCCCACCGGTCGGCCGGTTCCTCCGCCCAGTAGATGGGGTAGTGACGCTCGAGCTCCCGGATGGAGATGATCGCCTGCTTGGGGCTCCAGTACTCGTTCGAGTCGATGCAGAGTAACGGGGTCTTCCCGGTGCGTGCGAGCTCCTCCTGCATGATGCCGAGCCGACGAAGGTCGGCCTGCGGGTCGTGGCCAACCTTGAGCTTCCCCGCGCTGATGCCGAGCTTCGCCATCTTCGCGTAGTAGGCGCGAAGCTCGTCGTCGCTGAGCCCTATCCCGATGTCCGACGCATACGCCCGCACGCGCCCGACGCCTGCGCCAAGCGTGCGCCACAGCGGCTCGCCGTTCGCCTTCGCCTTGAGGTCCCAGAGCGCGAGGTCGATCGTCGCGATGGGCCCGGCGGTCGCGCCTCGGTTCCCCACCTTGAACACCTCGTCGACCATCTGCTTGTAGATATCCCGCACCCCGCGCGGGTCGCGGCCCAACAGCAGGTGTTCGAAGGGTCTGATCGCCGAATCCGGCGATCCGTGCACGGCGACCCCGGTGATTCCTTCGTCGGTGTCGATGAAGAGCGCGGTCGTCCGCTGCTCCTGCCGTCCCTCCGGGAAGTTGACGTCCGACAGCGGACGGCTCGCGGCATAGGTATAGGCTACGGTTCTCAAGGCGGTGATACGCATGGGTGCTCCTGTTTCACCGATACTAACACGTTCTGGAGGCGCCGTCGTCACCCCCGCGCATTCGAGCGGCTGTCAGAACACGGTGACGGCGAAAAACGCGGCCTTCGGCTGATGGTCCCGGTCGAAGAGGAGGGGATAGTTGGGTCGACCGCGAACCGGGATGTAGTTGAGCCAGCTCACGTCGTCGGCGGCGCCCCAGAAGGTCACCGCGTCTATCGCGTCGGCATGTTCCCGAAGGACGGCGAAGATCTCGCCATACCTGCGCGCGAGCGCCTCGTCCATCCCCGGCGTAAACGAATCGAATCGCGTTGAGTGGTCGTTCCAGTCGTAGAACGAGACGTCGAGCTCGGTGATCTCGACGCGCAGTCCAAGCTCCGAGTATGCGCTGATCGCCTGATCGATGAGGTCGACCGGAGGCCAGGTCATGGTCCAGTGGCCCTGCATCCCCACGCCGTGCACCGGCACGCCGTCGGCGATGAGGCCGCGAAGGAGCTCCACGGTCCGCGCCCGCTTTCCCGGCTCCACGAGGCTGTAGTCGTTGTAGAAGAGCAGCGCATCGGGGTCTGCTTCGTGTGCAGCATGAAAGGCGTCGGCCAGGTACGACGGACCCAGGGTCTCGAGCCACCGGGTCTCACGCAGGATTCCGGTTCCCGACGAGTCGGATACCGCTTCGTTGACGACGTCCCAGGCGTAGACGCGGCCGCGGTAGCGCGCCACGATTGCCGCTATGTGCTCGCGCAGTCGCTCGCGCACGGTCCCGGCTGCCGCCGGCCGGCCGGAGTCGTCCTCGAAGAACCAGTCCGGCGCCGCCTCGTGCCAGAGGAGCGTGTGGCCCCGCACCTGCATACCGTGCTCTTCGGCGAACGAGACGATTGCGTCCGCGCCGGCATACGATGTCGTCCCGCGAAACGGGCGAACCATGTGCAGCTTCATGTGATTTTCCGCGGTCAGGCTTGCCATGTGCCGCGTGAGTATCTCATGGTGGGTGACGAGCGTCTGCGGCTCGACCGCCGCGCCGATCGCGAAGTACGGCTCGTACACGTCGCGAAGCGAGCGGACGACGGTGCGCTCATCGCGGCGCCCGGACAACCGGGGGCCGGCCGCGGGACGTGCGCCGTCAGCGGACGAAGCGCACCCGGCGAGCGCCGTCATAACGGCTATCGCGCCCGCGAGAAGGGTGACGCGCGCTGGAGGGGGCATCCTCAGGTCCCGCCGGCGCTCGCCTCGCGCCTCTCTCCCGAGAGGGCGACGCTGGTCGTCGCGTCACCGCTGACGACCTCGTACGTCCCGGCAGTGCCGGTGAACCGTATCCGTCCGTCGGCGTCGACCGGAACTTCGCGTTCTGCGAGCCACCACTCGCCCTTGATGAGACGCTCCAGTCGCTCGTAGGCGGGTTTGGGCGTGAAGTCCCGCCTGACGAGCCCCGCCGGCGCGCCCAGCCAGTTTCCGTCGCGCAGGTCCCACCATACGATCGCCTGGACCGCCGGGCGCGAGAAGATCGCGCTGTAGTACGCATCGACGCGTTCGGCCTGCTCGGCTTCACCTTCCGGCGTGCTCGGCCACTCGTCGACGTGGTAGTCGTTCAGGTCGACGATCGACTTGGGGACCTCATGGCCCGAGAGGATCGTGGTCTCCGTGAAGTGCAGCGGCTTCCCAAAGCGTTCGAATCGATCGATCACCTCGAGCGTTCTTTCGACGCCGTGGTACCCATGGTGCTGGTGTGTCTGCAGCCCGATGGCGTCTATGGGACACCCGCGGTCGAGGAGCTGCTCGATCAGCCGCTCGTAGGCGGGCGAGAGGTCGAAGTCGTTGATCAGGAGGGTCGCGTCGGGGTTCGCCTCGCGCGCGGCCTGGAAGCAGCGCAGCGTCAGCTCCACCGGCCCAATGTGATTGCAGATCCGGGTAACCGCGTTGTCGTACTTGTCGAAGACCGGCATGATCACGACTTCGTTTATCACATCCCACATGTCGATCACACCGGCGAACCGGCTTACGTCACGCCGGATTCGCTCGAGTTGCTTCGCAAGGATCGTGTCGTTGTCGTACTCCAGGAGCCAGTCGGCGCAGACGGTGTGCCAGCACAGCGGATGGCCCTTCGTGGTCAGGCCGTTCTCGCGCGCCCACCGTCCCGCGGCGAGCGTCTCCGCTTCCATTGATTGGCCTTCCACCGGCTCGTACCGGCCCCAGTAGAAGGGCAGCGTTCCGAAGTTCCACAGTCGCGTGATCAGCGACCGGTACGTGTCGAGCTCGTTCGGTTCCACGCCGCGGACGAGGCCGAAGATGTTCGACCCGAATCCGAACTCGTGCGCCGTCTGGCGCACCGTCACCGCCCGCCGACCGGGTGCGACCGCTACCGCGTAGTCGTGAAACCTGTTGTCCCTGATGTCTCCTGAGATGCTCATAGCTACTCCTTTACCCCGCCTATGGTGAGTCCGTGCACGAAGTACCGCTGCAGGAACGGATAGACCATGATGATGGGCATGCTGACGATGATCGTCATAGCGGCGCGGATCGACCTGGGCGTGACCTGACTGCCCGCCTGATCGAGCGCGCGGCTGAACGCATCGGCCATGCTGGTACCGCTCATCGCGGCGTTCGCGCTCGCCAGGCGTTTCATGAGCTCGTACTGGAGCGTCGTGAGGCTCACGCGCGACGAGTTGAAGATGAAGGTGTCCCACCAGTAGTTCCACTGCCAGACCGACGTGAACAGGACGATCGTCGCCAGCACCGGAACGCACAGTGGCAGGATGATCCTGATGAAGATCCAGAAGTCGTTCGCGCCTTCGATCTTTGCCGATTCGATGAAGCTGTCCGACAGGCCGCGGATGTAGGTCCGGATGATCAGCATGTTGAACGCCGTCGTGAGCCCCGGGAGCCAGTAGACGTGGAAGCTGTTGACCATGCCGAGCGACCGGTAGAGGAAGTAGGTCGGGATCAGCCCTCCGTCGATGTACATCGTGATCACGTAGATGATCGCGATGGGGATCCGGAAGACGTATTCTCGCCGGCTCAGCGTGTACGCGACCATCGCCGTCGCGAATGTCTGCACGATTGCCGACACGACTGTTCGCCCCACTGAGTTCCGCGTAGCGACGAGCATGTTCTGGCCCGATAACGCGTCCTGGTAGCTGACGAGCGAGAATACGCGCGGCCAGACTGTGATGCCGCCGCGGATCGTGTCCATCGGCTCGTTCAGCGATACCGCGAGCACGTTGATGAACGGGTAGAGCGTCACGATGACCAGGACGAGCAGAAAAAGCACTTTCAGCGTGTCGAATACGATGTCTTCGCGTGTTGCCTTCATCCGCTCCTCCTACATCAGGGTCTCTTGCCCGAGCCGCCGCGCGACCGTGTTCGCGGTGATGATGAGCGCGATACTCACCGCGCTGCGGAAGATCCCCGCCGCCGCCGCGAACGAGTAGCGCTGCAGCTGCAGCCCGTAGCGAAGCACATAGATCGTGAACACCTCCGAGTAGTCCATGACCAGGCTGTTCTGGAGCAGGTACTGCTGCTCGAACCCGGCCTCCATGAGCTGGCCTATGTTCAGGATCAGCAGGATCACGAATACCGGCTTGATTCCCGGGAGCGTGATGTGCCAGATCCGTTGCAGTCTTCCGGCGCCGTCTATGTCGGCAGCCTCGTAGAGCTGCGGATCAATGCTCGTCATCGCGGCAAGGTAGATGATCGCGCCGAATCCGGCGGTCTTCCAGACGTGCGACCAGCCGACAATCCACCAGAAGAGCTCGGGCCTGCCCATCCAGAGCACGCGCTCCTGCATCAGCCCCGTTCCAACCAGGATATCGTTCAGAATGCCGCGTGGTCCGAGCACCTCGAGCACCAGGTTCGCGGCGACGACCCACGAGATGAAGTGGGGCAGGTAGCTGATGGTCTGGACGGTCCGCTTGAACGGGCGGTTGCGCGTCTCATTGATCAGCACAGCGACGAGTATCGCGAAAAACGTTCCCATGACGAGCTTGATGGCGGCCATCGCGAGCGTGTTTCGTAATACCCGGTAGAAGGTCGGATCAGCGAAGAGCGTCTGGAATTGCAACAGACCGACCCACTCCTGGTCCAGGAAGCTGCGTCCGGGCCGGTACCGCTGGAACGCCATGACCCAGCCGAAGATAGGGCCGTAGCGGAAGACCAGCAGATGGATCAGAAACGGGATGCTCATGAGCATCAGCACGCCCTGGTTTCGGAAGATCGACGACCAGTTGCGGCGGCCAATGGCGGCCGGGCTGAGCGCGTCCTGCTGTGCGGAGAAGGTTGTTTCGGTCGGGTTCATGGTGCCTCCTGAGCGAAGGCGGAGCGGATGCTCCGCCTTCGTGTACGAACTGTTCAGGAATCAGATCCTGTGCCGGCCTAGTAGCCGCCGGCCGCCTCGACGCGACGGTCGATCTCGCGCTGGAGAAACGCGGTGTGCGCTTCACGATCGGCAAGCGGTATCCGCTCGATCTCCGCGACGAACTCGTTCCAGATCCGGTCGTACTGGCCCCGCGGAGCCATGATCAGCTGCGGAATGTAGCGACGGCGAACGTCGCCGATCCGCGTGCCGGTGATCGACTCCGGGCTGTCGGGCGGCATCGTGATCGTCCACGCCGGGAAGTAGGTCGACCGGCGCATGTCGGGCTGCGGATGACGGTCCTGGAAGAGCTGAGAGAACGTCTCGACGCCGTAGCCGTCGAGCAACTCGAGTTGCTGCGGGCGGAGCGCCGCCTGGAAGACACTCGGCTGAGTT
>SKZO01000376.1 GCA_007127335.1 Spirochaetales bacterium | reverse complement strand
CGGCAAGCGGGCTCCGACAGATATTGCCCGTACAGACGAAAAGGATTCGACGTGGTGATCCCATACTACTCCCCGGTCACCAGAAGCATCACGCCGGGGTCCGGTGCGCTCAGGAGTGTTATCCCGTCCATCCGGATGACATGAAGCTCCCTGCCGACAGGGACATCCGGCGCTCCGGAGGAGGTGATCTCATCTTCAGCGATCGTGAGAGAGCGAACCGCCTGTGTTGACGGTTCGAGCAGCTGATCGTACACGGGAGCGAGGCTGACGACGACCGGAAAGTCCTCATTGGGAGGGTAGACGAGGAAATGGTGACCGACGAGCGTGCTCGCCTCGACTCGAGCTACCGACGGCTCGGCCTCGTCCCGACCGACTCCCACGATTCGGTAGAGTCCCGGCCCCATGCCCTCCTCGCGAAGCGCGGTGATCCGCGACACCGGGACACCGTCGCTGAGGTACTCCGCCGTCACCGTCTGTCCGCCCGTACCAAGCGCTTCGACGAACACGAGCATGAGGTAGATCACGACGAACGGGAGAGATACAGATCCGGCCATATCCAGAATGTATCACACCTCGACGAAGCCGCGAAGAGCCGGCGGTACCGGGCTCCGGTCGCACGCAGTTTGCCCTGCGCCGACGCGGTCGGAGGCGGGCCAGTCGAGCGCGAACGCGGTCGCAACGGCGCCGATCAGACGCTCCCGCTCATCCTCGCGAACCGGCACTCGCAGGAATCGGCTTCCGGGTATTGCCGCGGCGATCCGCGGGTAGATCGACGCGTCGTGGAATCGGTCGGTGCATCCGTTCACTATCACCGCCGGACCGTCGACTCGCAGTCCGACCCTGCAGATGTCCCAGTCCCGGAGGGCAAGCGCCGCTGCGCGCCACTTGCCCATGTCAGCCGCGTCGATGAAGCGGGCTGCCCGTTGTCGCTGAGTCCGTTCACGCATCCCGGCGAGCACAATCCGCTTCAGCGCGGGACGCAGTGCAGCGACCACCCTCGGGCTCGCAAGCGGCGCTACGTATCTGAGCACCCACTTCGGCAGCCAGAGTCGGGGCATCGGGTCGTAGAGAACGGTGACCGCCGGTCGCAGCACCCGGTCGGCCACGCCCTGCACTGCGACTGCCGCACCGTAGGAGCTGCCGAGCAGCAGATACCGATCGTCGGGGAGCCCGAAGCAGCGGACGGCGCGACCGACATCCTCAGCGATACGTCCCATGGTGAACCGGGCATGAGAGGCGAGCTCACTGCTGCGCTTCTCTCTGGTCTCCACGTAGAAGAGATCGACGGCCTCGCCCACTGAGCCTATGACATCCATGAAGCCGTCAATCGTCCCTCCCCATCCCGGCACGTAGAGTACGGGCAGTCCACGGGACTCGCGGAGAGCCGGCATCGCATACGCGGAAATCGTGCCGTCACGTACGGGGATCGACCGCCGAACGCCGCGGGCCAGGCGCGATGGGCCGCCGCCGCCCGGATAGCGATCGAAGAACCCGGACGCGTGACTGCAGTGAACCCCAGAGCCGCCACGGTCCATCTACTGCGCGACCTCGTGCGGAGCCACGCGACGTTGACCGCCGGGAATCAGCGTCGGCTCATGGATCGTCGGCGTTCGCTCTTCCACCTCTCCAATACGCTCGAGCAGCAGCCGCCGCATCCGTTCACGCACGGCGGTGTGAGAATCGCGGTCAACGAGATTCTCCAACTCGTACGGGTCATGGAACAGGTCGTAGAGATAGAGCTCGGTGTACGAGTCGGCGAATTCCGCCGAAGGCCGATCGTCGGGCCGCGCCGGGTCGATGTGCGAGACCCCGTACTTCCACCGGTGGGTACGCACCGCGCGGCCGGTCTGAGCCTCGCTGATCTGGACGAACACGTGGTCGGGCCAGGAGGCGTCCGCGGCTCGCCGGTCCGAGCCGGTTCGAGGAGCTTCGAGAAGCGGCATCGCGGAATGACCCTGCATGGTCGACGGAGGCGTGAGCCCCGCGGCGTCGAGCAGTGTTGGAGGTATGTCGACGATGCTGAACAGCTCCTCCACGCGTCCGCCGCCGGCAAAGCCGGGCCCCGTGGCGAAGCACGGCACCTTGATGCTCGCATCGTGACAGCTGCGCTTGTACTCCGCGTTGCGCGTCTTGAAGTGGTTGCCATGGTCCGAGATGAAGAGGATGATGGTGTCGTCGAGCAGCCGAAGGCTCCGAAGCGCATCCTCGAGCCGGCCGAGCGCCTCATCGAGCCGCCGGACCATGCCGTAGTATCCGGGCAGATGCCTCGCCGCCGAACCTCCGAGCGCCCGAAGGTCCGGCGGAACCCAGGGATCGCCGTACGCCTGCTCGTACCCGGTTGGAGCGGGATACGAGTCCACGTGGTTCTGGTGGTGGGGCTCGATATACGAGAGAAAGAGAAAGAACGGATCGTCACGGTGTTCGTTCACGTACCGGATCGCGACGTCGGTCAGTCCGTCGACCCGGTACCCGGGAACGTGGTGCTTCTCCCCGTCCGCATCATAGAGGTTCAGATCGTAGGCGTCGGAGGTGAACTCGAGCACGTTTGACCCCATCCAGTAGTCATAGCCGATCTGCTCGCCCCGGGGAACCGGCTCGCGCTCGCTCAGATGCCACTTCCCGATGTACCCGGTGGCGTACCCGCCCTCCTGAAAGGCCGTCGCAAGGCGGGGCTGATCCGGCGCGAGCGCGATCCCGTTCGACCAGACACCCGTCGCCGTCGCAAACCGGCCGGTCTGGAGCGTCGCCCGTGCCGGACCACAGACCGGCTGACAGGTGAAGGTATTCGCGAAATGGGTTCCCGCGGATGCCATCCGATCGAAGTTCGGCGTGAGTCCCATGGGATTGCCGTGCAGGCCCGTGGTATCGGCGCGCTGTTGATCGGTAAAGAAGACGATGACGTTCGGTCGGCGTCGCTGCCCGTTGGTGGTGTTCATGGCGTGCTCCCGAGCCATTCCTACCACGCCGTGAAGGGTTCTGCAACGCCGCGCGAGTTGTGAAGCGTTCGGCACCTTCTGAGCGTATCAGGTGTATGAATGCTCCCTCAGACCCGATCGTGGGTCTCGCGCAGCGGTCGCTCGGCGTGTCGTACCTCTACCCGTATCAACGCCTCGTCGTCGGGAACACGCTTGATGCGGATGAGGAGAACCGGTTCCAGGTGGTTGTGCTGCCAACAGGAAGCGGCAAGACGCTCTGTTTCACATTGCCGATGCTCGTGCTCGAGGGGGTTACCGTCGTCGTCTATCCTTTGCTCGCGCTCATAGACGATCAGGCGCGTCGAGTCGGCGAGGCGGGCGTCACGGCGCGCGTACTGCGCGGAGGCCAGACCTCCGCCGAGCGAGAGGCAATCTACAGGGAAGTACGGCAGGGGCGCGCGAACTGCCTGCTCACGAATCCGGAAGTCCTCTCGGGAGCACGGGTGAGACAGGAGCTCGGCTCCGTCGAGGTCGCACACCTCGTGATCGACGAAGCGCACTGTGTCTCCGAGTGGGGGACGACCTTTCGGCCCGCGTATCTCTCGCTCGCCGAGACGATACGCCTCATCCGCCCGCGGGTCGTCACGGCCTTCACGGCCACCGCCTCCAAGACGGTACTCGAATCGATGTGTCGCGAATTGTTTGGCGACGCCCGGCCGCACCTCGTGCTCGGTGACCCGGATCGCCCCAATATCTCCTACAGCGTCGTTCACGCGCACTCGAAGGAGGCGGCACTGCACGCGCTCCTTCGATGCGGCGTGAGACAACCCGCGATCGTATTCTGCCGGTCGCGCAAGAGGTGTGAAGGCGTGGCGCGTGACCTCGCACCCCTCGTCGGATTCGAACACTGCGCAGCCTACCACGCCGGTCTCGCGGCGGACGAGCGCGCGGCGATCGAGGAATGGTTCTTCCTCGCCCCCCGAGGCGTGCTCGCGGCCACATGCGCGTACGGTATGGGCGTGGACAAGCCAAACATACGGACCGTCATCCATTACGAGCTGCCGTCGAGCGTTGAGGCGTTCCTGCAGGAATCCGGACGCGCGGGGCGGGATCGGCTGCAGGCATCGAGCATCGTGCTGTGGAACTCAAGCGAGCCGCCACGCGAGCGGGATCCCACCAGAGCGGTCAGGGAACGGATCATGCACGGGTACCTGCGAACCCTGCAGTGCCGGCGCACCTATCTGCTCGAGGCGATGGGCGCCGAGCCACAGATGTGCTTTGGATGCGATCGCTGCGATCCTGAGGCGGAGGATGCTTCGATCGCCCGAGCGCGTCGTGAGATGCGCACCGCGCGCGAAACCGCGCTGAGAGTTGCACGCCGGCGAAGGCGGATCATCACTGCGCGGCAGCTCGCGCTCGATCTGCCGCTCGAGTGGTCGCAGCAGGCTCGGGTGGAGCTGGTGACCGGGCTCATCCGCGACGGAACGCTGCGGACACACCGCCGGGGTCCGTGGAAGGGCCGGATCGACTGCCTGCGACCCGCCGTTCCCGTGACCAGGCGCGTTGACCGGCCAGCCAAGGTGGATTATGTTCAGATCGACTCCTGCGAGTGAGAAGGAACGGCCGTG
This sequence comes from Spirochaetales bacterium, assembly GCA_007127335.1. Taxonomy (GTDB): domain Bacteria; phylum Spirochaetota; class Spirochaetia; order DSM-27196; family SLST01; genus SLST01. Next base: position 19,674 of record SKZO01000376.1, on the reverse strand, counting down.
TTTACGCTTTCGGCAAAGGGAACATACGGACTCACGGCCCTCATCGAGCTCGGGCTCAACCGGAACAAGGGGTCGGTCCAGATTCGTGATATTGCCCATCGGCACGGGATTCCGCAACACTATCTCGAGCAGATCCTCGTCGTTCTCAAGAAAGCGGGATTCGTCGAGAGTTTCCGGGGAGCCCAGGGAGGGTACGCCCTCGCGCAGGATCCGGACTCGATTTCAGTTCTCGAGGTGCTCTCGCGGCTCGAGGGAAGGCTTGAGGTTGTCGCGGAGTCCCGCCGCGAGGGCGCCCTCGGCTTCTTCTGGGACGAGATAGAACGCAGCCTCCAGAAGGCGCTCGACCGGTCGCTCGGCGACCTCATGCGCGAGAAGAGCAGCCGGGATCGCCAGGTCGACTACGTGATTTGACTACCTGCGGTCCACGGGCGTGAGGCAGTAGACGCTCCTGGCTGCGAGCCCCGTGATCGAGAAGAGGGCTGCCTGGACCTCAGCCGCCTGACGGCGGTGCGACCCCCGGTACTGCGCGAGGTACCGATCGAGCCAGCCGGCCTCGCCGGGATGCCACCTCGCGATTCGCTCCGCCATCCGTGTCTCAAAGTACCATCCGGCCGAAGCGACCGGTTGCTGCAGCAGATACGCGTGGAACTCGTTGCGCACGAGGTACTCGTCGGCGATATCGTACTGGTACCCGGAGAGCAGCAGGTACCAGTACCGCCGCTGAGTATCATTGAGAGACTCCCAGATGCGATCAACCGCTGCGACGAACCCGGGCTCAACGTAATAGACACCGTGGTAGGCCTCGTGCGAAATCAGCAGATCCCGAAGAGTCGGAATCACGAGCGACTCCTGCGAGACGCCAAGGATACCGCCGACGCCCGCCGCGTATCCGGCGCTCGACTCTCTGATGATCCCGTGCGAAAGCGCGATGTCCCGAAGGATCTCCTCTTCAGCGTTCAGCGCGAAGCCGGTTCGGTCGGCTGCATTGTAGAAGTCAGCCAGTCCCCGCCCGTTGTAGTTGTGGGCATTATAGCCGTGCCTGCGCGCGAGCTCTTCATCAGTGAGGAGAGTGCCGCGGTACCCGGCTTTCTCCACGAAGAACGCGAGCCGGCGGAAGAACCTCGACTGAACCTCGTACGAGGCCGAGTCGAGGATCAGAATCTCGGGGTAGAGCGTCCAGCTGAAGAGCTCGAAATCCGGCTGCCGCCACTCGTCGGGCCGGAAACGAAGAATCGTTCCAAGGTCCGCGGGACGAGCGGCGGGTAGCGCATCGTCGCGGTCATTGAGCGGTCCAATCCACTCGAGACGCAGCCCCGGATGGTCCGACTCGAGCGCGAGACGAGTCACGCGAATCCCCTCGGTCGCCGGGTGAAGAACGACGCGCCGTGAGCCCGGTCGGAGATCGAGCCGGAACTCCCGGTCACCGGCGTACAGCCGTGCGGAGGGAACCGACACCCCGGCGAGCATCTCCTCGTGTGAGACGGGCTGCGGCTCGAAGACGTAACGTATCTCAACCGGATCGGTCTCACTCCACCCGGCGGCATCGCTTCGATCGACCGACCAGCCTCCCGCTTCGCCGTGCTCCCACCGCTCGACGGCGACTCCGGCGGAGGCATACCAGACACCATCGGTACCGCGGTACCCGACTCCCGAAGGCGCGGCTGCGGCCGAGAGCCCGGTGAGTCGAACCGGTGCCTGCGCGCCTTCGTCCATCTCGAGCGTGAACCCGGAAACGGCACTCTGCTCCGGGAGTGCCAGCGCGATCGTGACCGGCCGGTGCGGCTCACCGGGAGCGAGCCCGTCCGCCGGCATGACCCGAGCGATACTCTCACCACGCTCTCCAAGGACCGTCAGCACCACCCCGGCCGGATGGCTCGCGAACGATACCAGGAGCCATGCGCCGTGACCCGGGAGCGCAACGGGATCGCGCAGGTCGAGGCGAATCGCAGCGCCCCCGGGCGTGAGCACCCCTGGTCCATCGGGAGTCGAACCACGCGCCTGGTACATGACGTACGCGCGGTCCCCGCCTGGCGTGTCAACACGAAAGGGGAAAAGGTCGAACGAACTCCGGCACCCGGCCAGGAGCGCTGCGAGGAGGAAAATGGGGAGAAGCTTCATGACTGCAATGAGAATACACTCGTGACCATGAGCTCAGCAAGCTCCTGCCGTTGCGTCATCGACAGACCGACGTCCTGGCGGACGAAACTCTCGAGATTCGCCGGAAAAGAGTCCGGTACGGCATCCAGTCGCAGAACCTCACGGTGCAGTGTACGAGGCGACGGCTCGAACTCGCGGTTCACGGTAAACAGCAGCGAGCACAGTTGGGTGAGAAAGCCTCCGGACGACGCAACGAAGTAGAAGTCGTCATGCCGCATGGCCGCAGCCGACAGGTCCGCAAAGAGATGCTCCACGGTCGCCTGCTGTATAGCCCGTAACCGGGTCCAGAACCGGTCCGGCAGATCTCTCAGTGCGTCCCGTGCGGATTCGAGCCACCGGCCTCGCGCGAGCAGGACCTGGGCATCCACGACTCGACGAAACGAGTAGGTGCTCCCGTCACGAAGCGTGCATTCACCCCGAGCGGCGCTCGACACGAGCTCGTCGAAGCGCGAGGTTCGTTTGTACTCGAGCCGCACCGGCAGCTCGTCCATCAGGAACCGGTCCTTCCCGGTCAGCAGCGAGCTCTCGAATGCTCCGATGTCGCCGAAGGCGCCTTCGCGCTCGGAAACATCACGCACGTCACGGTGTACGTACACGTCGAAACTCATCGCGAAATACGGATCGTACAGATCCTCACCAAGCGTCGTGAGCCCAACGGCCACCACTTCATCCCAGGTGTCGAGCACGGCGATGACGCGATCGGCTGTTTCTCCAGTCTTTCTCTTCATGGCACTCGTCCGTTTACAGCGGAACTACTCTGTTGCGGCCCTTCTCCTTCGCAAGGTACAGTGCGCGATCGGCGGCTTCGCTGATCGGTCCAGGGCCGTCAAAGGCTGGGAACGCGGCGATGCCGGCGGAAAACGTGGTGGAAAACCGGCGCTCTCCGGCCTCGTGCTCGATCGCGGAGAAGTCCTCCCGGATCGCGTTGATAATGCGCGTCGCGTTCTCGACATCCACGTTGAACATCACGACACCGAACTCCTCCCCTCCGTAGCGACCGATGACGTCGGTCTTTCTCAGTCGCTCAGTGAGAAGCCGCGCGAGGGTCTTCAAGACACGATCGCCGGTCAGGTGCCCGAAGGTGTCGTTCACCCGTTTGAAGTGGTCAATGTCGATCATGACGAAACAGAGCGGCCGACCGACGCGTTCGGCCCGTTGCACCTCGTTCGAGAGATTCTCCATGAGATGCGTGTGGTTCAGCAGCCCGGTCAGCGAGTCGCGTTCCATGAAGAAGCGCATACTCCGGGTCCGCTCCACGCGGTTGGCGACCGCCGTCACGAGATGCTCCGGTCGAATCGGCTTGCAGAGGAACCCGTCGCCCCCGCGACTGACCGCCTCGAACTGCTTGTCCTCGTCGGTTTCCACGGAGAGAAAGACGATGGGGACCCCGACAAACGCCTCCTGCTGGCGGATCATCGTGGCCAGCTCGGGCCCGCTGCAGCCGGGCATGTACATATCCATCAGAATGAGATCCGGTTTCGACTCGATCAGGACGGCGAACAGCTGCCTTGGCTCGGACACGACGGAGGTTATCATCCCCGCGCGCTGCAACAGCAGCGCGTAGTACGAGACCTGCTCCGCATCATCGTCTACGATCATGATGTGATACGGCTCACCGGCACCTCCGGAGGTCACGCCGTCGACAGCGTCGATCACTCGCGTCACGTCCAGAGGCGAGCTGAAGAACGCGGTGCCGGCCGTACGGACGGCGAGCAGCCGCGTCGTGAAGTCGTCCCGATCAGACACGTAGACAATGTGCAGCCTGCCCTGTGACGATGAAACGAGAGCGTGAAGATCCTCGGCGATCGTCGGATCCCGCTCGATGTAGTCGACGTCCATGACGAGCGCCGTATGGCAGTCGGGACAGAGCGACCCGATGAGGTCCACCGGATCACCGAGCACGGTCGTCTCGAAGCCATAGAACGAGAACCGGTCGCCGAGCATCTGACCCGCCTCGAGGGAGCGCAGCAGGACGATGACCACACGCCGTTCCTCGGCTCCCGGTCGGCCGGCCGCGCCAACACGTTCTCCCGGTTCACCGGCATCGACGAGCTCCTCGAGCTCCTCGACCTCAGCGTGTTCGTCCTTGTCAGCAGCCCTGGAAGCCGTTGAGGTGGCCGACGTAGTCTCCGCCCGGTTGACGCGCGCCGCCTCCGCGAGCTCACTGACGAGCATGCGTATGTCGTGACGTTGCGATTCGTCAGGCGAGTCGCCCTGTTCGATGACTGCGTCGAGCAGGTGCTCGAGTCTCTTCGAGCACGACGTCACCAGATGAAACCCGAACGTGGCCGCCGACCCGGCGAGCTTGTGCGTGTGATGACGGAGCATTCGAAGCTCCTCTATTCCCTCGCCATCGCTCAGCGTTCGACGCGCGCTGTCCGCGATGTCCTGCATCCGGCTCGGCAGCTCGGCGGTAAACGTGTCGGCGAGCTCCCGAAGCCGAGCCTGGATACTGTCAGAGAGCGCGGCCACGGGTGCACCTCCATACGGCGGCCTCCGGCATCAGGGCCGCGCCGCAAAAAGCATCATCGATCACTCCGCAGATTATCCATGATACGTGAGTCGAGTTCAATCGCCGGACACCGATCGGTGGTTCTTCCGGTTGATTCGATCACCGGCTTTGGGCACAATCAGCCCCGGGGCCCATGAAGTACGACACCCGACTGCTCGTCTACCCGGAAGGAGACACTCAGGAAATCGACTGGCCGCTGCGGTTCAACCAGCTCGTGGACGTCTCCGGACGTCCCGTACGCTTGCCCATACCTACGGTCAGGATGCTCGCGTACCGGGTCCAACGAGTCTCGAACGAGGAGACCCGCAACGAGTACGTCACGCGGTACTACCTCGAACAACTCTATCCGGACGATCTGGCGGAATACGTTGGAGAGTAGCGCTGATGCCGGACGCGAGCGCGCAGTTCAGCCCGCTCATCGATGACTGGTTCCGCCGGCGGTACGGAGATCCCACGCCTATCCAGTCCGCGGCATGGCCGCGTATCGCCGCCGGCGAGCACCTCGTCATTACCGCGCCAACCGGGAGCGGGAAGACACTCACAGCGTTTCTCGCAGCGCTGAACGCCTTCGCCACCGGCATGTACCCGTCGCAGCGCACGAGTGTGCTCTACGTCTCTCCGTTGAAGGCGCTGAACAACGATGTCAGGCGGAACCTCGAGACCCCGCTCGCTGAGCTCACGCAACTCGCGAGAGACCGAGGCGAGTTCTTCCCTGAGATCACGGTGGCAACGCGAAGCGGCGATACCCCGGCGCGCGAACGGCAGCGCATGCTGCGCCGTTTTCCGGAGATCCTGATCACGACCCCGGAGAGCCTGAACCTGATCCTGAGCTCTCCGCGCGCCCGCACGATGCTCTGCACCATTCGCACCGTGATACTCGATGAGATCCATGCGGTGATCGGAACCAAGCGAGGAACTCACCTCATGACGGCGGTCGAACGACTCGTGCGACCTGCCGGAGAGTTCCAGCGCATCGCCGTGTCAGCGACCGTCAGACCGCTCGAGACCGTAGCGAAGTTCATCGGCGGGTACCAGCTCTCTCGCTCAGGTGACACCCGCGCATACCGACCGCGGACGGTCGGCATCGTCGAGGCGCCTGACACGAAGACGATCGAGCTGACCGTCGACTGCCCGGACCGCGAAGCTTCCGATGACGACGAAGCGACCGGGTTCTGGGCACCGTTGGCCACCGAGCTGCGGAGAAAGATCGCCGGCAATCGGTCGACGCTCATCTTCGTCACGACGCGCAGACACGCCGAGAAGATCACGCTCATGCTCAACGAAGGGCTGGACTCCCCTCTTGCCTACGCTCACCACGGATCGCTGTCACGCGAACTACGGCACTTCGTCGAGCAGGCGCTGAAGGAGGGGCGGCTTCGCGCGATCGTCGCGACGAGCTCTCTTGAGCTCGGTATTGATATTGGTGCACTCGATGAGGTCATCCTGGTGAAGACTCCGCTCACCGTCTCGTCAACCCTGCAGCAGCTTGGCCGGGCGGGGCACAGTGTAGGAGAGACCAGCCGCGGCACCCTCTACCCGTTCGTCGGCCGCGACACGGTCGACGCGGCGGCGGTGTCGACTGCGGCGCTCAATCGTGACATCGAGGAGACGCGGCCGCCGGAGGCGCCGCTCGACGTTCTCGCCCAGGTCATCGTGAGCATGACCGCGATGGACGAATGGAACGTCGACGATCTGTACGACATGCTTCGCACCTGCGCTCCCTACCATCAGCTCGACCGTCGCCACTACGACCTCGTCATAGAGATGCTCGCCGGACGCTACGCCGAGGTACGGATCCGGGAGCTCAGACCACGGATATCGTTCGATCGCGTGAGTGGCCGGATCACTGCACGCGATGGATCCACGATGCTCCTGTACCGCTCCGGCGGGACGATTCCCGATCGAGGCTACTACGCGATGCGGATCCTCGGAGGTGGACTCGTGGGCGAGCTCGACGAGGAGTTCGTCTGGGAGCGTCGAGTCGGCGACACCTTCCTGCTCGGCTCGCAGGCCTGGACCATACAGCAGATCACCGAGCGGGACGTCGTCGTCTCGCCCGCGCACCCGGGTGCGCGGGCGATCCCGTTCTGGCGCGCCGAGGCAAAGGGGCGCGATGCACACTCGGCTCGCAGACGGCTCGATCTCCTGCGCAGGTGCGACGAGGCAATAGAGCGGAACGAGCTCGACTCCCACCTGACCGAGTATCGGCATCTGACGCCGCGCACTACCGCCCGGCTTGCGCGCTATCTGCTCGCCCAGCGTGACGCGACGGGGTGCGGATTGCCCCATCGCGCTCATGTCGTCGTCGAATGCGTGCTCCAGTCACCCCGCCAGATCATCGTCCACACGGGATGGGGCGGAAAGGTGAATGAGCCTCTCGCGCTCGCGCTGACGGCGCTCTGGGAGCGAGAGTACGGCACGTCCCTCGAGCTCCAGGCCGACAACGACTGCCTGGCCGCGATGCTTGCTCCGGAATCGCCCGCGTCGCTGTTCTTCACCGTGGAAGTGTGTCGCAGACTGCTGCGGCACGGCGCGCTCGAGACGCTCCTGCGCGAGCAACTCGAGGGAAGCGCGCGGTTCGGCGCGCTGTTCCGCGAAAACGCCGGACGAGCTCTTCTGCTTCCGCGCCCCGGGTTCTCGAAGAGAATGCCGCTCTGGCTGAACCGCGCGAAGGCCAGGAAACTGCTCGCATCCACGGCCGTACTCAGCGACTTCCCTGTGCTGCTCGAGACGTGGCGCACCTGTCTCTCCAACGAGTTTGATCTGCCTGCGCTGCGGGGATACCTCGAGGAGATCGACGCGGGAGATATCTCGCTCTCGTACTGCGAGACGGGATCGGCAAGCCCCTTCGCAGCTGACATCGTCTGGCGCGAGACGAACCGGCTCATGTACCAGGATGACTCGCTTGCAGGCCGCAGCCGCAGCGCTCTCTCTGATGAGCTCCTGCGCAGCGTGGCCGTCACCGACGGCGTTCGCCCGATGATACCGCAGCCAATCGTGACACTCGTGACCCGGCGACTGAAGAGGCTCGAGACGGGCTACGCGCCTGCAGGCCCCGGCGAGCTACTCGACTGGATCACCGAGAGAATCGCGATCGCGGCGGATGAGGTCATTGAGCTCGAGCTCGCGGTCAGGAGAGACCACGGCGAAGAGGCATGGTCCGCTGAGGGGGTCGCAGATCGCTTCATCTGGATTGAGAGCGCCGGGCGATGGTTCCTCGCCTCCCTGAATCGCCTTCCGTCGCTTCACGCGCTGTACCCCGACGCAAGTGTGCACGAGACGGTACAACCCTCCTGGAGCCGGCCCCCGGCGAGCGGGGGACACCGGCTGGCGGACAGATTCGGGGATAAGGGGGGGAGCGTCCCGGCTGCGCAGCAGGTATTGCTCGAGATGCTCTGCTTCTCATCGCCAACACCGGAAGCCGACGGTCCTGCACGCTTCGGCATCGCCGCCGACCTGTGGGACGAGTGCATCGCCGAGCTCCACGACGCCGGACTCGTCGTGATCGGAGAGATCTCCGAAGGGCTTGAGACGACGGAGGTGTGCGAGGTCGAGACGCTCGAGTACCTGCTGCGAACCAGGCGCGCCGCCGCACGCCGCCATTCTGAGCCGGTTGGCGCCGCGGAGCTCGTTCCGCTGTTCGCCGAGACGACGATGCTCACCGGCTCGCGAGGGACGCCTGAGACGCTCGCGGAGGCTCTCGACCCGCTGTTCGGGTACCCCGCGCCGGCAGCCAGCTGGGAGTCGGATATCCTTCCCGCGAGACTCAGTGACTACCATCCGGTCTGGCTCGACGCGCTGTTCGGAGAGCACGGTCTGGTCTGGCTCGGTTGCGGCACGCAGAAGATATGCTTTGCGCTCACCGACGAAGTGGACCTCTACCGGCCCGTCTCGCAGCCGGAGGATGCCGGTGAGATCACCGCCGCCGATCTCGCGGCCGACCCCTGGGCGCGAGCGTGGGAGGGTTCGGCGACGACTCGCACGTATGGTACGGTTCGCCGCGGCATCGAATCGCGCTTCGCCGCGGCGAGCGACGAGCCGACGTCGCGGGGGGCCTCCCCGGCGCCGTCCCGGTGGCCGGACACGCGGGGCAGGGGTCGGCGGCGTTCGGCGACGCGCTCCCGCCGATGGCTCGCACGGCCCCCGCGTGACGAGTGGCAGGGCCTCGAGGCACCGGAACCCCGCGATCCGATTGCCGAACACGAAGAGGATCGCGAGAGAGCGCGCACGCTCATCGAGAGGTACGGGGTGGTCTTCCGCGAGCTCGTCGACCGGGAGGGTGGCGCATTCTCCTGGAGACCGATCTTCCGGGCGCTGCGTGTCATGGAGCTCGCCGGTGAATGCGTCTGCGGACGGTTCGTGCTCGGTGTCGCAGCGCCTCAGTTCGCCGAACCACGATCGCTCGAGACACTCCTGGCGGCTGCATCTTCCAACCGTATCGTCTGGATGAGCGCGGTTGATCCGGCGAGTCCGTGCGGTCTTGGCCTGGCCGACGCGTTTCCCGACCTGCCGACGCGGATGCCGGGGAGTCATCTCGTCTTCCGTGGATCGTCGCTCGTGGTCACGAGCCGTCGCTACGGACGCGATCTCACGATACTGGCCGATGTCGACGACCCTGACATCCAGCAGTTTCTCGATCCGCTGCGCAACCTGGTGACTCGCGCCTGGAAACCGCTGTCGCGCGTCGTCGTGGAGACGGTGAACGGCGTGCCGGCGCGCCACAGCCCTTTCGCCCCGGTGCTCCGCGCTGCCGGGTTCAGGGACGAGCACACACGCTACGTGCTCGAAGCCCCCTACCGGTGATCGGCTACACTGACCGGCGGACGAGATCCGACGCGAAACGGATGAGCAGCCCGCCGGCAAGGGCCATTGGACCGCCGACCAGCAAACCGGCCACCCACAGCGGGAACCGACCGGGATCCACGCCGAATACTCTGAGAAGAACGCCGGTCGCCATGACGATGGCCCCAATCCAGAGGAGCGTCAGGCCGCTCATGACGATCCGTCTACGGCGACGAGCGAAGTCTTCGGCGATGGTAGAGACCCACTTGTACGCAGTTCGCTCGTCGAGGTCCGAACGCGCCGCCACCGCTTCTGCGATGTCAAGAAGCTCATCACCGTTTCGCAATCCGGCGATGATCTGTGGTCGCAGTTCCTCTGCCAGCCGCTGCTCGCGGAGAATCTGCTCGTGTTTGGTCATGCTCATGGCCGGGAGTCCCGTCCGCCGAAACCCTGAGGCGCGAGCACGCTCAGCAGGAGAAACAGCCCGCCGAGCCCGCCGAGGATGATCGAGCTTCCCCAGACGCCGAATGCGGAGTCTATGCGGGCTTCTTCCGGATCCCGGAGAGAGACGAGAACCGCCAGAGGGTCCCCAACCTCGTGTACTCGTCGGGGCCGGCCGGAGCGACCGGTCAGGGTGTGGCGCTCTCCCGAAGCGGACTCATACTCGACGACCGGGTAATAGAGCAGCCCCGTGGGGTCGGCACTCGACATGAGCGAGATCGCGTTCTGTTCGACCACGTAGTCGACAACGGTTCCGGTCACTCTCGCGGACCTTGATACGAACAGCGCCGTCGAAACCGCCGACAGGGCACCGACGGCTGCGAACAGGATACCGATTACCCGGAACGAGAGCGACAGCAGGTCCCTGCCGGTCACTGCGCCTCCGGAGCGGTCACGCTCGTGGGCCTGATCGCCAGAGGGTGAAGCGAGAGAATCTTGTCGCCGTGAATCGTCTGAGCGGCATCGTAGCTGCCCTCTGTGGTGACCCGCCGCGTGTCATGCAGCGCATGGTAGCCCTCGCGACTCACAGTGAACTGGAACTCGACGCTGTGTTCCGAACAGGTGTTTCGCGAAGAGCGGGGCCAGAAACTGAAGTGTCCGCGAGTCTGCCTGCGCGTGACGTAGGGGTTCTGCCATCCATTTGCGGCGGGAGGAACGATTCGGCCGTCAACCAGAAGGGTCACTGTAGCGCCGTACACGGGCTCGCCTGTCTGGTCGTCTATCACCCGACCGATGATCTGCGGGTAGTTGTGGACATACTCGATCGTCCCACCGTCTGCTCCCGACACATCCGTCTGACTCCGCAGGGAGCTCGGCTGCGGCTCCGACCGTCGGTCCCGCACGAGATCTACGCCGCGGTTCACCAGCATCATCAGCTCGATCACATTCGCAAGCGACTTCTCCTGCTGGTCTTCCTCGAAGTGCTCGAGCGCGAGTCGCAGGAACCCCCGCTCGCTCATGACGTATCGTGCCGGCACACGATTGAGCACGTACGCGGCGACATCCTTGACGAAGTCCTCGTCGGCGAGCAGGTCCGGTTCCTGCTCGAGCGCGATCTCGATCGCGCGCAGTACGACGTCTTCCTGGTAGTTTTTCAGTTTCATGGTCCTCTCGAAGTATAGTGCGTGGTAACCGAACTGTCAGGCGAAAAAGTCTGCGAGCCTTCTTCCATGGAGCTCACGACTCCGGACGCATCGACAGCGCGGAGGCTGGGAGGTATAGTGGAAGCGTGGAACCCCAAGTCACGAAGCGCACGAAGGACAGAACCGTGTACTTCACCATCTGGTGGAGCCCGCTGACGCCGCTCACCAAGCGCGTCATTGCGGGACGAGTTCCATCGCTCCCGGGAGTCTTCGAGATCTACCGGGATGAAGGAGCCCGCACCCCGCAGTTGGTGGGCCGTTCGCGGGCGTACTACGGAGGGCTGCGCAACACGTTTCGCGGGTTGATCGACTCGATCAGTCCGTACCCTCTGAACGGAGAGCTCCTTGACCTCGAGATGCCTCACTTCGCACGCTACGCGATCACCTCCTCGGCCGACGACATGGACGACATACTCTTCTTCTTCGCGGCGCGCATCGGCCTGGGCGACGAGCTCGAAGACTCGGGCCGCTACGAGATGATCTATCTCAAGGAGGAGGATCTGCGCGCGAACGGCCGCCCGCGGTAGCCGCGGGGCCCGGGGCACTGAGACGCGAGATCAGTACGGCACCCGGTCCGGCCGCTCTCGCCACAGACGCATGGGTTCGAGACATGCCTCGCGATCGGACGGGACCATGCGAATCTGTTTCGGCAGGCGTCCTCCTCGCCTCGCCGGGCTGCGCTACCCCGTTGTGAACGAGTCGAGCTGCTGATGGATCCGCTCGATCTGGAGCTGGTTCCGTTCACCGGCGTCGGCCACAGCGTCGGCACTCTCCCGGATCCGGGCCGTACCTGAAGCGATGTCGGCAACCGCTGCGCGAACGTTCGACGAGAGTGTGCGCACCGAATCCATGGATGCGGTAATCTCGGACGCACCGCCGGCCATCTCACCGGAGGCGCCCCGGATCTGTGCCGTGATATCGGTCAGACTCTGCATGGCGTTGAGTATCTCGCCGGTGCCCTGAGAGAGCTCGGCCATGCTCTGGACGATCTCACCAAAACTGGCCGTTACTTCGCGCACATCGGCACTGATCTTCGAAAAGGCCTCACCGGTGGATCGGCTCGCTTCCAGGGCCGACCCGATCTGTCCAACCGTCTCGTTGAGACCGGCGGAGATCGTGTGGGCATTTTCGCCCACCGTCTCAGCGAGACGGCGGATCTCGTCGGCAACGACGGCGAACCCTTTCCCCGCATCACCGGCATGCGCTGCTTCGATCGCCGCGTTCATCGCGAGCATATTGGTCTGGCTCGCAATCTGGTTGATGAGCTCGACCATCTCGATCATCGAGTCGGTTGACTGGCTCACCCGGCGAATCACCTCCTCGGTCGCCTCGACGTGCTCACCTCCGGTTTCGGTGATCTCTCTCAGGCTCCTGCTTGTCTGCTCGCGCTCATCGGCAATTCTCGCGACGTTGCGGATAGACGCGGTCATCTGCTCGATCGCGGAGGAACTCTGGTTCACGGCAGCCGCCTGGTCCTCAATGAGCCCCGCGACATTGGTGACAGTGAGTCCGATCTGCTCGACCGCCGCCGTCGCCGACTGGATACGCGAGTCGAGCTCGGATGAGTCCACATCAACCCGGGAGATGCCGTCGCTCATCGCGCTGATGATCTCACGGCTCTCGCGCGCGGTCTCCTGCAGCACCTTCCCCATCGCAAGGCTTTCGGTCGAGGTCTCCTTGAGAACCCGTACGAGCTCGTGCAGACGCTGTGTGGTCGTAATCATCGCGGCATGGATCCCGGTACCGCGCGAGCCTCGCTCACGGGTCACCCCGAACGCGTGACGAAGGTCCCCCTCGCTCAGCGATACGGCGAGCCGTTCGACGACGGCCGGTTCGGCCCCCAGCTGGGACATCGTCCGACGGTAGATCACATACAGGATCACGAGCACGGCCCCCACCACGACCAGGGCTGCGGCCAGACCGAGCGTTCTTGCCGTCGCGGCCCTCACTCGATCATCGCGCGCGATCTGAAGAAGCTCCGCCGAAATCGCCGTCTCAGCCGCCTCAAGGACCGCCAGACGCGCGGTAGCCGAACGGTACCACTGCTCCACCCCCGGAGAGGAACGATCGGGGCTCACTATCCGAAGGGCCAGCTCATCGGCACGCACGACCTCAGGCGATCGCAGGTCTCGGAGGTACTCTTCGCGCACCTGCGGCTCGGCTATCGACAGGAACGCCTCACGCAACGCGTCGGCTCGAGCCGCAGCGCCGATCCCGTCGAGCCCGGGATCGTGAGTCAGCGGTACGCCGGCAAGCGCCGCTGCGAGGAGAGAACGTGACCGCCCGCTCTCAGTGTGCGATGAGACCAGATGGGCGAAGGCGGAAGCACGCCGTGCGATATCCGATCGTATTGGGACGTCGGCAACGCTCTGTATATGCGCGACGACCGCATCCTCGAACCGGACGGACTCGCGGTACAGACCGGCCAGGTCCCGCTCACGAGCATGCTGCCTCGCGAGTGCCAGCCGTGCGAGCGCTTCGTCAACGAGCGGGCTCGCCGTTTCCTCTGCGCGAACGAGCGCGATCGCCTCGTCGACGCGCGACCGAGCCTCCTCCGGACTGAGGCCCGTGCGGAACCCGGCAGCCGTCGCGATCGTCGCATCGCGCTCCTCACGAGCTGCTGCCGAGAGGTCGGCGAGCAGGGCCGAGATCCCGGTGAGCTCCTCGACCGCGCGGCACTCGGCAACGTCACGCTGCAGGTGTCCAACAAGGATCATCGTCGGAACCAGGAGTGCTGCAAGCGGCACCAGCGCGAGCAGCAACAGCCGCGCACGAAACGATCCAGCGTAGTGCTTCATTGTCGAGGATGATAGAAGATGACTACGCCGGTGTAAAGCAGGAACTCCGGAGAGGGCCCCCTACTCCGGCGGGTATCCTCCGGCGGCAAGCTCATCGCGCAGTGTCTGCTCGTCCGCCGGATCACCGGCATCAAGGCCGACGACGACACTATGCCTGGCCGAATCCGGCTTGACCGTCGAGACCCCCGGCACGGACTCGAGGATCGCCTTCACGCGACGCTCGCAGTTCGCGCAGTGCATCCCCGGAACCTGCAGGGTGACCGATGCGCCCTTCTTCGCGAATATTCCCATGCCTGCAACCTACTCTGCGAGCGGGGCACCGTCAATCAACCCGGAGCCGCAGCACGTACAGCGCCGCATAGACCCCGCCCATCTCGACGATACGGAGGTGTTCCCGGCTGAACTCCGGGTAGGTACGCAGCACGCGGTTGAATGCCCCTCGCTGTCGGCCGACGAGCAGTGCAAGCGTGCCGCCGGGCCGCAGCGCCCTCGTCGCCGACCCGAGCAACCCGTCATACAGGGAGTAGAGGCTCAGCCCCTTCGCGAGCCGTATGCCGAACGGGGGATTGGTCACGATGTAGGCGAGCGAGCGCTCCGGGACGGTCACCGCGAGCTCGCGAGCGTCAACCCGAGTTACCGGCACTCCGGGCACCCCCGCCGCCAACAGGTTGGCCCGGGCGCCTTCCACCGCCTGAGGATCCCGGTCGCTCCCGGAAAGCGAGGGCAAGGCCAATCCTCCCTGCGACGCGATTCCTGCGGCCTCGAGCAGGATCGTGCCCGAGCCGCAGAACGGGTCGTGCAGAGCGTCCGGGTGAGAGGCGTACCCTGCGATCACGAGCATCGCGTAGGCGATGGGCGTGCGAAGCGTGACCCTTGGGTGGTACACCCAGCGGTACCGTCGGTCGAGACCCTTGCGCCGCGTCAGCTGGTACCCGCAGAAGGCTCTCGTTCCGACGATGTCAACCTTCAGATGAAGCGCATATCCCTCGAGGTCAACGGCCGTACCGTAGCGGGCCTGCATGATTGTCCCCGTCTCCCGCTCGACCTCGGGACTCTGGAAATCGTGTTCTCCCACCCGCGAGCAGCTGACGCGGAAGCTCCCGGCGTCCCGCATGTCCGCGAGATCGATCTCCTCAATACCGCTGAGCAGTGACGCGAGGGTCCTTCCGTCCCATACAACCTCGCCAACGTGGACGGCCACATGGAAGAGCGATCGGGCCGAACGCAGCGGGTCACCGCGGCGCACCTCGCCTGCGGCAATACCGGGTTCGAGCTCCCAGACGACGACACCGGGCAGGCGCAGGGCGGCCGCGGAATCGCCGACCGAGACGGTCCTGAACCCGCCGCGGGCGAGGATGCAGGCGCCCTCGTCCTGCGCGACATCCTCGATGCCGGGGGCGGTCGTCGCCCGAATTATGTTCCCCATCTAACCGGTCAGCGGGACGAAGCGCACCGGGAGCAACGATTCGGTACGGACCCGCCCGGCCTCGTTCTTCCGCACGAGTACGAGCTCCTGCGCGGCAGGGCCCTTCCCGACCGGCATGATCAGTCGTCCTCTGCGGTTGAGTTGTGCAACGAGGGCCGGCGGAACCTCGTCACCGGCGGCCGTCACGATGATCGCGTCAAAGGGGGCCTCCTCAGGCCAGCCCTCGCGGCCGTTCCCAAGCCGGGTCCGCACCGTGGTGTAGCCGAGCCGCTCGAGACGCTCCCGCGCCCGGCTCGCGAGCTCCTGGACGATCTCGACAGAGTAGACGTAATCGGTAAGCTCCGCGAGCACGGCCGTCTGGTACCCGCAGCCGGTGCCGACCTCGAGGACGCGGTCCTGGGGTCTGATATCGAGCGCCTGCGTCATGTATGCGACGATATACGGCTGCGAGATCGTCTGACCGCAGCCTATGGGAAGAGGCCGGTTCTCAAACGCACGCGCGCGCTCGCTCTCCGGAACGAACCGGTCTCGCGGAACGCGGCGGAGCGCCGCGAGCACCCGCGAGTTGGTAATGCCCTGCTCGCGCAGATAGTCGAGGCTCATCTGCTTCATCGTAGCACCTTCGTCTCCGCGGGAGAAGCACCATTGCGCGCACCGGGAGAAGTCAACTCGCAATCGGCGCTGCCGCGGAGAAAGTCGGCCACGGCCCTCTCGGCCGCCTCGTAGTCATGCGTTGCATTCAGTGTCTCGCGAAGCGTCTCGGCCTCCGGGAAACCGGTCAGGTAGATCTTGTAGAACTTCTTGAGGATCTCATAGTTGCGAGTCTCGCCCCACACCTGCCTGTAGAGGCGCAGATGAGTCCGCAGGAGACCAGTCTTCTGCGCGGGGGTCGCACGCGCAAATGCCCCGGCTCGCTCGTCGGTGGCGAAGAGGCAGGGGTCCGCGAAGACGCCGCGACCAACCATCACCCCGTCGAGCCCGTAGACCCGGCTCTTCTCGACGATCTCAGCGCGACTCATCACGTCGCCATTGCCGATGACCACGGTGTCAGCGCCCAGCTCGCGGGCAATCGCCGCCGCGCGGCCTATCTCGCTCCAGTCCGCGGGCTCGCTACTGTCCTGCTCCGCGTGGCGTCCGTGCACGGTCAACGCGTCGATCCCCTGCCGCAGCAGGTGGCCGATCCATCGATCCGTGTCGTGTCGGTCGTATCCGGTACGCGTCTTCACACTCACCGGCAGTCCGCCCTCTCGTGCCGCGGCGATGAGCTCCGCGGCGAGCGACGGTCGGCGGATGAGACCGGCGCATGCGCCTTTCTTCCTGATCTTCCGGACCGGACATCCCATGTTGATATCGATCCCGCTGAACCCCATCGCCGCGAGACGCACCGACGCCCGCGCGTAGGCCGAGGGGTCGCCCCCCCAGATCTGAGCCACCAGAGGGAGCTCCTCAGGCGAATAGACAAGCCTGGGCGTCACGCCGGGGCGCCCGCGTCGCTTCGCGAGCACGACGTCCGTATGGATGAACTCGGTGTAGAAGAGATCGGGGCGCCCGCAGAGTCCGATGATCCGACGGAACACGGTATCGGTAACATCTTCCATTGGGGCGAGGATGTGGATCGGGCGCGGCAACCGTCGCCAGAACGAGTTCACCACCACATAGTATGGAGGCATGGACGGCCGGGCAACCGCATGATGACTCTGTGGATCGAGTGGACGGCGATTGCACCTTCGGCTTAGGGCGGGTAGGATAGAATACTTGCCTATGAAATCCATGACAGAAGCACAGCCGCGGGAGTCCGGCCGGTTTACGTTCCGAAAAATGGTGGAAGGTTTCGACGTCGTCACGAGGGTGGGACGGATGGCACTGCACTATCCGTGGCGGATGGCTGCGGCGGTCGCCGCACTCATCGTCGCCGTCGTGTTCCAGCTCTACATCCCGCAGTTCCTCGGAACCGCGGTCGACAACGCCTACGGTATGCTCGGTCACGCGGATACACTCGACGCCGCACGGCAGGCCCTCCTGACGACAGGCCTCCTGCTCTTCGCAGCGAGCGTCCTTCGCGGTCTGTTCACGATGCTCCACAACTACCTCGGGGAGTCGGTGGGCCAGCACATTGGCTATGAGCTGCGCATGGCGATCTATGACAAGATCCAGCGTCTCGACTTCCGATACCACGATCACGCGCACAGCGGTGACCTCATCACGAGAGGCATGCTCGACGTGGAGGGAGTACGCCTCTTCGTCAACACCGGCATCATGCGCGTGATTCTGCTCTCTCTGCTGATCGGCATTGGATCGTACCGGCTGCTCAGCGCAGACTGGCTCCTCGGTCTCCTCGCGCTGAGTTTCGTGCCGTTCGTCGGCTGGCGCGCAGTCGATGCCCGGCTCTCGCTGCGCGAGAGCTGGCATCGTCTGCAGGAGCGACTCTCGTATCTGACGCGAGTCATGGAGGAGAACCTCCAGGGAATCCGGGTCGTGCGGGCCTTCGCCGCGCAGGACTACGAAATGGGCAAGTTCGACAAGGCGAGCTCGCAGGCGATGGAGATCACCTCCGAACGGATTCGCACGCGAGTGAGCAACGGCACTGCAATGAGCTTTGCCTTCTACCTGTCAATGGGGCTCGTCCTCCTGGTCGGCGGCCAGAAGACGCTCGCCGGAGAGATCACGGTGGGAACACTCACCGAGTTCCTCGCCTACATGACCGTGCTCCAGATGCCCGTCCGCCAGCTCGGGCTTCTCGTCAACTCGATCGCCCGCGCCACGACGTCGGGAGAGCGCCTGTTTTCCGTGCTCGACGAAGAACCCGACATCAAGGACAGACCCGACGCGCCCGACCTCGAGATCAAGGACGCCGTCCTGCAGTTCGATCGCGTCAGTTTCGCCTATCAGCTCGGCGAAGAGACGGTTCCCGTGCTCGAGGACGTCAGCTTCACGCTCAGTCGTGGACAGACCCTGGGGATCGTCGGGCCGCCGGGCGCCGGCAAGTCCACGATAGCCCACCTGATCCCCAGGTTCTACGACGTGACCGACGGCAGCATAACGGTTGACGGACAGGACATTCGGGACGTGACGCTGAAGTCACTGCGCTCCGCGGTGAGTGTGATTCAGCAGGATATCTTCCTTTTCACCTCCGGGATCATGAACAATGTCGCATATGGCGATCCATGGGCGGATTACGACCGGATCGTCGCGGCGACGAACACGGCGCAGCTGCACAGCTACATCAACGATCTGCCGCGAGGGTACGGCACACTCGTTGGAGAACGGGGAGTCTCGTTGTCCGGAGGACAAAGGCAACGGCTCGTGATCGCACGGGCTCTGCTCATGCAACCGTCGATTCTCATCTTCGACGACTCGACTGCCGCGATAGACGCAGCGACCGAACAGCGTATCCTCGCATCACTGCGCGAACACGCTGCCGACTCGGTCGTAGTCGTGATCTCGCACCGCCTCAGTTCGCTGATGCACGCCGATGAGATCCTGTTCCTCGACAACGGGAACGTCGTTGAGCGAGGGACTCACGAGTCGCTCCTGGCGGCCGGGGGGCGCTACCAGGCGCTGTTCGAACTGCAGTCCAACCCAACCGAGGAAGAGTAGCACCATGTCATCACCGAATCGAATACGCGAGCAGTTTCACGACTACGGTATCCCGGAAGAGGAGCGCCCGCCGCTTGCGGTGGTCGGGTCCCAGGTCAATCAGGAAGAGCAGCTGTTCGGCCGGGTCTTCGACCCCCATGTCCTTCGGCGGTTCATCCCCTTCACTCGCCCGTACCGCAAGCAGCTGTTATTCGCACTGGTAGGAGTGCTGCTGTTCACGGCAACCCAACTCGCGGTGCCGCTCGTCATCCGGAACGCCATAGATCAGGCCCTCGTGGGCGCCGATGCAGGCCGGACGGCTCTCTACATCGCGGCCGTCGTCTTCGGGGCGATCATCCTGATAAACTATGCGGCGAACTACGCTCAGGAGCGACTTGCGAGCGAGATTGGCGAACGAGTGCTCTTCGACATGCGCAGGGCCATGTTCGGTCACCTCCAGCGTATCTCACTCTCGTTCATGGACAAGACGGAAGTGGGCCGCCTGATGTCACGGCTGCAGGGGGACGTCCACGCGCTTCAGCAGTTCCTCGAGTCTTCGATCTTCGCCGTCGGCGACGTGATCCTCCTGTCCGGCATTATCGCCGTTATCCTCGTTCTCAACCTCCCGCTCGGACTCATGACGCTCGGGATCGTGCCGCTGCTGTTCATCGTACGCTTCATCTGGCTGCCGAAGGCCCGAGACGCCTTCGTCAGCGCGCGGCTAGCGAGCTCCACTACGAACGGTGCGCTCGCCGAGGCGATAAACGGAGTCCGTACGGT
>SKZO01000269.1 GCA_007127335.1 Spirochaetales bacterium | reverse complement strand
TCTTGGAACGACACACCGTGCTTTCGCCTGTTCTGTTGATCCTTGCCCGGGTCCCACTCAACCGTCACGTATAGAGTATAACCCTTTGACTTACTCCGTCAATGGCTTATGAACGACACGCGAGAGTGGCCAATACCACCGATATGTTTGTCCAATTCTACCTCAGGTTCTCTGATCCGCAGGGTTGATCTACTCGACGCGCGGTAGAAACCACCGATGCCCGAGGTGCTGAGGCCGAGACACCGCGATGGTTCACCGTGTGGTTTTCTGCATCTGACCCCGGTTCTGAGAGTTGCGGATCGCTTCGATGCGTGGGACAATCTACCGCATACCTTTGGTGCATTGGGGGGCATGTATGGCAAGGATCCCTGCGAAGCACAGAGTGACGTTTTCGCGGCTGCGCCGCGCAACCGAACAGTTACACGAGCTCATCGAAACCGGCGAGTTCCACTCGTACGGCTATCTCAAGCGTCGCGCACTGTTGCGTCGAGTACGGAAGCTCTACAATCAACTTGCCGGGCCGGTATCGCCGGCGGCCATCGCAGGAGCGATTGTTGGCGCCGGGGTGCTTGCGCTTGCCGGCTGTCCGTCCGCCGTTGACCCCGTGCCTACCAATGGCGATAACGGTGGTCCGCCGGGACCGACGCCACAGACGCCGAACTTCGGCACCTATCAGATAAACCCCTTCGGACTCGCTACCGGATCCGGCTATGTGTACTACGCCGGGTACCTCGTCGCGGCAGATATCGACAACGACGGCGATCTCGATCTCTTCTATTCTGAGATCTACTGGGATCCGAGTTACGGCATTTCCATTAGTTTCCAGCGAAACACCGGGGGGCCAAGCTTCCAGCCGGTGCAGCGCGATCCGTTCGGGCTTGCGGGCATTCACGGTGGCGAGTACTCGGGAAGCCTGTACATATACGGAGCCTATGTGAGTCCAGTCGCGTTCGTGGACACCGACGGCGACGGTGACCTTGACCTCATCGCATCTGGGTTCGTGGACGGCTATGACTATGACGACTATGCGTATTTCTATCATCAGGGCCTTCTGCTGGTTGAGAACACTGGTACTGCTACGAGTCCGTCGTTTGCGCTTCCCGTTCCGTTCGCACCGAATGCGGGTATACCTTCGTTTCTCGTCGCGGCGGCCTTAGTGGACATCGACGGCGACGGCGACCTCGATGTCATCACTGCGACTGAGGAGAATGTCTACCTCACGAAGAACACCTCCGGGTCTCCGACGGTCTTCCAGTTTGCAGACGATTCGACAGTCGCTTTCCCATACGCCAACTTGGTCCTGCCCGCCGGATTCGTGATTGGCGGCATGACGATCGTTGACCTGGATCGTGACGGCAATCTCGACATCCTGCTCGCCGGCCATTCTCCCCAGGGTGCGAAGATCATCTACTTCGAGAACACGACGGCAGGAGCTACTCCCACCTTCGCCGCGCCGGTGACCAACCCGTTCGGAATCAGCTTCCCGGATCGCGACTGGTATACCTACGCTGGATTCGGTCTGAGTCTCGTGGCAGCGGACTTCGATGGAGACGGTGATATCGACTTGCTGGTGGGAGTGAATATCGAGTACGTCCAGGGGTACCCATACTTGGAGTCCGAGTTCCTCTACTTCGAGAACAAGGCGATTCCGTAAGTTCGATGGTAAGACGCTTCGCATGAGCTCGACTTCTGATCCCGCTCCGTTCCAGCTTACCTGTACTCCGGCGTTGCCCGAGCTGCTCCAGAATCTCGGCTGCAGCATCGCACTGTCAACCTACCAGGCCGGAAAGCTGGTGTTCATCAGCCCGCATGACGGGGAGCGACTCGTGCAGCTGCCGCGGACCTTCCATCGTCCGATGGCGGTGTCGTGGAACAAGGGCGTACTGGCGATCTCGACCGCGTCAACGGTCGAGCTCTTCGTGAACGACTCGAGGATGGCCCCTGCGTACCCTCGCCAGCCGAACACGTACGACGCGCTGTATCTCCCTCGTCAGACGATCCAGACCGGCCGAATCGACACTCACGGTATCGAGTGGGATGCCTCCGGTTCGCTGTGGATCGTAAACACCCGATTCGGCTGTCTCGCCCGGCTGAGCGCCCGCTACAGTTTCGAGCCGGCATGGTTCCCGCCGTTCGTGGACGACCTTGCGCCCGAGGACCGCTGCCATCTCAACGGCGTTGCGTTTGTAGACGGCTCTCCGGCATTCGCTACTTGTCTTGCCGAATCCAACGAGGCTGAGGGCTGGCGCCGCCGGCTCCCGAATGACGGGGTGTTGATCGATGTGCGAACGAACGAGACTGTGCTCCGCGAGCTGCCGATGCCGCACTCTCCGCGGATCATTGACGGGAAGCTCTACCTGCTCCTCTCAGCTACCGGAGAGCTCGTGCGGGTGGACGTGGAGAACCGTCGGCACGAGGTCGTGCAACGTGTGGGCGGCTTCGTCCGCGGGCTCGCCTACTACCGCAGCCACCTCTTTGTCGCGTACAGCAAGCTGCGCAAGAACTCCTCCACGTTTCGGGACCTGCCCATCGCCGATGAGGCGACCACCGCAGGTATTGCGGTGATCCACGAGCCGAGTGGGGCCATGGTCGGGCGCCTTGTTTACCAGCAGAGTGTGGACGAGATCTTCGACCTGGCCGTGCTCCCGGACGAACTTCGTCCCGGCATTGTCGGTCTCGACCGCGAAGAGCGGGCAACCGCAGTGACCTCCCCGGAGAAGACATGGTGGGGAGTCGCACGCGATGAGTCACCCGCGAAGGCTGAAGAGAACTGAGAAACCGCCAACGGTGTATCGACACATGAGCAAGACGCGCCGCAGCCCTTGTCCACAGTACACGAGGCGGTGCGCTGAGTCGTGTGGCGGGTGAATCATCGAGGGCCTATCGGGTTCTACCTTCGTTTTTCACGTATCTTGTGCCGCATTCCCGTGGAGCGGTTGACGGTCGGCACCCCGTGCTCGAAAATGGCTCATTGCCGGTCGATGTGGCAGGTCACTCCGGCATTCCGTAATTCTGGGAGAGGTGTTTTATGAGATTCGGTCGTGCATTGGTTGTTCTACTCATCGGAGCTGCTCTACTCCTGTCCGGATGTGATCTGACCGGTCCGGTTGATACTGGTAGTCCCGAGACGGATAACGGAGGAGGTGCCCCGGCGGACTCTCCGACTGCATCACCAATCGACGCACAGCTGCCTGGACAGTGGGAGTACTCCGGTTCGCTGACCGCTACGCTCCAGTTAACCGAATACCGGTTCGCCTACACGGTAGTCGGCCACAGTGGTGACAGTGTCTTCGAGGGAACGGTCTCTACGAGCGATGCCAATGAGATCACATTTGTCGTTGAGTCTATCACAGTCGCGGGGCAGGAGCAGGATATGCCCGGGTACTACAACCTGATGATAGCAGCAGGCGATGTTCCCGCGTACTTCCTCATCAACTCGGAGGTCTCGGGGGAGCTCACGTCAGAGAACCAGTACGTTGTTGACCAGACGGGGACTGATACGACGCTTGCGATACACACTTTCCATGACCCCGATCCGCAGGAACCGGGAAGGATCGAAGCAGAGTACCTGTTCAGTCGGGTGTCGGGAGCCAATGGCGACGGAGATGGCCTTGATCAAGGCTACTTCGGAGACACGCTCACTCTTGCCTCAGGCTTCATCGAGAACTGGGAAGCGGGGGAGTTTGACGGACCAGCAACTATTACGGCCGATCTGCTCTTCAACGATTCCGGTGAGTATCCACGCGTGTGGGTGTAGACGGATACATCCGGGCGTCGGCATTTCCGGCCCCGATGCTTCCTGGCTCGCCAATGTAGGACTGGTAGAAGCGGAATGGGGGATAGATGCCACTGACTCAAACGCCGGTATTCAGTTGCTCGGCTCCCTTTTCGTCGGAACCCAGGAACTCCAGGGGCGAGTCGACCGACTGAGTCCAGACGGAGGGATGGTGGCGTGGTACTACGTGGACCGTGACGTTCATCTGTATGGCATCAGTCATTGGGATGAGGACATCGATCTGCCACTGAAGGCCGGATGGAATCAGGTCGTTGGCTGGTACGACCCGAGCTCTGAGCTATTCGTTACCCGAATCGGGGCTGAACCGGACAGTACCAGACGGGTGTTCAGCCCGGCACCGTAGCATAGTAGTGCAGAGGGTGACCTGATAACGACCGGCCTGACGGAGGACGTTGCCGCTGGCCTCGGTGTTTGAGGCCAGCAGCTGCCATCGCTTAGTGAAACCTGAAGTTGTCCACGATTATCATTGAAGGATAAGCGGTGTCGCCAACATCGGTGATCGTAATGCTCACCGAGACTTCAGATCCGAGTGTCGAGACGTCCATCGCAGCCGTGCTGAGTCCGGTGTGATGGGGGGTTTCGCCCCAGTTGAGATCAATGGGTATCACATCGCTCGCAGAGTACCGGTTGATGCTCTCAAGCACGACGGAGTGACTGCCTCCGGCGCCGGATATCTGCAGTGTCACCGTATCGTCGTAGACCGAACCAATCCAGTCCGGAAACTCTGACGATATGAAGTAGTAGTCGAACCGCAGCTGAGTGGCCCAACCCGGAACCGGGATGGCTCCCGACGTCAATGTTGAGTAGCGGTCGTCAATCGGATCGCCGCTTATACCATCCTGATAGATGGGCCCGGTCGCGATGGCGGCGGCCCTGCTCCCGGAGAGGCTCAACCCTCCATAGGGAAGATCGATCACTCCTCCACTCCCGAGGATATGCCACCCGGCTATCCCGCTCTCGAACCCCAGGTTTTCTCCTGGGCTCGATATCATGCTTCCGGTCGTGAAGGTTATCTCGAGCTGTTGGGAGAGGGTGTTTCCTCCTTTGTCGAGCAGCAGATCGGTGCCGATTGCTTCTACGAGAACGGCGATCGTGGAGTTCTCGGGAAACGCGTTGTACGGTGAGAATGCAATGATCGCGTTCTGGCCGTTGGCACTGAGCGAGAGCGTGTAGGTGCCGGGAATCGCCGTCTGACCCGAGTTTACCGACACCGATACCTCTGAGAGCGAGTGCGGATCGACGATATCATCGAAGAAGATGACGACTCCTGAGGTTGGCGATACGCCTGTAGCGTTGTGGCTCGGGACCGTATCTACGACGTTGAACGGTGTGTTGTCCGTTGGGTCTGGTTGGAAGTTGTAATCGTCATCGACGACCACGGTGCTCTGTGCGACCAGTTCCACCTCGACGAGGCTTACGAAGTTTCCATCCATGAACGGGAGCGCACTGGCCAACAGCTGGAGTGGGTTGGACATGACAGCAAAGTGGTTGACGGTGACCAGGATCGGGGTGTCCGGACCAATGACCTGCGAGGTGCCGTCGATGATCATGTTCTGCAGCAGGCCGTTCAAGAAGCTATCTGATTGGTCGGTTGCGATGTCCAGTGCGTCTATCGTGAGCGACCCTGAGGAGTGGATGAGGTCAGCTGCCTTCGTGACGAGCGTGTGTTTGGCCGATAGCAGGAATGTCCCGGCGCTGATGCCGTTCTTGATCTGCGCTGCGAACTCTCCAACCGTTGTCTCGTACGTTGTGTGTGTCAGGCTCTGTGAATCAACGCTTCGGAAGTGGAACGCGGTCATCTCGTGAACCGAGTTCGCAAAGTTGTAGGCCGCGTAGGCCTTGAGTCCGATCTTCACAACGATCACAGCTGACGTGATGATGACTGCTCGTTCTCCAGACATCGAATACTGTACCGATGTCGGAGGGTGTCCCGAACTCTGCGCTTCCTCCAGAATGTCTGCCACATAATAGGCCTGCGCGAACTGACCGGTCGGGTCTTCTACATGGAGTGCGACCACCCCATCCTGCTGGTGGTAGGAAACGTAAGCGCCCTGGGCCGGCGAGCCCGATTCATCTTCCAGTTCGAGTACAACATCCCTGTTGAACGAGTCGGTATCGAGCGTCAGCTTGCCGTCAGCGTCGGTGTGACCGCTGGACTGATTCGTCTCCTGCAGTAGCTCGATCACCTCGTCTGTTCCAGGCGGATCGGGCTCGAAGCCCGTATCAGTGGAGCCAAAGATGGCTTCACATCCCAGGAAGACCCCCAGCGTGCCAGCGACAACGACGACAACAACGAAAGACCTACATAGAGCACGTACACGAATCATCAGATCCTCCATGGTCTGTAGTGCGACATCCATCGCCCGCGATGTGGCTGTCAACGACCTCACACACGCTCTGTTCATCGTCAGGAGTGTATGTTTGCGTGCGCCAGAGCCGAGGTTCAAGCGCGACGAATGTCTATCCTGTTGATTCTGAGGCGTATCTGGAGTCACGACAAGTTCGATACGTGTAGGCGCATGCAAAAAAACACAATACTGGACAGTCCCCGGAATACTTGCTTGGAACCTATACCTGCCTGCGTCACTCGAACTGACACCGCGGTCGGCGACTGCGGGGCTCGCCGTTCCCGTGTCAGCCCTGCAAGTCCGAGCGACGACGCGCGTCAACGTCGGACCGCAGAGCCAGGTAACAGCCTGTCGTCAGGGGCCGCGCGCCGAAAGGAGGCCCAGACCCGCCGGGCTGCGGATCAGTTTGTCGCCCCGGTTCATGAGAGATATACTCAGCTATCATGGGCTTTCATGGGTGCCTGCCATCGGGGCTGCCCGGGTAACCCGGGGGTGAAGAAGAGAGGGCGTAGATGATGCGAAGCAGATCGAAGCGATGGAGTGTGATCACCGCGATGGCTGTCGTAGCGGGGCTCGCAATCGTGAGCGGGTGCAGCAATGAGCTGATGGACATCGATGTGGGAGAGTCCGAGCCGGAGACCCAGGAAGAGCCGGAAACCTATACGGTGACGTTTGACCGGCAGGGTGGATCAGGTGGCTCGACGAGCGTGACGGTGACGCTGGGCCAGCCGATGCCGGAGGCAGTGGCTCCCGCCAAGGGACCAGCCGTGTTCGGAGGATACTACCTGCGTCACTACTCGGCCCGAGACGGGATTGGGGAACAGTACTACACCGCAGAGATGGGGAGCTCTCGGGACTGGGACATATCGTCGGACGTGGAGCTGGTTGCTCACTGGGTCTTACAGATCGGAGGCGATGGTCCGGCCGGGGGGTTCGTGTTCTACGACAAGGGTGAGTATAGCCACGGGTGGCGCTACCTGGAGGCGTGGACGGCCGATGAAGACGGGACGTACCAGTGGAAGACGGAGTTCACCTCTACGCCGGGAACTTCGACAGCCTTGGGAAGCGGGTATGAGAACACGTATAGTGCGATGACCGGGGCGGAGCATCCTGCGGCGGAGGTAGTGAGGAACGCCACGCACGGGGGATACGATGACTGGTTCCTAGCGTCGCGGGATGAGCTGCACGAAATGTACGAAAACCTCCACGAAGAGGGCCTGGGCGGATTCGCGTCGGCCTACTATTGGAGTTCCTCCGAGTACTTTGCGTCCAGTGCGTGGCCACTTGGCTTCGACACTGGCGATCAGTACAACGACGACAAGAGCAACGCGTACAGGATCCGCGCTGTCCGGGCTTTTTAGCCATTGAGCCATTTAACCATTTCCTCGGGACCCAGGGGTTCAGGGGGCGTGAGTCCCCTGACGCACGCTGGACGGCGCCTCGCCGGAACTGAATTATGCGGTGCTCATGCGAGCGACGTGCGTCGCTTTCTCGACTCCCGGCCACCTTTGGTGGCAGTTGCGAGCGCCAGTTGCCCGCGCGCGGATTCTGCCCATTCTGCGAACAGGATATCTCGATGGCGGAGCCGCAGACGAACGAGAGAGATTCAGGCGAAGTCATGATTACGATGAAGTGCAGCGAGTGCGGAAAGATGTGGAACGAGCTCCACAGGCTGCAAGGCGCGAGCCACTTCGTCGAAAGAATTTCGTCAGAAAAAGCAAGCTGACACAATTGCTGACACAATCTGCGTCACAGGACAAAAAAACGGGGAAGGCCAAATCGTGTAAAGCCTTCCCCCGTAAGCAATTAGCCCTGAGCGAGCGAAGGGAATCGAACCCTCGTCTCCAGCTTGGGAAGCTGGGGTAATGCCATTATACGACGCTCGCTCGAGGCCGACAGCACCTCAAGTATAGCGTCGGCATGCTTCTACGGCAAGACCC
>SKZO01000306.1 GCA_007127335.1 Spirochaetales bacterium | reverse complement strand
GCAAACCCGCTCAAACCTTACACCGGCTTCAGTCTCCGGTTCTCAAGCCCCTCGCGGAACTCTCCTCCCGGATCCCTAAGCCATTCTCTCTTCCCTTCCCTCGTAATGACAAAGAACACTGTTGACGCTCGTCGTCTGACGACCCGCCAACTGACTCCCGTTGGAGCGGACTGTTAACCTACCATAAAGGCAGGCGGCATGTCAATATCAAAGCCTCGACAATCCGTTACCGCTGGGGTCAGACCCGCTCTCGCGAGCGTGAGAGGGGAATATAGCGTCCGGAAATGCGACTGTCAAGCCCTCTCACGCGCCGGCGGTCGGTTTCTCGTGGGTCGCCCTGCGGCTCTCGAGGACAAGCTCGACGAGGTCCACGAAACCGCCGGCGGATTCGCGCGCGCAGACATACGTCGGGGGGCTGCTCAACGCTGCGAGGAACGGCTCGATATTCGCGACCGCTACGGACAACCGAAAGGCGCCGAACATTGGCTCGTCATTCGGCGAATCGCCGCAGAAGAGCACGCTTCTGTTCGCGGCTGCGTCATCGATGTCGAGCGCGAAACGCTCGGTAAGGAAGTGTCGCGCCATTGAGAGCTTGTCGTACGACCCGTACCAGGCGTTTACGTGGATGCTGCTCACCTTGGCTCGTGCACCCGAGTCCTCGAATACCGCCTTGATGCGCTCCGCGACATCGTACCCGAGCAGCGGAGGCTCCTCGCGAAAGTCGATCGCGACATCAAACAGGCGTGAGAACTGATCCTTGGCCGGTCTCGTGCCGGGAATTGTGTCGTACACGCGTCGGGCAGTCGCCTCGAGACGGACCCGATTCTCCTCGGGACGAGGCGCGTCGGGATGGTACAGCGCGCGGCGATGTCTGCCATCGAGGTAGAAGGCGAATGCACCGTTCTCCCCTACAACCCCGCAGACCGGCCACTGACGGCTGATCAGATCACACCAGCCGGCAGGACGCCCGGTGACCGGGATCACGCCTATTCCGGCATTGTGCAGACTCCACAGCGCGCGGTACGATTCGGCAGGGAGCCTGCCGTCCACGGTCATCGTATCGTCGATATCTGCGAGCACGAAGCGGACATTCCGCAGATCCGAGACGGGGATTGCGCTGATCGGCTCCACTATGGGTGCGCCTTCCGGCCGCGGAGGAAGAGTACGAGGTACTGCAGAAACGAGCCGACCGATGCGGCAGCGGTGACTGCGAGCAGAACCGTCATCCCGGTGGCGACCGCGGGCGATGGGTCAATGCCGACCAGGAGAATCCCGGCGGCAGCCGAGATACCGTAGAACCAGGTCTTCAGCTTCCCGGCAACGCGTGCACCGAGCGCGATCCCGTCATGGTAGAGGATCATTCTGATGAGGATGATGCCGAACTCGCGGTACAGGACGATCAGGAGGAACCAGAGCGGGACGATTCCCACCGTCAGAAGGCAGGTGAAGTAGGTGACCTTCGATACGACATCAGCGAACGGATCGAGTATCTTGCCCACATCGCTGACCGTGCCTTGCCGGCGGGCGACTGCCCCGTCCAGGACGTCGCTGAGCTCGATCAGAACGAACAGCACCCAGAGCAGGACAAAACCGACCGTACGAAACTCATCCACCCTGGTCGTGAGGCTGAATACGACCGCGAAAGCGGGCGCCAGCACGAACCGGGAGGAAGTCAGCATATTGGCCAGACCTATACGAGCCATCATTCCATCGTTGCAGGCCAACGTCGTGTTGTCAAGCTCACAGCCGGCTCACAGCCGGCTTATGGACCCGCCACGAGCGGCCCGCATCGGCGCCGATGCGGCAGCGGCGCCGGGAATCGGCTCATTGACATCCCTGTGGGCCGGAGCTAGAGTGACTACGTGCAGGATCGGTCGATCGTCCGCAGCATCCTGATCACTGTTCTGATCCTCTTCCTCGTGCAGGCAGCGACGGCCGCGCTCGTACGGGCGGTATACCGGGTCACCATGCGCGAAACGCTCTGGTACCTCGTGGCGATGCCTGCGGTTCACGCCGCCATCGCAGCGTCGCTCGTATCGCTGCGACACCTGTTCGTGAACAGTGACACCGGCCGCCGCCTGACGCGGGTGAACTTCGCGAACGTGCTCTCGCTGGTTCGTCTGAGCGCCGCACCCACCCTGCTCTGGCTCGTGCTGCTCGCCCGCTCATACCAGACAGGACCGGTCGTAGTCCCGATGACGGCACTCGTCTTTCTCACGGATCTCCTCGACGGTCAGATCTCGCGGCGAACACGGCAGGTCACGCGTATTGGGAGGTATCTCGACAGCTCGAGCGACTATACCGTCCTGATCGTCGTGGCGGTTGCTCTGGTGAGCTACCGGCTCGTCTCCGTCTGGCTCTTCACGATCGTCGTAATCCGGCTCGGAGTGCACCTCCTGGGGCAGATCATCCTTCTCATCGCTCGAAACTGGCAGCTGCCGTTCCGCACCTCGGCACTGGGAAAGGCGAGTGTCTTCGCGATCATGACGCTCTTCGCCCTGTCTCTCCTGCGCCTGATCGAGGAGCTGCCGCCGTGGTATGAGACGGGCCACATGGCAGCGGAGTATGTCACGGGGGCGATCGCTGCGCTCTCACTGGCCGAGAAGATACGCGAGTTCGTGTCTGAGGCGGCCGATGCGAGACGCAGCAACCGCTCGACCGGATGACTAGGAGACCGCGGCTCGGCGGAGAGTCGGGCGAAGGTGATCGTACTCGTGGTCCCGGAAGTAGGTGTAGAGCACGCGATACCCGCTGCGGATGCGCTCCTGCAGGAGCTCCTGCAGTTTCTGATCCATGTCGCTGCGTCGCTCAAAGGTGTAGACTTTTTCTCGCCCGACGGTCAGTGCCGGGCCCCAGTTCACGGTGAAACTGTGCGCGCTGAAGAGATGACCCTGTCTGTCGTTGATCGAGTAGTAGACGATGCGATCGTCCTGGTCGGTACGGTAGAGCGTGATCATCATCTCGCCCTTAGTATCGTCGACGCGCATCGTCTGTGTGAACACAAAAGAGCGGAGGCGGAGGCTATTCGACGGTCAGACGGGGGGCACCGATCGGGTCTACCAGGAGACGATAGGTCCGATGGACGTTGACCCGGGACACCTGAGGCAGCGCCCGTTCGAGGTGAACGATGCCATAGTCGACGGCCGCCTGAACAACAGGGGCGTCGATCGGCCCGTCGCCGGCAGGGCCGAGGTAACGCACGAAACGCCCCGCCCCAAGGAGGAACAGCCAATCCGGGACATCCAGGAGGTCGAGCTCCGCCGTGAGCACCTGCCCGGGAACCGACACGACTGCCGGTTGGCCCATCGCATCGGCTGCGCCGCGGGAGACTTCGAGCGTCAGCCCCGGCTCCCGCAGGGCGAGAACGGTGAAACGAGCGGGCGACACCCGCGTCCGCACAGGTTCAAAATCCCGCACCAGCAGGGCGCCGAACACGGCGAAGGAGCCAATCAGCAAGAGAACCGGGACGCCTGCCGATCTCGGGAATCGCAGCGCCACAGCCCCCGCGCACAGGCCGACGGCGGCGACCGTAAGAGCGACCGGATGCGCGTATGCCGGCACATCGGGAACGATCATCCCCGCGGCCGCCGCGACGACCGCCACGGACAGCGCGAGCCAGACGATCGCCCACTTCCGCGAAGCGGTCGGATCAGACCGCCTGAAGGAACGCCTTCGCCGCGTGGCGGCCGCGCCCGCGACGCCGAGCGCGAGGCCGCAGAGGAGCGCCCAGAAGAGCGGATGGCGAAGCAGGAAACCGCCGTAGGTCATGGGTCACAGATCGTAGATGTCGGTGTACTTGCGGGTCAGGTAGTCGATGAACGGCTGCGCCGACATCGGTTCGCCGGTGACCTCCTCGCACAACTCGCCGGGCGTCCGCGACCGCCCGACCGAATGGATGTGCTCGTCGAGCCACGCCTTGACCGGCACGAGATCGCCCTGACGGAGAAGGTTGTCCATCGCGGGAATGTCCGTTCGCATGCGCGAGGTGAACTGCAGCCCGTACACATTGCCGAGCGCATAGGTGGGGAAGTATCCGATCGCGCCGCCGGACCAGTGAATGTCCTGGAGCACGCCGTTTGCATCGCTGTCCGGGACGATCCCCAGCAGGTCCTGCGACTGCTCCCGCCATGCATGCGGAAGGTCCGCCACCCTGAGCTCGCCACCGATCAGCATCCGCTCGAGCTCGAAACGCAGGATGATGTGCAGGCTGTACGTCACCTCGTCGGCCTCCACCCGGATGAGCGAGGGCTCCACCCGGTTGATCGCCCGGTAGAACGACTCGAGGTCGACCCCGGACAGCTGATCCGGAAACTCCGCCTTCATGACCGGGTAGAAGTGGTGCCAGAACGCGCGACTCCGTCCCACAACATTCTCCCAGAACCGGGACATGCTCTCGTGGATCCCGAGTGAGGCTCCGGAGGCCAGCCGGGTGCCGCGGAACCGACGGCTGAAACCGAGCTCATACAGCCCGTGCCCCGCCTCATGGATCGTGCCGAACAGCGCGGTCGGGAAGAAATGCTCGTCGTACCTGGTCGTGAGTCTCACGTCATCCGGCCCGAGCGAGGTGGTAAAGGGATGGACCGACCGATCGAGCCTCCCGCGACTCATGTCGAACTGCAGAGCTTCCAGCGTGGCGCGACTGAACGCCTCCTGCCTGTCAACAGGGAACGCCTTCAGGAGGACGCTGTTGTCGATCTGCCGGGCCGCGGCGATGTCACGCACGAGCGGCACGAGTGCCTCGCGCAGCTCCCGGAATACCCGCGCGATCTCCGCGGTCGTCATCTCCGGCTCGTACTGGTCGACGAGTGCGTCGTACGGGTGCGCCTCGTACCCGAGCCGCTCCGCCACCTCGAGGGACAGTTTGACAATCTCCTCCAGATGCGGCTGGAACAGCGAAAACTGCGATTTGCGCCGCGCCTCCGCCCACACCGATTGCGCGATGGAGGTGACCCGGGCGATCTTCGACACGAGGTCGGCAGGAAGCCGCGTCGCCCGCTGGAAGTCGCGGTGGATCTCACGCACGAGGCGACGATCGTCGTCTTCCAGATCGGCCGAGCCGAGCGGGTTTTCGTCCGACACTCCGAGTTTGTCGAGCAGATCGCCGATCACCGGATCCGTGTTCTTCTGATGTACGATCGCGGCGAGCCCGGCGGTCTGCTCAGAGCGGGCGTGTACGCCCCGCTCCGGCATGTAGACCTGCTGGTCCCACTCGAGTACGGCCTGGGCTCCCTCGAGCGCCGTGATCTCGGCGTCGATCTTCTTCAGTTGCTCCAGTGCTTTCTGCATGACATCCTCTCCTCGGCTGTCGGGCTCAATGGTAGTTGTAGACGCTGCCGCCGATGAACTCACGAAGGAGACTGTCGCCCGGTATCTCGTCCTCTGAGCCCACATGCGGAACCTGAGCGAACAGCTCAATGATCCGATTCGCGCGCTCGAGCGCATCGCGCTTCTCCTCGTCCCCGACGAGATGCTCGACGAACTGCGGAAAGCTCCGTTCCAGGCGCTCCCTCATCAACGGCAGCTCGCTCGGCATGAAGCTGTTGACGATCACCTCCGCGTCCTTCAGACGGGAGACAATATACCGGAGTTCGGCGCGACGCACCAGATACCAGTGCCGAAGGGTCTGCTCCGGGTTGTAGTTGCGGAACTGTTTGTCGCGGACCATCCGGCGCAGCATTCTGACGTCGGTCCAGCGGATGAATCTCCCCGCATCGTCCTTGACCTGGGCGAGCGTCTCGATGTAGAGCCTGAACTTCCGCGCATCCGGCACCGACTCGGTCATGGGCGCGTAGAACCCATGGAGCGAGTCGATGAGAATCAGGTCATCGCGACCGAGCCGGAGCGTCGCGGACACACCGTCGCGATTGCCCGTCCGGAAATCGTAGCGAGGGATGTCCACCGCGTACCCGGCGAGCAGACGGCGCAGATGATCGTTCAGAAGGTCCATGTCGAGCGCCTGCGGAGTCTCGAAATCGTAGTCACCCCGCGCGTCCACCGGATGCGAGTCGAGGTCGAAGAAGTAGTTGTCGACGTTGAGCGGAACAAGGCGTCGGTCCGGCATGGACTCGGCGATCTTGAGCGTCGTCGTCGTCTTGCCGGAGCTCGAGGGCCCGGCGATGATGATCACGCGGACGTCATCGATCCGTTCGGCGAGCGCTGCGTGAGCGGCCGCTATCTCCTGCCGGTAGAAGTTTTCAGAGAGGCCCACGAGCTCGGCGTACCGGCCCGCCTCCACGTAGTTTCTTATGCCCTCGAGCGTATGACACTCGTGGTCTACCGCCCACGAAAACGTCTCCCACAGCTTGCGGTAGGGAATGTTGTCCGAACTGTAGGTGAGACTCTCGCGGCCGGCGCGCTTGAGCGCATGCTCGTACCGGTAGACGATGTATGCCTTCGCCGTTCGGGCGTGACCTCGCTCGATCAGCACCTTTTCAACGGCATCCTGGACCTCTTCGACGGTTGGATCCTGGTCCCCGCCGGTATGGTGCGTGGCGAGCCGATCGATCACCTCGTGCGTAATCGCTTCGGCGGTCGCACGGTCGCGCCCCCCCACGGCAACCGCCGCGCGCAGGACGGCGAAGGTGATCTTCTGCGGGTCAAACGGAACGACACGTCCGTCGCGTTTCACGATGTGGGTGATCATGTCTGCTCCCGTGCCCAGTGTACCGTCTGCCGCTCATCCGCGCCACCGGCAGGCGAAGGACTCCGGGATGGACGAGATCGCGAGAGCCTCCGGCTCGGCCCGGGAGTCGGGCTATTCGGACTGCCCGCGGATCGCGGCGAGGAGATCGGCCGAGCGGCCGGCCTTTGAGAGGTAGGCGGCCGCACCGGAGGAGAGCATTCGGTCGCGGGCCTCTTCCTCAGAGTGCATTGAGAGACCAACGACGCGTGTACCCGGGGCCCTCGTCAGTATGGCTTGGGTCGCCTCGTCACCGGAGAGACCGGGCATCGTGAGGTCCATCACGACCACGTCAGGAAGCAACTGGCGCGCCAGCTCGACTGCTTCGTCACCGCCGCTCGCCTCGCCCACAACCTCGAGATCCGGCTCTTCGTTGAGCAGCAGTGCGAGCCCCTGGCGTATGACCGCGTGGTCGTCCGCCACGAGCACCGACTGCTTGCGGGCGCGGGGCGGCTCGCCTGCCGGCCCGGGGCCCGCCTCCCGGATCACCCCTTCGATTTCCCTCGCGCTCGGCGCAAGATAGATCGTGAACGTGCTGCCCGCCCCGACGATGCTCTTGATCTCCAGCACGCCGCCGATTGCTTCGATGCGTTCCCGCAGGCTCAGCAGCCCGAGCCCGGTCGGCGAATCCTGTCTGAGCGCGGCGTCGACGTCGAATCCAAGGCCACGATCGCGTACGCTGATCTCCACGCCGTCATCGCGTTCGACCAGGTCGACCGTCGCTTCGTCGACCCCGGCGTGCTTGATGGTGTTGAACAGCAGCTCCTGAACCGCGCGGTAGGTGACGTGCGCGGCGAGCGGCGAGAGTTCGAGGTCATCGTCGGGAGCGTTGATGACGACGCGCAGCTGGTGCGCACGCTCGGTTTCGGACGCAAGGACGCGAAGCGCGGGGACCAGTCCGCGCATACGGAGCATGGGCGGACTGAGCTCGTGGGACAGACTGCGGGACCGCTCGATCGCCTGCTCGAGCAGATCGCCCGCGGTGTCGAGTCGGCTCGTGAGATACTCATCGTCTCGGGCCCGTCGCGCGGCCATGTCAATGTGCACCTTGATGCCGGCAAGCATCTGCTGCAGGTCGTCGTGAAGGAGCGAGGCGATTCGTCGGCGTTCACGGTCTTCGGCCTCCGTCAGCTGAATCACCAGCCTGCGAAGCTGTGCGGTGCGCTGACGGCTCTCCTGGTCGGACGCGTGGATGACGCGCGCTATCCGCTGCAGTCGTTCGATCGTCTCGTGCTCGAACGCGGACGCCGTGCGCGCGCCGAAGACGAGCAGGGATCCTGTCCGGGAGGCGGTCGGCGGCGGGACGATCACGATCGCCGTCAGACCCCAGGATTCGTGGAGCGGGCTCGCGCGCTCTGCAAGCCGATCCTCCGAAACCGGCGCGCCGCTGTCGCGCGCCTGAGCACAGAGCCGCAGCACATC